>DAINAT010000068.1:0-17396 GCA_036733305.1 Hyphomonadaceae bacterium
CAGGGTTCACGCTTCCAGAGGTGCATCTTTGATGCACCCTACGGGTTTGGGGGTGGGCTGGCGTGCTTGCTTTAGCGGGGTTTGGGGACGGCGGTGGGGTGGGCGCCGGTTATGCCGTTGATGCGGGGCATGCGGATGCGGACGTAGCGACCGCCGGTTGCCACCTGGCCTTCTTCCAGCTTGCCGTGGACCTGCTTGGCGAAGGCAGACATCAGTGTGCCGCCGATGCCGCTGGCGGCTGCGGCCTGAGCTTCGGCACCGCCAATGCCATCATCTTCCACGGTGAGTAAGGCTTCGTGTTCTGCGACCTTGAAGCTGACCAGCACACGGCCGCCCATCACACCACGGCCTTCAGGGAAGGCGTGCTTGACCGCGTTGGTGACGGCTTCGGCGGTGAAGAGGGCAAGCGGCACGGCGACGTCGGCATCGATCTGGTCGGCGTCGATCTCGCTCTGGATCTTGATGCGCTGGTCTTCCGCACCCAGCGCAGAGTCGAGGTGTGAAGCGAGTTCGGAGAAGAAGTGCTTCGCTTCGACGGCGCCGATATCACTGTGCTCGTACAGCGACCGGTGGATCAGCGAGAGTGCGTTGATGCGGGCGCGCGCATCGTCCATCGCACTGATGGCGGCAGGGTCCTTGATCTTGCGGCTTTGCAGACTGAGCAGCGAGTTGATGATCTGCAGGTTGTTCTTCACGCGATGGTGGATTTCCTTCATCGCGGCGTGGCGCGCTTCGAGGGCGGCTTCGAGGCTGTTGGTGCGGTCGCGCACACTGACGGCCATCTGCTCCATCAGGTCGGCCAGCTTGTTGATCTCGTCGGGCGCCTGACGGCGGGCGCGCAGCGGCTGCACCGAGAGCTTGCCCGAGGCGTAGAGCAAGGCGATGCGGCCGAGATAATCGAGCCAGCGGAGCACAAGCCGATCCATCGCCAGCCACGCCGTGACCAGCGCGAGAAGCCAGGCCAGCAATGGCAACGCGAAGTTGCCAAAGGCGCTGACATTCTCGACGGCGATCGCTGGTGGTTTGGGCGCAGTCAGCATCGCGAAGAATTCGCTGCCCGCAAGGCGCACCAGAGCGGCTTCACGATCCTCGCCGCTGATTGAACGCAGGAGGAAGAAACCAGACCCGCTGTCCTTCAGCGCCGCCATGGCTTCGGGTTCGATCTTCGTCCAGTGGTTGCTGGCGAACACCTGGCCGCTGGCATCAACGAGAGCGACTTCGGAGTTCTTCGGCAGCCCTGCCCGTTCGAGCTGGCGGGCCAGCGAATTGACGGGCACGCCGAGGACAAAGGCCCCATCGAAGGCGCCTTCGGCGGTCTTGCGCTTCTTGGCGGTGGCGATGATCCATTGCTGGGAAAGAGCGCCATAATAGGCGGCCGACTGCACGACATCGATGTCGGTATCGCGCAGCTGCTTGAACCAGTCTCGTGTGCCGGCGGTGGTGGCGCCCTTTGCGCCTTCCTGCGTGGTGCAGAGAACGATGCCGCTGCTGTCGACGATGCCGAGATTGGCGTATTCGGGGAGACCCTTCAGCGTTTCGCGCAGCGGGTTGGCGCATGGATCGCGCGAGGATACGGCGCTTATCAGATTGAGGATCAGGGGCGCCGACTCGAGCATGTATTCAGCGCGACTGGCCGCTTCCTGCGCGACCAGCGTCATGGTCTCGCGGCGATACGCAGTTTCCCGATCGATATCGCCGGACCATCGAATGCCGCCGATGACCAACACCGGCGACAACGCCACGGCAAATATCAGAAGCAGCAGGACTCGGAGTGAGAGGCGTCTCTGGGGGATTGTCTCATTCCCCCTTGGACCGGACCCCTCCCGCGGCGAGCGCCTGGGCCTGCTGGAGAATATCGTTGAAAGCTTCGTCAGCACGGATGTCGTGGTCATTGGATTGCCTTGACCCTGCCTCCGCTAGCAGTGTTTCGAGAGCGCGGCGAGCACGGCTTACGCGACTTTTGATTGTACCCACAGCGCATTGGCAGACCTGAGCCGCTTCCTCATAGGCCATCCCGCCAGCACCGACGAGAATCAGTGCTTCGCGCTGATCATCCGGCAGCTTGGCCAGAGCCGAGCGCAGCTCAAGCAACTCCATCGGCACGGTGGGGTTGTCGTTGGCGAGAAGCGTGTTCTCGGCCATCTCCATGTCGAGCGGCGCCGTGCGCCATGAGCGGCGCTTTTCGGAATAGAACTGGTTGCGCAGGATCATGAAGGTCCACGCCTTGATGGACGTGCCCGGCTCGAAACTGTCGCGCGCCTTCCAGGCCTTGGCCATGGCTTCCTGAGCGAGATCGTCCGCCTGCGTCGGATCATTGCACAGCGAGCGCGCGAAGGCGCGCAGGTGCGGGATCGCGGCAACGAGTTCCTTCTTGAAGGTGATCTCGTCAGCGGCCGACATTTTGGGGCGTGGAGCATCGGCGGGGGTATTGTCCCCTGCACTACCTTTGGGCGGTTTTGAAACGTCGGTTGTATCAGCCATCAGCTGCGCCACTCACGATTCGGCTTTCAGCGCGCGCTTCTGCGGCGCTTCGGTCTGGGAGTCGGATTTGCGTTCGTCGGCCTGCTCGAGGAACGACATGAAATCGTCCGGCACGTCTTCCGAGACGACATCATCGTACATCTGGCGGAGACGCCGACCGATGGGGTCCTGGCGACGACGAGCGACCCGAGCATCCACAGGCTTCGCACCTGCATCCTCTCCGGCACGATCCTTACGACCTTCGCCCGAGTCCCCCCCCGAGTGATCTTTTCCCATGTTTCGGTACAACTTTTTGCTGCTCTAGTTGCTGTTAAGCGCAGATATGCCCCGCTTCAGGCCGACAACGCTCATGCTTACCGAGCGGTTCCATAATTTCTGAAAAAAGATGGAACCCGGGTTCCATGACGGCGTTTACGGTCACTGGTAGGGCTGTATTTGAGACGTGTGGGAGATTTCATGAGTCTGGTTCAGAAACTTGGACCGCATTTGCCGTACCTGCGCCGTTACGCGCGCGCGCTGACTGGAACCCAGAAGAGCGGGGATTCGTACGTAAAGGCTGCGCTGCAGGCGCTCGCTTCGGGCACGCATGAACTGGATGAGTTACCGCCGCGCGTGGCGTTGTACAGGCTGTTCCAGGCGATCTGGAGCGCTACCGGCGCCAAGCTGGAAACGCCGCAGGAGGGTGGCGACACGGTTTCGGAACGCGTGATGCGCATTCCGCCGCGTCATCGCCAGGCATTCCTGCTGACGGCGCTGGAAGGCTTCACGATTGATGAGGCGGCGCAGATTCTTGATGAGAATGCCGAGAGCGTGCGTCAGCTGATCGCCAAGGCGCAGCGCGATATCGAGGCCGAACTGGCCACGGAAGTGCTGATCATCGAGGACGAGCCGGTTATCGCGGCGGACATCGAGGCGCTGGTGCTGGATCTTGGCCACCGCGTGTCGATGGTTGCGACGACCCGCACCGAGGCTGTGGCGGCCGTGAAGCAGCGTCGTCCGGGCCTTGTGCTGGCTGACATTCAGCTGGCGGACGGGTCTTCGGGCATCGATGCGGTGAACGACATTCTCAAGGGCCACGACGTGCCGGTGATCTTCATCACCGCCTTCCCGGAGCGCCTGCTGACGGGCGAGAAGCCGGAGCCGGCCTTCCTGATCACCAAGCCGTTCCAGCCGGAAACGGTGAAGGCCGCTATCGGCCAGGCGCTGTTCTTCCATGTGGAACGCCCGGTCGCTGCCTAGCGCTCAGACCACGCATTTCTAATTTGATGGGGCGCGCGATTCCCTTGCGTTTTGAAGGGTTTTCGCGCGCCTTATTCGTTAAAAGAATCCGTATTTCGTTCGGAACGACCGAGCCCCCTGCACGTAATCAATACGGCAAGGGGCTTTGTCATGACCGCAACCAAGATCGTCGTTTCCGTTTCCGCACTGCTTGTCGCCAGCTTTGGGATGGGTGCAGCGGCCTCCGCACAGACCACAAAAGCAATGCTGGCCAGTGCGAAGCCTGCGTCGGCTTCAGCTTGGCAGTGCGCTGCGAAGGTGGTGGAGATTGCGCCGGTGTCTCAGGACACGAACGGCAAGGCGACCAGCTGGGTGATGGTGCACCGCGTCGCTGGCGAGATCATCGCTGCTGAACGTCTGAGCGCTGCGGAAGTCGAGCAGGTTCGCCGCCTGCCGTGTCAGGGTGATCGTCTGGAAGCTCCGGCGCCGCTGGTCGGCTAGGGCGGAGCTACAATTCAAGGAGTTCAGATTGCGCCGTTCGGAGCCGTTGGGCTTGCGGGCGGCGCAGCCACTTCGTCGGCGACTTCGTTGGCCGATTTGCGGAAGAGAATGTCGATCTGGCTGATCGCTGATGCCGTGCCGCCGGATGCTTGAGCTGCAACGCGGATGCGTTCGATCGAAACGCCCCGCTCCACCAGATCGTCAGCGACTTCGGAGAGGCGGGCGAGCGCAAGCGCGAGAGCACGATCACCGTCCACGCGGGAATCCACGCGCGCCACCAGATCGATGCCGTCCGGCTGGCAATTCGCGGCGGTTTCGCCAATCCGGCCGATCAGGGCCAGCGCTTCGGGCGATGCCGTGCTTTCACCCGAGGCAAAGTAGATCGACAGCCGTGCCCGCGGGCAGGACACATATTCGGACGGTGATGTGCGAGTTTGAGCAACGGCGCTGACGCCAACCAGCAGCAAAGCTGCGGAAAAACCAAGGAAAGCCAGCTGGCGTATCGGGCGGAGCATTAAGGTAACTATGCAGGGACGCCGTTCTGGTGTCCGGACCCACACTCTATGCAGATCGGGCGCCGCCTGTGTTAACCGCGCCCCAAAAAGGAAAACGCCACGCGCGATCCCTGATCGACGTGGCGTTTTTGCACTGACGTCCTGATCGGGCGCCCCGATTGGACGCTATGCCTTAGTTCTTGGCGTCGTTAGCGGTTTTTTCGACCGCTTTGCCAGCAGCCGACACGTCTTCACCCACGCCTTCGACCGTGTTGCAGGCGGCAGCCGAGGCCGCGAGCAGGAAGGCGAGAGCTGCAAAAGCCGTCTTCATCGAATTCTCCATGTCCCATCGGTGGAACTCACCGACCGAGCCACAACGCTACGCATGTTCCATGGTTCCGTGAGGATGCAGCAATCTCTTCGGCTTTTGTGACTCCACGCGGTTGAGACTGGGCGCGGCTGAGACTGGGCGCGGCTGAGACTGGGCGCGGAATTACTCTCACCCGATTGCGCAGCGGCTGAGGGCAAGCGGAACGGTATCGGCGTATCAGCGTTTGTAACTCTGCTGGGTAGTTTGTGGAGGAGTGCGCCATGCTTGGATGGGCCCTTGTATTTTTCGTTCTGGCGCTTGCCGCCGCCGCGTTTGGATTTGGCGGCATTGCGGGCGCTGCTGCATCGATCGCCCAGATCCTGTTCGTGATCTTCCTTGCGCTGACCGTTCTCGCCTTCGTGGTGCGAGCCGTTCAGGGACGATCGGTTCTCTAGCGGTTTTCGCTGGAGGAACCGGACTTGGTACGATGTGCAGAGGTCGGCGAAAGCCGGCCTCTTTCGTTTTCCCATCTGCTTTTCCGGCATGACGCAGCGTTGGCGTGCACCTCAAATGTGCAATCACCACGACGTGCGGAGCCAACCGCCACAATATGATTGCAGTCGTCATATAATAACATCAGTGTCCCAGCATTCAGACGCCATGGAGGGGACGCATGAGTGTTGCAACCGGAGCCGACAACAACCCGAAGGAAGAATTCCTGGACGGAAAAGGCGGGGTGAAGATTTTCATCCGCTCATGGCGGCCAGAATCGGCGCCGCGCGGCGTCATGGTGATCAGCCACGGCTTCAATTCGCACAGCGGCCAGTATGCCTGGGCTGCTCAGCAGTTCGTCGCGAAGGGGTTTGCGGTTTACGCCGCAGACCTGCGCGGACGGGGAAAGTCGGAAGGCGAGCGCTTCTTCGTTTCCGCGATGGACGAATATCTGGGTGACGTCGATCTGGCCGTGAAGCTGGCGAAATCGCGCGAGCCCGGCCTGCCTGTCTTCATGCTGGGTCACAGCGCGGGCGGCGTGGTGGCGTGCAGCTACGCGCTCAAGCATCAGGCGGATCTGGCGGGTTTGATCTGCGAGAGCTTTGCCTATCGCGTACCGGCGCCGGACCTCGCGCTGGATACGATTTCGTGGATTGGAACGTGGGCGCCGAAGCTGGGCGTGCTGAAGCTGAAGAATGTCGACTTCTCGCGCGATGCAGCCGCCGTCGCGACGCTGAACGCCGATCCGCTGATCACCAACGAAACGCAGCCTGCCGCAACCGTGCGCGCCCTATGGCAGGCGGACAAGAAGCTGAAGGCGAGCTTCCCGAAGATCACCCTGCCCGTGCTGATCCTGCATGGCTCGCTCGACAAGGCGACCGTGCCGGCGGGCAGCCAGTTCTTCCACGACACGGCGGGATCGAAGGACAAGACGCTGAAGATCTATGACGGCCATTTCCACGACCTGCTTGCCGACACCGGCAAGGAAGGCGTGATGGCCGACATCCAGGCGTGGATCGACGGGCACATGCCAGGCTGAGGCCCACGGCGCCGCCGGCTTTGCTCGCTTTTCAAGGACTTTTGAGGCGGTTGGCCTTGCGCCAAAAATGCGTATGTTGCGCGGCTGCTGCGGGTCGGGCCTGTAGCTCAATGGTTAGAGCCGGCCGCTCATAACGGTCTGGTTGCAGGTTCGAGTCCTGCCGGGCCCACCAACGCGCTGTCTGATGAGGGGCGGCAGCGTGTGAAATCGTCCGTGGTTGTTCGCCTGCGGTCGATTGCGTGTGGCGCCTTCGGCCCGGGCGTGGCTATGCCGCCTTTGTGCCGAACTGGATGCGCAGCTTCTTCTTGTCGATCTTGCCCGTCGCGGCCAGCGGCATCGCGGGGACGCGGATCACGGAATCCGGCATCCACCAGGACGGCACGCGTCCTTTCAGCGACGCGGTGAGATCTGCATCGGTGATGGCGTCTGCATCGCGCAGTTCGACCACCAGCACGGGGCGCTCGCCCCATCTCGCGTCCTCACGAGCGATGACTGCCGCCTGCGCCACAGCCGGGAGACCGGAGACGATCGCCTCGATTTCTGCCGGATTGATCCACTCGCCGCCTGACTTGATCAGATCCTTCGCCCGGCCTGTGATGAACAGCGAACCGTCCAGGTCGATGCGCGCCAGATCGCCGGTATCGAACCAGCCTTCAGCGTCGACCGCGTCCTCAGCTTTGCCATAGTAGCGCTTTACAACGCTCTGCCCTTTGACGTGCAGATACCCCTCGACGCCGCGCTGCTCCGGCAGGGCGTTACCATCGCCGTCCTTGAGCAGGAAATCGATCCCGATCGCTATGCGGCCGGCGCTGGCCGCGTTTCGCGTTGGCAGGCCCGCTGGCGCGATGGCGCCGAGGGGGGTGAGCTCGGTCATCCCCCAGCTTGTCTGCACGATGGCGCCGATGCGCGTCTCGATCCGCTCCATCAGCTGTTCACCCATCGGCGCACCGCCGACGATGATGCGCTTCAGGCTGGGGAGATCGCCGCCGGATGCATCCAACTGGTCGACCAGACCCAGCCACACGGTCGGGACAGCCGCCGCCACCGTCACCCCTGCGCTGTTGATCAGCGCGGCGAGGTTGGCGCCGTCTGCATGCCTGCCGGGGAGCACCAGTGATGCGCCGACAGCCGGCGCTGCGTATGGGAAGCCCCAGCCATTGGCGTGGAACATCGGCACGACCATCAGTATGTTGTCGTTCGCCGTGATGCCGATGACATCTGTTTGCAGGGCGCGCAGCGTGTGCAGATAGGACGAGCGGTGGGTATAGACCACACCCTTGGGATCGCCCGTCGTGCCCGAGGTGAAGCAAAGGCCGGCGGGGCTGTTCTCGTCGAAATCGCCCCAGACGACGCCTTCGTCGCTCAGCATGTCCGTATGCTGGATCACCGGCACGCTGGCGTTGAGCGATGATGCTTCAATCACGTCGTCGATGATGATGAGCCGTTCGATCGACGGCGCAAGCTTTGCGATCTCAACAGCCGACGGGGCGATATCAGCCGACACGATCAGCAGCCGGCATTGCGCCTGCCGCACCATGCTGGCCAGCGTCTCGATGGCAAGCCGCGGGTTGAGCGTATGAACCACCGCGCCGATGCCGGTGATGCCATACCACGCCTCGACATGCGCTTGCGTATTCCACGCCAGCGTCGCGACGCGATCGCCATGCTTGATGCCCAGCGTCTCAAGCCCGGCCGAAAACCTGCGGCTCGCTGTCAGAAGTTCGGGATAGGTGATGCGGGTTGTCTCGCCTGCCCCCGTTGCCGTGACGACGCCCGCCTGAGGGTGCCAGCGCGCTGCGTGCTCCAGGAAGCCATTCAGCGTCAGCGGGAAGTCCTGAACGTAGGTGTCGGTCATAGAGGGTACGCCAAATCTTGTCTGTATGCCGCAGCTGCCCCGCATTGTCTGGCAAGCATGAACTTAAAAAGATCGACAGGCGGCCGGAGCCGCCTGTCCAGTCACTCGGGGTCGTTAGAACGCTTTCTTGACGCCCAGTTCGAAGGTGCGACCCAGCGGGTTGCCCATGAGCGGGTCATAGCCAAGCTCTTCCTGCGCCTTCGGCGGATCGCGGTCGAAGAGGTTCGCAACCGTAGCCGTCAGGGCGAGATCGTCAGCCAGCTGGAAGCGATAGACGAAGTCGGTTGTGACCCAGTCCTCGCCATTCTCGCCGTACTGCACGCCTGGACGCTCATCCGACACAGCCGAGACGTAGTTCACGGCCAGGCGGAAATTGTGTTTGTCGAGACGATAGTTAGCGCTCAGATTGGCGCGCCATTCCGGACCCGCCTGCGCGTAGGTGGCGAAGTTCAGCGTGCCGAGACGGTCATCGCCAGCCGTGATCACCACACCGTCGAGCGACGTGGCGCCGGTGCGCAGTTCGGTGATTTTCGTCGCCGTCAGGTCGAGCGCGAGATCGCCCGGTCCGAGCGGCAGGGTGTAGACAGCCTGGATGTCGTAGCCGTTCGTCGTCTGGCCCGGTCCGTTGCCGTACTGGGTCGAGATGGTCGAGAAGGCGCCGACGCCGCTCATGCCGACAGCGCACGAACCGTTGAAGGTCACGCGGCGCAGCAGCGGTTGAACGTTGGGGTCGCAGGTGGTGATCGTGCCGCCCGTGCCGTTGAAGACGAGGCTGGCGATCTGGTTCGGGTCTGCGATCTGGCCGATCTGGTCTTCCGTGCGGATGTCGAAATAGTCGACGATCAGGCGGAAATCATGGTCCGGCGCGAAGCCGTCGCTGTGCCAGATGGCGCCGACGTTCCAGGACTTCGCGGTTTCAGGTTTGATGTTGGCGTCGGTGATGAAGGTCGCGCCCAGCCAGTTGCCGCCCGCGACCGTATAGGTGCGCGCAGCTGCGATGGCCTGGCCCGGCGTCGTGCCGACCGGCGGGGTCTGGTAGTTGGTGCCGTACGAGGCGCGCAGCGACAGCGGCCCCCAGACATCCCACTTGCCTGCCACTTTATAGACGGTGGCGCCCAGACCGCCCGAGAACTCCTCACGCCGCACGGCGGCCTGCAGGTTCACATTGTCGAGCACAGGGATCTGCACTTCGCCGAACACCGAGTACTGCTGTTGGTCGGCGTAGGTGGGGAGATCCGGGTTGAAGGCGACGAACGGGCCCGGGCTGTCGGGCGTGCAGCCGCGGAAGTTCGGGCTGGTCGTCGCCAGCGGGTTCTGTTCCAGCGGCGTCGAGCCTGCGCCGTTCTGGCTGGTCGTGCCGTTCGGCCATTCGCAGGGGATCGAGCCGTTGAAGAACGGGCTGTTCACCGTCTCGCGGCTTTCGAACTGACGACCCTGACCACCCAGCGCCCAGCTCACTTCGCCGCCCGGCAGTTGCAGGCCGGTCTTGCCATTGAAGACGAGATCCACGGTCAGGCTGGACGACACCGTCTCCATGGCGCGCTGATCGAACATCCAGCGCGTCAGTTCGAGCGAGTTCTCCTGCCCAGACACGTATTGCGGGTTGGCGAGGTTGCGCACCGGCTGTTTCGCAAACGACGTGGCGAACGGGTTCCAGTATTGGCAACCATTCTTGCCGGCAGCTGCTGCGTTCTGAGTGCCGAAGCGATTCGGATCGAGGTCGATCGCATTGCAGTCCGGACCACCGAAGCCGTTCAGCGCCTGCTGCAACCGGTAGCCGATCGTATCCGGGTGCGTGTTGGCGTTGATCGCCTGGTTGTAGGTGATGGCGAAGTCATAGCCGACATCCTTGGCGAAGCCGGCCCAGTCGCCGAGCGTTCCATCCAGCGACGTCGACACACGCCACAGCTGGTTGTCGATTGCATCGGGGACGCCATTACCGCCGAACGCCTGGTTGCCGCCATGGCCCAGCAGGCGATACGTGACCGGGGTGAAGCCCGACGCTGCAGTCGTGCCCGTGCGCTGCGCAAACGCTGCTGCGTAGGGGTTGGTGATCGGCACGTAGAACTGGAACGTCGCACCCGTCGCCATGGCCGGACCCTTGATGACCGGCTGCGCAGGCGAGGCAAACATGTGCGGTGTCTTCACCTGCCCGTAGGCGGCTTCGACATGGAAGTGCGTGTTGTCGTCGAACGACGCATTGAACTGGCCGAAGGCGCGATAGATGTCGTTGTCTTCGACGAGATTGTAATAATTTGAGTAGTTGTACGCGCATGTGTACGCGTTGTCGTACCGGCCACCGACAGCCGCGCAGGATGCAGGCGTGAAGTCCGACGTGATGCCGGCGATCGGCGAGCCGAACTCGGCGCCGTTCGCGCCAATCGTCGGCGTTGCCGGCAGCGGACCAAGCGGCAGCCAGCCAGTGAGGTTGGTCAGCGTCGACCACGGCGCCGGGTTGTAACCGACCTTGGTGGGATCAAGCGAATCGAGGGTGAAGTCGCGGTCGATTGCCTTGAGCTTCGAGCGATGTTCCCACTCGGCCGACCAGAGGAAGTTCATCTGGCTGTCGCCGAAGCCGCCGAGCAGGCTCAGGCCGTAGTCGCCATCCGAGCCGTCGATGTACTTGTACTGGGCGCTGGCTTCGAGGCCGTTGAAGTTGCTGCGCGTGATGAAGTTGACGACGCCGCCGGTTGCATCGGCGCCGTAGATCACCGCCGCGCCGTCTTTCAGGATCTCGACGCGCTCAATGGCGGCGAACGGAATGTTCGACGTGTTCGAGCTCATGCGGCGGCCGTTGAGCAGGGTCAGCGTCTTGTCCGCGCCGATGCCGCGCAGGTTGTAGTTGACCGAACCGATGAGAGCCGGGCCACCGAAGTAGTAGGCCTCACCCGAGGTCGGGCCAGCGATCGTCAGGCTCTTGGCGAACTCCAACGCGCTGGGCGAGCCGCGCTGTTCAAGTTCTTCCTGCGTGAAAACCTCGACCGGAAGCGCTGCATCTTCCGGCGTGCCGCGAATGAACGAGCCTGTGATGACAACACGATCGGTGGTCGCCGGCTGGTCCTGCGCGCCTGGCGCGACCTGATCGACGGCGGACGGCTGGGCAGCTTGCTGACCCCAGGCCGGAAGCAGCCCGGTAAGGCTGACGAGAATCGCAGCGGCAGACGCGCTGCGGAGCGCGGTTTTCATTGTTTTTCTCTCCCTAACGAAGCCAGCAAGGCTCTCATTCTTATGTGAGTGAGTGTTTCAACACCTGCAGGACAACGTCAACAACATTCACACTGGCGATAGTGAATATTATTGACGCAACGTCGCAGCGCCCCCATGGTCGAGCCCGGACATCGACAACAGATCGAGTTCGGGAGGACTTTTTGAGCATTCGGATCGGCCAGAACGCGCAGCTGCGCGATGGATCTGACGTGGCTTTTGCCGCTCGCACATCGGCCCGCATCGTGGGGCGGAAGTGATGACAGCCGACTCACTCGCCGCGCCGAAGCCGACCCGTCAGGCGTGGATCGTCCTCGCCGTTCTATGGTTCGTGTACGTCCTGAACTTCCTGGACCGACAACTCGTCTCGATCCTGGCGAAGCCTATTCAGGAGAGCCTTGGCATCACCGATGGCGAGCTCGGCCTGCTGAGCGGCCTCTACTTCGCGCTGTTTTACTGCATCATCTCCATCCCGGTCGGCTGGCTGGCTGACCGCACGAACCGCGCGAGGGTGCTGTCATTGTCCTGCGCGGTGTGGAGCGCCGCTACGATGGGATGCGGACTCGCCGGCAACTTTGGACAGCTCACGGCGGCGCGTATGCTGGTGGGGATTGGCGAAGCCGGCGGTGTTCCGCCCTCCTACGCCATCATCTCCGATTACTTTCCGCCGAGCCGGCGCGGTACTGCTCTGGGCATCTTCAATCTTGGCCCGCCGATTGGTCAGGCGATGGGCGTGGCCTTCGGCGCCGCGATCGCAGTCGCCTTCAGCTGGCGCCACGCCTTCCTGACGATTGGCGCGATCGGGATTGTTGCTGCGCTGGTCGTGTTCTTTGTGGTGCGCGAACCACCGCGCGGCGGTCTCGACTACAAGCCTGCGTCGGAACCTGCGCCTGCCAAGGCAAGCTTCCTTGCCACTTTCCGCATGTTCTTCTCGCGCCCGATCCTTGTCCTGATCGCCATCGGCGGCGGCGCAACCCAGTTCATCACCTACGGCCTCGGCAACTTCACCGTTCTGTTCCTGCAGCGTGAAAAAGGCATGGCCCTGAACGATGTGGCGATCTGGTATGCGCTGGTCGTTGGCATTGCGATGAGCGCGGGCATCTTCATTTCGGGCCGCATGATTGATCGGTTCACCCGCAAATCGAAAGTCGCCTACGCTATTCTGCCCGCAGTCTCGCTGGCGCTGGCTGTGCCGTTCTATGCCGGCTTTGTCTGGGCCGAGACATGGCCTGTGGCCCTGCTCTTCCTGATCGGCCCGACTTTCCTGAACTACTTCTATCTGTCGTCCAGCGTCACGCTGGTGCAGCAGGAAGTGAAGCCGAATGAGCGCGTCATGTCAGGCGCGTTGCTGCTGCTGATCATGAACCTGACCGGCCTCGGCTTTGGCCCGACCTATGTCGGCATCATGAGCGACATGTTCAAAGCCACGCATCCGGGGCATTCGCTGCAGATGGCGCTCTACACACTGATCCCGGTGTATCTGATCGCGATCGGGTGCTTCGTCGTGCTGGCGCGCATGCTGCGCCGGGAGGACAAGGCTCGCGCCTGAGGCCTTACTTGCCCAGAGTCATGAAGCCCGCCGCCATGAACTTGGCGAAGCGCTTCTTCACTGCGGGAAAATCCGACGAATGACACAGACCGCCGGACAGGCGGTCGATACGACCGGTTTGCGCGAGGGTGTTCATCAGCGCGCCGGTCACGAAGTGGTAGCCCCAGAAGATGTCTTCGTCCGAGTAGTCAGGCAGAGCGCGTTTCAGGATGCTGACCAGTTTCAGCACAACCGGATCGAAGTGCTCGTCCATGAGCGCCGTGCCTTCCGGCGTGGGGCTGACGCGGGCGCAGAAGGCGGCCCAGTTCATCCAGAGCTCGCCGCCTTCGTAGTAGAGATCGAGGTCGGTATCGAGGAAGGCGTGCAGTGCGCCTTCAACCGTGGGCTTGCTCCCTGCTTCACGCTCGTACTGGTCCAGCGCTTCCATGCGGCGGCTGCTCGTGACGCCTGCTCGGCGTGCGAATACGGCTTCGAAGAGGTTCGCCTTGTCCTTGAAATAGTAGTTCAGCAGCGTGGTGTGGATGCCGACACGCTGGGCGACATCGCGGAGCGTAACGCCATAGAGGCCGCTTTTGGAAAACAGATATTCGGCTGCATCGAGAATCTGCTCAAGACTCTCGGCCCGTTGCTCAGCCTTTGTCCGTCCCGGCCGTTTTTCGGCTGTTCCAGATGACATCCAGAGGTCCTCTCAAAGCCGGACCGAAGCTGTACGCCAAGCGAGAGGCGCATCTGACAGGTCGATCACAGTCACTCTCACAGCAGTGAGTATGTCAGTGGCGGGATACCTCAGAGAGGCCTTTCGTCAAGCATTTAGGGCGTCGCGGACGACGGCGAGCCGCGCCACGCCCAATGTCCCGGCAGGCCCCATGAACAAAGCGTAAGGCCGCTGCTCGCGGCTGGCTGTTTGCCCCCGGGCCACGCTCTCCCGCTTCAGGTATTGGTGGCCTGGGCACGCGATGCTGCGTTCTTCTTCGGAAGCGTGCCTTTACGGGCGCGGCGTATCTCATGCTTTTCGAGATCGGCGATGAGGAGTTTTACATTCCTGGTGTTCGACTTGAAGGCGACGTCGAACAGGTCACCCACGATGGGTAGTGCGCCGACCGCGACGTCGACGCCCCAGTTGGAATACATGCGGGCTTTGGTGAAGCGCGAGACGCCGAGGCGTTTGGCTTCGTTTATAACGTAGAGCCCGATGGCGCCGCTGACGAGATCGCCGACGATGGGGACGATGCCGATGACGGCGTCGAAGCCGAACTCCACCCCGGCGATGGAGAATTGCCTGTCGAGCATCCGCTCGAGACGTTTCAGCCGGTCGATGTCATCTGCGTGTGGGTGCATTCCGCCAGAATGCGCCGGCGCAGATTCCGTTCCGCAGACACAGAGCGCTTGATAACAGGCAGTATCACCAGTGGCTCCCGCGCATCGTCACCTAACTTTTGCGAAGCTGCGACCCAACCGTCATGGGCCTGCGACTTACCCGTCATGAGTGCGGCGTACCCCCCGCCGGCCTGCCCAGAGAGGCGGTGTGGATTCGAAGGGGTGTCACATGAAGATCAAGCTTCTCATGGGAGCGGCCATTGTCGCTCTTACCGCCGGCAGCGCGTGGGCGCAGACGGGCGGGCCGGCTGACCAGCCGTCGGCGGAAACGACGGACAAGAATCGCGACGTGGTCGTGATCATCGGCCAGGGCGAGACGCGTCAGGTGCAGACGCTGACCGAGACCGACCTCAAACTGGAAGCTGCTGGCACGAGCCCGATCAAGCTGATCGAGAGCCTGCCGGGCGTGAACTACACCGCAGCCGATCCGTTTGGCGCCTACGAGTGGGCGGTGAACATCAACATCCGCGGCTTCCAGAAGGACCAGCTTGGTTACACGCTGGACCGCGTTCCGCTCGGCGACATGAGCTATGGCAACTATAACGGCCTGCACATCAGCCGCGCGATCATCTCCGAGAACATCGGTCAGGTTGAGCTGGCGCAGGGCGCAGCTTCGCTGTCGACCGCTTCGACCTCGAACCTTGGCGGCGCGCTGACTTTCAGCAGCCGTGGACCGAAAGATGCGTTCGGCGGCACGGTTGCCGCCACCGGCGGTTCGGAAAACATGTACCGCGCCTATGCTCGCCTCGACAGCGGCGTGGTCGACGCGCTGTTCGGCGCGAAGGGCTACATCTCGTACGCCAAGCAGAGCCAGGACAAGTGGAAGGGCGATGGCCCGCAGAAGCTTGAGCAAGTGAACGCCGGCTTCGAAGTTCCGGTTGGCCCCGGCGTGCTGTCGGGCTTCTATGACTGGTCGAAGCGCCGCGAGACCGACTATCAGGATCTCTCGCTCGAGATGCTGGGCCGCCTCGGCTACAACTGGGACAACATCAAGCCGAACTGGGCGCTTGCCAACCAGGTCGCCGACGTGGGCGCCAACCGCGGTTACACCGGCGTTTGCAACCCCGCCCTCCCGAATGGCTCGACGACGAGTGCGCCCTGCCCGAACCCGTCGGCCGGCACCGCCTGGCCTGCTCCGTTCGCAAACGCGGACGACGCCTATTACGACGCGGCCGGCCTGCGCGATGACCAGCTCGCACGCATCTCCTACGACGCCGACATCACCAACGACTTCTCGATCTCCGCGACGGCTTACCTGCACGAGAACGAAGGCCAGGGCGTCTGGTTCACCCCGTATGTGAACCCGTTCCAGTTCGGCGCTCCGATCTCGGAACGCGCCAACATCTCGTCGGTGTCGGTGCGTACGACCGAGTACGACATGAACCGCTCGGGCATTCTCGGCTCGGCCAAGTGGATGCTGGGCAACCACACGATCGAGGGTGGTGCATGGTACGAGTACAACGACTTCAACCAGGAACGCCGCTTCTACGCCAACACGCGCCAGACCCCGCGCTCGGCGCTGGAATTCATGCGCAACTCCTTCGCGACCCAGTGGTCGTACGCGTATGACTTCGAAACCACGATGTTCTACATTCAGGACACGTGGGACATCACCGACGCCCTGACCGTGTCGGGCGGCTTCAAGTCGGTGTCCGTGGACATGACGGTCGGCACCAACATCAACGGCTTCGCCGCTCCGGCGGCCGGCGCCAACAACAACCTCAACGGCACGATCACGTCGGAAGACAACTTCCTGCCGCAGGTTGGCTTCACCTACGCCCTCGCCGACAACAGCGAGATCTTCGGCGGCTATACCGAGAACATGCGCGCACACACGCTTGCTCCGGCCGCCAGCCAGACGCAGTCGGGCTTCAACTTCATCAAGGCCAACACCTCGCCGGAAAGCTCGAAGACGACCGAGCTCGGCTGGCGCTATCGCAATGGCCCGTTCCAGGGCGTTGCGGCAGCCTACTACGTCAAGTTCGACGACCGCCTGCTCGGCCTCTCCTCGGGCGCTGGCATCATCGGCAGCCCGTCGGTGATCAAGAACGTCGGTAGCGTGACGACCAAGGGTATCGAACTCGCGGGCTCGTACGACTTCACCGACGAGTGGACGCTGTTCGGCTCCTACGCCTACAACGACTCGAAATACGACAACAACGTTGTCGACGCCACGCTGACCGCCCCGATCCTGACGGGCGGCAAGACGGTGGTGAACGCGCCGAAACACCTGCTCAAAGCCGACCTCGGCTATGACAACGGCACGTTCTTCGGCAAGCTCTCGGCTGCCTACACGGGCTCGCGCTACTTCTCGTACGTGAACAACGCGGAAGTGGACGGCTACACGCTTGTCGACCTGACGGGCGGCTACCGCTTCAGCGGCAATGAGATGCTGGACGGTCTCGAGCTGCAAGTGAACGTCACCAACCTGATGGACGAAGAGTATGTGTCGACGGTCGGCACCAACGGCTTCAACACCAGCGCCGACAACCAGACGCTGATGGTGGGCTCGCCCCGCATGTTCTTCGCGACGATCCGGAAGGACTTCTAGTCGAGCCCCTCGACTAGACGGACTTCAGGGGAAAACTAGCGCCGCCGGACCCCACATCCGGCGGCGATTTGTTTTTGGGGCGCTGCGCGCCGGCGGTCGGCGGTCGAGTATCGATTTCAAACACCGTCATTCCCGCGAAAGCGGGAACCCAGGGGAGGCATACACCGCTCTTGCAGCCCCTGGGTTCCCGCTCTCCGCTTCGCTGCGGCGGGAATGACGAGCTTGAATTTCAAACAGCAAATCTCGTTCGCACGGACCGATGTCCTGCGGGATGCTTGGGTTCGTCCCTCCCGATTGGGAGTCGGGGCGCGTGTAGCTGCGCCGT
>DAINAT010000069.1:0-17381 GCA_036733305.1 Hyphomonadaceae bacterium
GCCGAAAGGTCCTGTTCCAGGGTCAAAGTCGCGTCCTCTGGGGCCGTCCGCCCCGCATAAGAGGGCCCGACTTAGGGGCCGTGACCCTGCCGGTAAAGCTCGCGCGCCTCAACTCAGGCCCTACGCCACCTTAACAGTGGGTCAGACAGACTATCTCACATCTGTCTGCTACCGCCGCCTTGGTGGCGCCATCGTCACGAATTGTGTTTAACTGGCGGAAAGCAAAGAGGAAACGATGGGACGTATCCTTGTCATCGTCGGCGGCGTTCTGGTGCTCCTGCTGGGCGGATTGATCATCCTGCCCAACCTTATCCCGCAGGAGGTCTATCGCGCGAAGATCGAGGAAGAAGCATCCAAGATACTTGGCCGCCAGGTGAAGGTCACCGGGAATGTGGGGGTTTCCATCTTCCCCCGCCTGGAAGCCCGCGCCGGCGCGTCCACTATCGCCAACCCGCAAGGCTTCGGAGATGCACCGTTTGCGTCGATGAAGGAACTTCGCGCAGCCGTCTCCCTCTGGCCCCTGCTCTTCCAGAATGTGGAGATCGAGGAGTTCGTGCTGGTTGAACCAACAATCAGCCTCGTGAACCTGGAGGATGGCAAGAACAACTGGACGTTCGACTTCGGTGCGGCTCCACCCAAGGAAGGCGGACCGCAACCGCAGGGCGGTGGGTCCATGGGCGCAGCGCTTCACGACGTCCGGATCGAAAATGGCACCGTCTCCTACGATGACCGGCAGTCGAAAAGCCTTCAGACGCTCCGCGAACTGAACCTGTCTGCAGATATGCGAGCGCTGGACAAACCGCTTTCATTTAAAGCTTCGGGCCTCGCCAACGCACTCGCGTTCAAACTTGAATCGCGCGTCGAGAACCCGAAAGCGATGATGGATGGCGTTGTCACCCCCGCCTCTATCAAGATCGACACCGATCTCCTCAAAACGTCTCTGGACGGAAAGATGGGGCTCGGCGCCAAGCCAAACTTCGATTTCAAGTTCGATGGGGAAATTCCGTCCGCCGTTCAACTCGCCGACGCTTTCAAGGTCAAAGACCTTCCGGCGCGCGGCGTGTTGGGCAAGCTATCCCTCAACGGCCAAGCCTTCGGCACGTTCGACGACTTCACGCTCAAAATCGCTGGCGCAAAGCACGAAAGCCCGCTGCTGAATGCTGACCTGAAAGGCGAAGCCCGCATCGCGAAAGCTATTGCGCTGCAGCTCGACGCCACTGCCGAGGCCCCACAACTGGCGGACCTAGCAAAAGCAATGGATATCGTCGCCCCCGCCGCAGCCGCCCTTGGAAAGGCCCGGGCAACGACCAAGGTGGCAGGCACGCTCGACGACCTCTCCTTCAACAATGTGAACTTCGAGCACAATAGCGGCCTCCTGGGCCTGCTTTTCAACGGCAACGCACGTCTGAAGGACGAGCTGACCTTCGCAGGCAACCTCACCATCGCGGCCCCGGACCTGCGCAAACTGGCAGCTGCGGCCGGCGCTCAGCTGCCCGCTGGCGACGTCTACAAATCCTTCTCGCTGGCCGGCCAAACATCCGGCGGAAGCAAGGATGTTCTGCTGAAGAACGCCGTCGTTCAGTTCGACAATATCAAGGGCACCGGCGAAGCAGCCATGACGTTCAGCGGGGCCAACGGAAAGCCTCGCCTGACCGGCGCGCTGACAACCGGCGACATCGACATCACGCCTTATGCATCAGCGTCTGGCGCGCCGACGGATGCACCGGCAACAGCCGCCGCTAAAGGATGGGGCGCAACCCCGATCGACTTGCAGCCCCTGCGTCTCGTCGATGCATCGCTGGCGCTCAAAGCTGGCGGTATCCAGTACGACAAATTCGACTTTGGCCCATCCAACATCGCGGTAGCGCTCGCCAACGGCAAGCTTACAGCGGACCTGAAACAGACATCGCTGTTCGGCGGCGCAGGCGGCGCAAGCTTCACCGCGGATGGTAGTGGCTCGGTGCCGGCCATCGCTCTGAAAGCCAAACTCAACGGGCTCGCGCTAAAGCCCTTCCTCGTCGCCGCAGCGGGCTTCGACATGGTCGAGGGCAAGGGCGATGTTGAAATCGACATCGCCGGCTCGGGCGCAAACCTGCAATCGATGATGAGTTCTCTCGCTGGCAAGGGCGACTTCCTGTTCGACAACGGCGTCTTGAAAGGCGTCAATCTTCAGGAACTCGGTAAAGCCGCTCAGACCGCACTCACCAACAAGAGCATTTCGCTGGGCGCCTTCTCGGCAAACGCGCAAACCAACTTCAAAGCCCTGAATGCAGGCTTCGCCATGAAGGACGGCGTCGCCTTGCTGACGGGCCTCAGCATGGACGCCGACACATTCAATGTGTCCGGTGGCGGCGCGCTGGATATCGGCAAGCAACAGGTCATGCTTAGCCTGTTCCCGGAATTCAAGGACAAGAAGGCTGGCCTCAATGGCCTGGGCCTGCCGATCAAGCTCGAAGGCGGATGGGATGGCGTTGGCCTCAGCCTCGACTGGGATTTCCTGCGCGACAAGGCGGTCAGTGGTCTGCAGGCGAAAGCAGACGCACAAATTCAGGATGAACTGAAGAACCTTGGCGACGGGCTGCGCTCGAAGCTCGGCTTCGGCAAATCCTCAACTACGCCACAAGCGCAGACGCCGGCAACGCCAGCGCCTGCACCCGCAACACCTACCGCCGAAGCTCAGCCGGAAGCTCCTGCCCAGCCCTCGCAGGCCGCGCAGGAGGCGCCGAAATCAGCTGAAGACCGCCTCAAGCAGGAAGCCGACAAGGCGTTCAACAAGCTCTTCGGCAAGAAGGACTAGGTTTTCGGCAAGACCGACGTGATCGGCGTCTCGGCTTTCATGCGGCCATAAGCGCCGCCTCCGATGCCGACCGCGATGCCGGCCAGCATCGTGGCGATGATCGCCCAGTCGCGATCGGGCTTAACCACCTCCTGCGCCACGGCGATAGCGAGCGTCAGCCCACCCGCCGTCAGGAATCGCAGGGTCGTCGACAGGATTGCCGCCTTCTCCAGTTGTTTGGACATTTTCGTCTCCAGGTCCGGCGCACGCCCATTGCGAAGCCGGACAGGAGTTTCGCGTCAGGTCGGAACGGCTGGGGGATCGGGTAACGATCCATCCCCCACGCGGCTTCCGCTAAAATCGTCGAAAATCAAATGTTTCGCTCAATCTGAGCGCGACTCCATCCCACAGTCAGAGATGCGAATTCCGCGGGTTTCGCGTCTTGCCGCAGGCCATCCTTGAGGCTATGACCACGGCCTTCGTGACGCGCCCCAAGGGGCGCCGTTCTGGAATGCCGGCTTAGCTCAGTTGGTTAGAGCGCTAGATTGTGGATCTAGAGGTCCCCGGTTCGAGCCCGGGAGCTGGTACCAGAGACGGTTGCCGAGCGGTCTCGGCAACCTCACGCAACTTTTGCAGTTTCAGCAATGTCGTTAGCGGGGGCCTTGTACTCCACGACGTCGTTGAAGGCCCCGATCAGCTGCGACAAAGACGGCTCCATAAAGATCAGGTGGTGCTCCGCATCCACGTCAAACGTGCGGATGTTGCCGCGGACAAAGCGGCTCCAGCCCAGCGTCGGCCCGCTGCGCCGGAACTCGATCCGCGCGTCCATCGCGCGGATCAGCACAACATCGATATCCGCTGGCGGCGTCTGATAGGCCTGCTGGGCTTTTTTATAAGCGCGGTCGACCTCTTCCGACGCCTCCTCGAGCGGCGTGCGCATATGCGGGAGATCCTTGACGCCGAGGAGCTTGCGAACCAGCGGACGCACCCTGGATTTCCACAGCACGTAGGGCAGTTGCGCGAAGCGGAAGAGCTTCACACGATGGAAGTTGAACAGGCGATCCAGAAGCGTGATCCGGTGGCGCATCTGCTCGGGCTCCAGCGTGTCGATCAGCATCAACATGCTGGTCTCCAAGCCTTCTTCACGAAGCATTCGCGCCATCTCGTAACCAATCACGCCACCGCCGGAATAACCCGCGAACATGTAAGGGCCAGTCGGCTGAACCTGACGGATGGCCGCAAGATAGCGCCGAGCCATGACTTCGATCGTCTGATCCGGCTCCATCTTGCCATCAACGCCAGCGGCCTGCAGCGCGTAAACTGGCTGCTCCGGACGAACTCGATCCGCAAATGGCTTGAAGACCAGCACGTTGCCACGCGAGCCGTGGATACAGAAAACAGGCGTCTGACCAGCTATGCCCGGACGCAGGCACACGATAGGCGACCAACCCGTGGTGGTCGCAGGAACATCGAGCCCCGGGTCAGCCACCAACTTTGCCAACTCGGCGATCGTCTGCGCCTCAAACAGAGTGGCCAGCGGCAACGACACTGAGAACTTCTTCCTGATCGCTGCAAACAAGCGAACGCCGAGCAACGAGTTGCCGCCCAGATCGAAGAAGTTGTCAGCTACCCCGATGGTCTTGAACCCCAGCAGATCGGCCCAGATCGACGCCAGCACGCGTTCTGCGCCTGTCGATGGCGCAACATATTCCGGCAGACCTGGAAGACGATCGAAGCCTTCCACCCTAGCGTCGTCATGAACGACTGTCTGAGCTTGCGTTGCATCCAACCTGGCATTCCAGGCGTTTACATCGACCGATGATGCTATCGCCTGAACGAGATTCGGCTGCGCCATGAGGCGGTCCAGCGCTTCGAGACCTTCGAACGAGCGAATGCCGTCCAGCAGCGCTTCGTTCAGCGTATCGCTGCGCAGGCTCGGCGCCACGCGCGGTGAACTTGCAAAGGCTGCATTCTCTTCGATACGTCGCATAGTGAAACGTGAAATGTCCGCAAACACATTCCCGTCTTCGTCGCAGAGCGTCACGTCGAAGTAAGCGAGACTGCTACCCGCCTCCGCACTACAACGCACATGGCTAAAGACATGCCCCGGCATAGCGCCGAATACACGCACGCTCGCATAGCCGAGCGGCACGAAGAAGTCGCAACTCAAATCGACGCCCGGGATCAACGCTTGAGCGCCGCCTGTCGCCATATCGAGCATCGCCGGGTGAAGAATGTAGTCGGCAAGATCGCCCGCAAAGGCCGGATCAAGCCTGAGCTCAACCAGTGCCTCGTTCGCACCGTAACGCGTGCGCTCGATGTTTGCCCATCGCGGGCCAAACGCCATGAATGACTGCGCCAGTTTGCGGTCGCGTGTCGTCTCTTCCTGCAGCCCACAACGCGCGGAGATGGCGTCGATATCGACGCGCTCCGGCCGGGCTGCCGCATATTCCCGCGCCCTGCCCGTAACGATATCCTGCCCGTTCTGCCCACCTGCACGCATGGTAAAGATGTTGGCATCGCCTGCCGGCTTCAACGTGATTTCCAGACGCGCAGACTGTCCCGCCTCGCGCCGGAACGGCGTGATGAACTCGAGTTCGTTCAGCTCGATTGCCTTGCCAGGTCGATCCTCGGCGTAGGCGGCGCGCGCCAGCTCGACAAATCCGGTACCCGGCAGAACAGAAGCGCCGGCATTCGTCTGATGCTCGTCGAGCAGCCACGCAGACGAGCCATTGAAGGTCGCAACGAACGTGCGCTCCGCGCCTTCGTTGACATAGCCATCCAAAGCTGGATGGCGGCTGAAATGGATTGGTTCGACGCCATTTACCTCACGCCGATGGGCAGACACGGCCATGCCGACATCTCGCCAGGCGTTCCAGTTCACCACTAGCGTTCTGCCATGTGCGCGCGCCGATCGAGCGCGTGCGAAGACATCCTGGAAAGCGTTCGCGGCGGTGTAATCGGCCTGCCCCGGAAGGCCGAGGCTGGACGCGACTGACGAGAACAGGACGAAAAAGTCGAGTTCCTCGGAAACCGTTGCGTCGAGCGCAAGTGTGCCCGCCACCTTCGGCGCCAATACCCGCCGCATGGCCTCCTGACTCTTCAGCATCATTGGACCATCGTCCATGACGCCTGCGGCATGGATCACGCCATTGATTGGACCAAAGGCGCTCCGCACCTGCGCAACGACAACCGAAAGCGCGTTCTGGTCGGCAACGTCTCCAGCGACAACCATAACATGTGAGCCCAACGCGCGCAGCTCTCGGACCTTCGCGATCCGACCAGCGACGCGGCTGGACGGGCTCTTCTCGAGGATGCTGTCCCACTTGTCTTCTGCGGGCATCGGCTCTCGCGCCAGCAGGGCAAGGCGTACCCGCTTGTTGCGCGCGAGATGGCTGGCGACCTCAAGTCCGATGCCGGCCAAGCCCCCGGTGACCAGATAAACTCCATCTTCGCGCGCCCATGCTGCAGGGCTCGTATCCTGGTGCGGGAGAGACAATGAAGATGCGTTGCGGACCCAGCGGCCGTTTGTACCCAAGGCGACGACCTTGTCCCCGGTTTCAGCGCGCAGCTCGCTGGCAAGCAACGCCGCCAGCTGCGCCCGCTCTTGCCGCTTGCCGACCAGGAGATCGATGCAGCGAGTCTGAATGTGGCCGAACTCGCGCGGAGCAACCAGAATGGGGCCCAAAGCCAGTGCATTCATCGGCTGCAACGCTGCTCCCGCAACGCCGGAGATACCGGTTGTCGCGACCGAAACCTGCATAGGCGACGAGAATGCGCCGAGGGATTGGAACAAATGGACCAGCGGAGCGAAGCGCTGGCGGATCGCCTCATCACTGGTTGCAACGCTACCAGTCTGACTCGTCAGGTACACCACATGATCCGGCAGGCCGGTGGTTTCTTCCATGAACTGGGTGATCGCCGCGTAGTCTTCCGGATTGGCGAAGTTCATATGGAACGTGCCATCGAGCCTTTCAGCAAACACCTTCCCGGGGGTCGCGATGACGACGCGATCCGGCGCAAGAGCCTGCGCCAGTTGCCGCGCGTCCGAGCTTTTTTCGGCCACGATGAGCCAGATTTTCTGGCGCGCCGCATCGGCGCGAACGACAAGCGGCGCTTCCTGATAGCCTACTGTGCTAAACCAATCAGTCACGTCCTGTCGGCGCGTGACGCTGCCATGGCCTGCAACTGCGGTGTTTTTTCCCGGCTCAACCCAATATGACTGCCACTCGAACGGATAGGTTGGGAGCGGAACGCGATTGCGGAGCTGGCCATCGTAGAAGGCGGCCCAGTCAACATCTGCGCCGACGGCCCAGAGGCGGCCCAGGCAATTCAGCGCAAAGCCGAGGTCGCTGGCCTTCTCCTGGGGATGGCGCAGGCAGCTGAACGCATTCTGGAAAGGTTGTGCTTGTGCACGCGCCAGCATGCTGAGTGTACGCCCGGGGCCCACCTCAAGCAGAGCAACATCACCAAGCTCGCGAAGCGTAGCGAGGCCATCAGCGAAACGCACCGTCGATCGCAGATGCGTGACCCAGTATTCAGGCGAAGTCGCCTGCTCAACAGTAATCCACGTACCCGTGACGTTCGACACAAACGGCGTCTCAGGCGCCTTGAACGCGATCCTCCGGCAAAGCTGGCGGAACTGATCCAGCACCGGATCAAGCATGGACGAGTGCGCGGCCACATCGATGTGCACGGGGGTGAATTCGATGTTGCGCGCAGCGAGGCGTGCCTCAAGTTCCTTGATGGCGTAAACAGGGCCCGAAGCAACCGACAGCTCCGGCGCATTGATGGCTGCGATATCCAGACCCGCAGGCATGAGCGCACGAAGCTCTGCTTCGGATAACTGGACACTCAGCATTGCTCCGCGTTGAACGGCTTCAAAAAGACGTCCGCGCATCATCACCAGTTTGAGGGCATCTTCGAGGCTCATCACACCTGCGAGACAGGCAGCGGCGTACTCGCCAACGCTATGACCGATGAAGGCGCGCGGCGTAACACCCCAAGACTGGAACAGCTGGGCAAGGGCGTATTCAGTCGTGAAGATGGACGGAAGCGTGAGAGACGGGCGCTCCAGCGTGCGTGTTGCCATCTCCGCATCTGCAGCTTCCGGATACATCAGCGTGCGAAGATCGAACCCGAGCGCTGGGTTGACAATATCCAGGCAGGCATCGACCGCATCGCGATAGACTTCTTCCTGTTCGTAGAGCTCCTGCCCCATGCTGGCGTACTGCGCGCCGCCGCCCGGGAACATCAACACAGTCTTCGGCGGCTGGTCGCTGGCCTGACCAGTCGCAACCCGCTTCGGCTCTTCTCCACGGAGCAGGCGTACCGCATCAGCAGATGTGGCGGCGGCGACAACGCGACGGTGTGACATCGCGCGACGGCCAAGAGCGAGTGTGTACGCCGTATCTGCGAGATTGAGCTCGGCATTTGCCGCGAGTGCATCAGCAAGATTGAGGCTGGCCGTATCCAGCGCGGCCCGGCTTTTTGCGGACAGCATCAGCAATTGCTGGAGACGCTCGCCTTCGCCCGGGAGCGCGCTCGGCGCTTCCTCCAGGACGACGTGGCAGTTTGTGCCCCCGGCGCCCAGAGCCGTCACGCCGCAACGACGCGGCATGTCACTGATCCAATCGGTGAGACGCGTGTTCACGTAGAAGGGGCTATTGGCAAAATCGATTGCCGGGTTGGGCGTTTCGAAACCGAGGCTGGGCGGCAACTGGCGATGCTTGAGCGCCATGACAGCTTTGATAAGCGAGGCGGCGCCTGCAGCCTCCCCAAGATGCCCGATGTTCGATTTGACCGAACCGATACCGCAATAGTTGCGGCGGCCTGTCTGCGATCTGAAGGCTTCGCCCAGCGCTTCGACTTCGATCGGATCACCGACGAGCGTGCCGGTGCCGTGGGTTTCAATGTAGCTGATCGAGTCAGCTTCAACGCCGGCCGACTGCAATGCAGATGCGATGACCGCTGCCTGTCCTTCAACGCCGGGCGCAAGGTAGCTAACCTTGACGGCGCCGTCATTGTTGATCGAGGAGCCGCGAATAACGGCGTGGATCGTATCACCATCATCGAGAGCGTCGCTGAGGCGCTTGAGGATGATTGCGCCAGCGCCGCTGCCGAAGACCGTGCCGGCGCTCTTCGCGTCGAACGGGCGGCAGTGGCCATCCGGCGAGAGGATTTCCCCTTCCTTGAAATGGTATCCCTGAGCTTGCGGCAGCAGCACGGTGGCGCCGCCGGCAAGCGCCATCCGGCACTCGCCACGCGCCAAACTCTGGCAAGCCAGATGGACGGCAACCAGAGAGGACGAGCACGCCGTCTGGATGTTCATGCTGGGACCACGAAGGTCCATCTCGTAGGAGACGCGCGTCGCCAGGAAGTTCATGTCGTTGCCGGTGTGGCGAACGAGGAACTCACCCATCGACCGCATCAGGTCAGGGTTCGTCCGCAGGTTTTCCATCATGTAAACTGGAGCGCCAGCGGCTGCGAAAACCGCGACAGCGCCTTCGTCCGGGAGTGCGGTATAGCCGGCGTGTTCGAACGCCTTCCAGGAGGTTTCTAGGAATATCCGGTGCGCGGGGTCCATGACCGACGCATCGCGAGCGCTCAGGCCGAAGAATGCCGCATCGAACTTGTCGATGTCGTCCAGCACCGGGCTGGCCTTGACGTAATCGGGATCTGCAAGAACCGACGCCGGAACGCCAGCGGCGGACAACTGCTCGTCGCTGAGACGGCGGATCGATTCAACGCCGTCGCGCACGTTCGCCCAGAACTGATCGACATTCTCCGCGCCGGGAAAACGCGCGGCCATGCCGATGATGGCGACGTCAACTGCACGGGGAGTTTCAGGAATCTGGCGGCTCATGGGGTCCAAGCCTTCCAAAAGCGTGCCAGGAAGCCTCTTTGGCGGCGACTTGGGATACAGTTAAGGCGCCCCGGACTCGGCGTGTCCAGTTAACCGAAATGGAGCCGACGCAATCGACCAAAGCGCCATCCTGGCTTGGCTTTCCTTGGGGAGTCGGGCCGACACTCTCGCCGCGGCCCTGCGCGTGGAATTAACCCTGGCTCGATTTGCTCGCCCGGTGTGGCTAACGATGCAATGGGCCTGCACCATCACAACACGCAGTAGGCGACCAAATTAGAACACCTACCGCGCGACTGAGCCACCAATTCACTCGCCCGATCAAAAGCTAGCGTTGACCTGCGCGCAGCTCACGCCGTCGTACCGCCGCATCTTTTTTTCGAGCATCCCGCTCGTGGATCTGCTTGGATGCGGCCTCTAACTGCGGCTGAGCATCTGACAGATGGGCGGCGAGCGCCTCCACGGTCGGGTAGCGAAACATGCTGACGAGCGTGATCTTGCGACCGAGCAGGTTGGACAGGCGCTGATTGGCCTGCACGGTGAGCAAGGAGTTTGCTCCAAGGTCGAAGATATTGTCTTTCAAACCGACATGTGTGACGCCTAGAATCGCCTTCCAGACATCCGCAATCTGACTTTCAATCGAATTGGATGGAGCGACATATGTCGACATCCCGACCGGCGTAACCGCGGGCGCCTGCACGGGTCGCGGAAGCGCCTTGCGGTCTATCTTTCCGTTTGGCGTGAGCGGGAATGCGTCCAGTACGACAAAGGCCGAGGGGACCATGTATTCCGGTAGCGAACCGCGCAGATAGGCGCGGAGTTCGTCGAAGGGCGGCAAGCCTGCTTCAGGCAAACGTGGGCTGCGAACGTAATCTGCAGCGGGCTTTGCATGTTCTGGCGCGCCAACATCGATGTGCGCTGCAGCGTCGACATTGCGGCTGCGGAAAACCGCATCAAAGCGTCCGGGATCTCCCGAACGTGCCGGGACTACCTGAATATCGTAGTCAGGATGAATACCCGTCAGGGACATGGGCTCGATAGCGCCATTCAGATGCGCTTCAGCGCGCGAGCGCAGCTGCGCCAACCCCATATTCCCACCCTTGGCGAGCAATGGACGAACGGCATGCAAGTCGGCAACGCGTGCGTTCAAGATATCGCGCACGATCACAGCCGGCGCGGCACGCTCGAGAGCTGCGTTGAGATCATGAAGTGACACGGTAATCGGCTGAATCGCGCCGCCCGCCGAGGCGCCGATACGGATTACGACATCGTACCGGAAGGCGGACATTTCATTCTCAGCGAGACCGGGCTTCAGTTGCACATCAATTCGTGATGCGCGTGGGAGATCGCGGAGCAGTGCGTGAAAGAACGCCTCGCCAATGATCAGCTCGCCGTCTTGCGACATCCGACGCTGAATGTGCTGCGCAATTTCGGCGGCACTTGCTCCCTCCGATGACTGACGCAACGCTACGCTTGTGTGGAAGGCTTCGAATTGCTCCAGGGCACGCACATCACCGACGAAAATACTGCCGCCATCGCTGACGATCTCGCTGGCGCGTCTCAAAACCTTTTCCAGATATGCCGCGTCCGGGAAATACTGCGATACCGAATTGATGATGACCGTATCGCACGAGCGATCCGCAATACCATTCAGATCATGCGCTGCCTGTTGATACAGCGATATGCGGGAGCTCTCTGCGGGCACAAGCTCATTGTGGATCGCCTCCACAGCACGCGCAGACAGATCCACGCCCGTGTAATGCTCGACATGCGGAAGCAGGCGATACAGCACCATGCCAGAACCGAAGCCTATCTCGAGGACACGCTCTGGCCTGAGACGCAGAATGCTCTGCTCAACGCCATCAAGCCATTCCCGCATCTGCTCTTGCGGGATCGGCAAGCCGGTGGCGCTGTCATTCCAGCCAATCGTGTTGAAGCGGGCATCACCACTGCCGGCAGCTTCGCGGTAAGCGCCGTCCCATAGCCCTTCCCATTGCGCCACTTGCTGCGTTGAAACGTCGACAGACCCGTTCTGCCGAACCGGAGTGACGTAGGCGATCAACCGGGGATTACCATCATCCGAACGAACCGACACAACGCTCTGGCCGACACATTCATGTCGACCAAGAACTGCTTCGATTTCGCCGAGCTCGATGCGGTATCCGTTGAGTTTCACCTGGAAATCGGAACGGCCAAGGAACTCGATGTCGCCAGCCGGCGTATAGCGCGCGAGATCGCCTGTTTTGTAAAGCAGGCCCGTAGTTCCACAGGGATCTGCCACAAATCGTTCCGAAGTCAGGTCCGGACGACCGAGATAACCAGCGGCAACTCCGTTGCCACCGATATACAGCTCTCCCGCTACGCCGATCGGCATCGGCTGGCCCGCGTCGTTCAGGATTCGGATGACCGTGTTGGCGATCGGCTTGCCGATCGTGATGGGCTGACCGGCACGAACATATGACGTGGTCGACCAGATCGTCGTCTCGGTCGGGCCGTACATGTTGTGAAGCTCGCCGTCCATGTGCGCTGTCAACAGTTCAGCGAGATCGACCGGCAGCGCCTCGCCACCGAGTAGAAGACGCTTGAGTTGCCGCAAACCGGCCAGTCCATCGGGATCGTTGATGATGATGCGCGCGAGAGATGGCGTGCATTGCAGGTGCGTCACCCCATGATCGCGTATCTGGGCAGGGATGGAATAGTCGTTGGCGTCGACGTCGTTCGCGGCGTTGGACATTTGCCGCAGTTGATCGAGATACGGCAGGCTTTCGAGAACGGTGTCGGTGTCGATGCCGAAGTCGATAAGGCAGGCCACTTCTGTTGCGCCGATCGATTTCAGGCGATCGACTATTGCAAGCGCTTTCGCGGGTGAACCAAACAGGCCCGCGGTCTCGAAATAGCGATCGAACGCGTGCTCCATCAGCGCGTCCATATCCTCAGGCGTGAAGGACGCGGCGTCGAAACCTTTGCCGTCTCCGTCAGCCAATGAAGGCTGCCGGAAGGCCGGGAACATGGAGGGCGCGACCTTGATGAGGTCGAATGAACTCTTCAGGTAGTTGCAGAACGGCTCGCGCGCCAGTTCGCGGGCCTTTTCCGTGTCTTCGCACACAAAGGTGTGCAGCATGACCGTGATCGTGCCGGGGCCTTCATGACCCGCCTCGCGCCGCGCCTTGCGATAGGCCGCAAACTTGTTGCGCAGATCGTCGATGTCCTGCCCGAGCATGTTGGTGAGAACGTTGGCGCCCAGGCGGCCGGCGACCTTGAATGTGTCTATACTGCCTGCCGAAGCAATCCACATCGGCGGATTTGCTTGAACCGGTCGCGGCAGGACGCCGACCGAAATGGTCTTGCCCTGTCCATTGACCGTCTCGACCTTCTCGCCGCGCCACAGTTTCATGACGGTGTCGATACTTTCCAGCATGACCTCCCGGCGACGTTCGTAATTTTGCGGCATGAAGACAAAGTCATCTACGTGCCAGCCAGATGCGAATGAGAGGCCGACGCGACCGCCGGAAATCTGGTCAATAACCGACCAATCCTCAGCAACACGTAGAGAACTATGCAGTGGAAGAACAACGCTACCAGCCCGCAAAGACACCCGGCTTGTGATCGTGGCAAGCGCTGCCGTCGTGACTGCGGGGTTTGGATACGGCCCTCCGAACTCATGGAAGTGACGTTCAGGCGTCCACACCGCGCTGAAGTCGTGTGTGTCGGCGAACTTGGCGCCTTCCAGGAGCAGGCGATACGCGCCGCCCGGCCCGGCATTGCCTTGGCCTGCCGCAAAATAGAAGAGGCTGAAATCCATCGGCTGCCTCGACGCACTCACGGGAGCGCGCGAAATCGATGCACGATCGCTCTCGCCCTGAATGACCACCTCGAAGCCACGCGTCAGAGTCCAGAAGATTTCCAGCACGGAAATATCGAACGACACGCTGGTCACCGCCAGCCAGACGCCCGGCTCAACACCAATGCGCTGGTCCATGCCGGTGAAGAAATTGGTCACGTTGCGATGGCGGACCATGACGCCCTTCGGGCGGCCAGTCGAACCTGATGTGAAGATTACATAGGCAAGATCGTTAGCAACTGACGGCGACGCGGACACGACATTTGCCGGGCGCGGAGCAATTTCTTCGATAAACAATTGTGCGCCATTTGTGGACGGCAATGCGTTGGCCAAGCGCTGCTGCGTCAGCACGACTTTCGCCTGCGAGTCCTCAAGCATCATCGTTAGCCGCTCAATCGGATATGCCGGGTCCAGCGGGACATATGCGCCGCCCGCCTTCAGCACACCCATGAGACCAACGACGAGGTCGAGCGAGCGCTCCATGCAGACGGCGACCAGCACGCCCGGAGCAACGCCACGCGAACGAAGGATTTCGGCCACGGCATCTGAACGATCCGCCAACTGGCGGTATGTCAGGCTCTCGCCCCTGAAGCGCAAGGCGACTGCATCAGGCGTGCGTGCGACCTGCGCATCGAACAGCTGATGGATGCCCAGAACTGTGATGTCGACGCTCGCCGTGTCCTGCCAAGTATCGAGCAGGAGCTTACGCTCTTGCTCAGGCAGCATGTCCAGCTTGTTGAGCGGCGTAGCGCCATCGCGCTGTCCACTCATGAGGAGAACATCGAAGCGATCAACCAACCTTCTGACAGAAGCGGAATCGATGGAGCGGCTGTCGTAGGCCCACGCATAGGCATTTCCATCCGGCGGAATGACAAGCGCAAGCCTGAGATTGTTCGACAGCACTGAAGCTGCGGCGAGGCCATCGATCGACGCAACATGAATACCGATCGCCAGATCCGGCGTTGCCTTGCGCGTACGGAGCGATTGATAGCGGATGGCGGCGTCGCGTGCGTATGAAACGCGCTTGTTCTGAACCGCGAATTCCTGAGCGACTTCAGCCTTCAGAGCGTCAAAGCCGAGCGTCTTATCGACCGCCACCCTGAAAGGCGCGTGAGACGCGTAGGCCCGTTCGAGCCCCGCGGGCGGAAATTTGGCAAGAGCGAGATCGAAGCTCTCGTCTTCGCCAGTACGCACCACGTATGCGAGAAGAGCCGCCGTCAGCGCAGCAAGCCGGTCGGACCCGACAGCAACAAAGTCATCAGGAAGATCGCGCGTCAGGAGCGCCGGCTCGGCGGCGCCGGTGTGAAGTTTGACGCCCGCAACCGTGGGCGACCGGGATGTTGCAAGCCTTTCAACCCAGAAGCGCTCATGCCTGGTGAGCACTGCGTCGGCGGCATTTCCGGCAGCTGAATCCTGTGGACCCGCGAGCACGTCGCCGGGCCGAACGCCGATGGCCAGGAGGTCAACCGGCGCACCCTCGAGGGTTGCTATCATCTCGAATCGCAGAACCCCGTCCCGCGCGGCGATTTCGATGCCCTTGCCGTCGATTGCGACTACGGTGCCGGGCGCAGCTTGCGGACGCATGACGATGTCGGCGTGTTCGGCGATATAGATATCCGATGAAAGGGCCAGCTTCGCGCGGCACATCCAGTTATCGTCCGAGCCGAGATTGGTGGCGCGGACGAGATTGCGGATATCATGAACGGTGCGAGTGAAGTCGATGATGCTCAGGCCGGGGCGATCCGAACGCAGGTGGAAGCCCTCGCGCGCACCTTGTGACCGAAGCTGCAACTCCGTCCCGTCGACCTCCGAACGCAGCGTATCGACCAGCTGCTTGAATGTATCGCGGCCTGCTTCGATGCACTTGGCGCCCAAAGAGAACGCCACGTCCTCGTCGAGAATGTCGATCGCCTGCTGGAGCAGAATGTCGCCGCCATCCACGTCGGCCGTCATTACATGCCATGTCACCGCATGCCGCGTCTCATTGTTGAGGATCGCCCAGGAGGTGGCGTTGAAGCCGGCGTACTTCGGCAACGGCGAGTCATGGTAGTTGATCGCACGGCGGGTCGGCAGGGCGAGAATTTCTGCCGGCGTGATGGCGTGGTTAACAATGCTGAACAGATAATCGAATGCCCCGCTGCCGAGCCATGCAGCCTGATCCTGCTTTGGCGCAATATGGGAAACACCGTTGCGTTCGCACCAGGCTGTCGCAATCGGGCACGACGTGACGATGCCGTGGATCGCGTTACCGCTACTAACCCAGATCTCCGCGCACGCGGTCAGCAGCGCGCCGCTGCCGATGAAAGCTGCTCTTTGGATGAGAACCTCAGCCATATTCCACGCTTTCTGATCGTGCGCCCGACTAAACCCGGATACGAGCGCCCCTTCGCGGGAGGCGGACAGTACCGGTTAACTAGGTTGAGGTCGCAAATCCGGCGCCACCGCCGCGGGAATGTGGGAGGAACTATTCGCGCAACAGGTGATCGGGAAAAGACCACCGCGACGGGCAGTTAGCCAATTTCGACCCACGTCCACGAAGCAACCAATACACGTCCCTCCGTGCGCGCCGCCACCGCGCCACACATACCAGGTTGTGGCGCAATATCGTGAAAATTCCATTGGCCGGGTGCTTCGGATTCATCCTTAAACCGCGCGAGTCGAGGTGGGTTCAGACCCATATCGAAGTCCTGCAGGGGCAGCTGTGCGCCCAGCCCAGTTCCCTTCATGAGCGCTTCCTTCAGCGTCCAGAACTTGAAGAACCTTTCCAGCCGCTCTGCCGGATCGCCTTCGGATAGCTCAATGCGCTCGGCCGACGATAGCGCCCACGCGATCTCGTCATCCGTGATCGGTCTGACCTCTTCAACATCCACGCCCACACGCACGTCCGATGACATGGCGAGAGCAGCGACATTTGCAGAGTGACTAAGATTGAAGGAGAGATTGTTGGCGCCGGCAAGCGCGGGGCGACCGTTTGCTTCTTCTGTAAACGCGATCTCGGTGGGGCCGGCGTCCAGCTTGCGGCCCAGCAGGAAGCGCAATCCCGCTCGCGACACAATCCACCGCTCGCGGTCCGACGAGCGAACAAAGCGATCCGCCCTTGCCTGCTCCGCCAACGACAGAACACCTCGCAGACGCGCCAAATCCTCCGCGGTCCTGTCGAGGCACCACAAGAAGATTTCGACATTTGCAGGCGAAGCATTGCTCACGCCGGCAGGCTAACGCTTCGGCAAGCTCAAGAATAGGCGCCCCGCTCGATGCTAGCAGAAGCTCGGCGCTCGACGGACAGGTAGAGGAAGGTTAGCGTCTGGTTATGACCCGCACACACAGCCTCATTGCCTTCAACACTGCCACGGCCAGTGAAAACAAGATCCACGACGACACTGTGGCGAGCCGCTTTGGCTTCACAGGCGGGCTCGTCCCCGGCGTGGATGTGTTCGCCTACCTGGCTCACGCCCCAATGGCGAAATGGGGTATGGATTGGCTGCGCGGCGGACAAATGCGCGCCCGCTTTCTCAAGCCGGTCTATGACGGCGACACGGCGGAGGTCTCCGCAACAGATACTGCCGATGGTCTCGACCTGGTCATCAAGGCGCGTGACGATCTTTGCGCAACGGGATCAGCCCGATTGCAAGGCTCTAAAGCGCCGGACAGCCTGCTGCCGGTCGGCCTGATGCCAGATCCGGACGCCCGCCCACCCGCATCCATGGCGAGCCTGCACGTTGGCGCTACACTCGGCACACTTCGCGAAACCTATACACGCGGGGAAGGCCTCGATCATATCGCCGCCGTCCGTGATGATGCATCACTTTATGAAGACGGCCGCGTGGCAAACGCCGGTTGGCTTCTGCGACGCGCCAACTATGTGCTGGCTGACAATGTCCGTCTGGGACCGTGGATCCACG
>DAINAT010000070.1:0-17232 GCA_036733305.1 Hyphomonadaceae bacterium
GTTGTGATTCAAATCCGGTGTGCGGAACAATCGTGCAACGACCGGACGGTTACGGAGGGTGTTAGCGTCCGCGCGCTGACACATCGGTCAGGTCTGGACGTCCGATTGGCTTTTCCAGGTCCACGGCAGGAGTTCGTCGATCCGGTTTATGGGATGCCCAGCGACCATGCGGGTGATCACATCCTTAAGGTAAGCGTAGGGCTCGACGCCGTTGAGCTTGCAGGTCTCGATCAGTGAACAGACCACTGCCCAACGCTCGCCTCCGCCATCGGAGCCCGCAAAGAGGTGGTTCTTTTTGCCCAACGCCACCGGCCTGATTGCCCGTTCGACGGGATTGGTGTCGAGTTCGATCCGCCCGTCGGAGAGGAACCGGCTCAGCCCCTCCCAGCGGGCCAGCGCGTAGCGGATTGCTTCGGCGAGATTGCTGCGTGCCGGCAGGCCCGGCAACTCCGCCTCAAGCCATGCATGCAGCGCATCGACCATCGGCTTCGACCGCGCGCGTCGCGTCGCCAGGCGATGCGCGGGAGACTGACCGCGTACCTCTGCCTCAACAGCATAAAGGGCGGCGATGCGGCGCAGCGCTTCGTGCGCCATTGGCGTGTTCTCCGCCTCCGCCACTTCGTAGAACTTGCGCCGCGTGTGCGCCCAGCATGCGGCGAGCACGATGTCGCCCTTGGCCGTCAGTTTCTCAAAGCCGGCATAACCATCGACGTGGAGCACGCCCTTGAACCGCGCGAGATGCGCCTCCGGCCGCTCGGCTTTGCGGTCTGGCGCATAGACAAAGACCGCTGCAGGCGGGTCAGGTCCGCTCCAGCCGCGCTGTTCGCGGGCATAGACCCAGAGCCTACCGGTCTTGGTTCGGCCGCGTCCAGGATCGAGCACCGGGACTGGCGTGTCGTCGGCGAACAGGTTGTCGGAGGCGAACACATGCTCGCTCAGCCGGCGGTGCAGGGCTTCGAGCCACCAAGACGCGCCGCCGACCCAGCCGGCGAGCGTGGAACGCCCCAGCTCGATGCCATAGCGGGCGAAGATCTGCGATTGTCGATAGAGAGGTAGATGATCGCAGTACTTCGCGACCAGCACCTGGGAGAGGAGGCCCGGCGTCGCCAGTCCTCCGGCGATCGGTCGGTCTGGCGCCGGCGCCTGCGCGACGTGCTGACAGGACCTGCAGCCGTATTTCGGGCGAACGATGCGGATGACCTTGAGTTGCGCGGGCACCCAGTCGAGCATTTCACTGACGTTTTCCCCGATGGCATGCAGAGCGCCGCCGCAGCAGGGACAGACGAGGCCGTCCACATCGATGATGACGTCTTCGCGCGGCAGATGGTCCGGCAACGGCTTGCGGCGAGGATGGTTCTCGGCAGCCGGCGGCGGAAGCGGCGTGCTTTCTTCCACGCGGCCAATGTCAGCGCCGAGATCCTCAAGCGCCAGCGCGAGCTGGTCAGGATCGAGCCGTTCGGATCGCTTGCCGAACTGCATGCGCTGGAGTTGCTTGATCAGCATCTTGAGCCGGTCGATCTCACCCTCGCGGGTGGAGACCGCCTCGGCCATGTCGCGCACCAGCTGCTGGAGCTGAGCTACGTCCGACGGCAGATTGTCGAGATCGAACCGCATGAGAAGAGATTCGCCGCATTCGTGATTTCGCCCAAGACCATTTGTGGTGGCGAGGGGAAGATTCGCGCAGACGTGATCAGCCTGCCTTGGCCGGTCGCCATACTTTCTCTGGTGTGCGCCAGTCGATGCCTTCGATCAGCATGGCGAGTTGCACCGGCGTCAGCGTGATCGTCCCGCCCGGTTCGCTGAGGCGTGGCCAGGCGAACCCACCGCGATCAATGCGCTTGGTGAACAGGCACAGCCCGTTGCCATCCCAGAACAGGATTTTGATCATGAACGCGTTCTTCCCCCGGAAGGCGAACAGGTGGCCGGAGAACGGATCCTGTTTCAACGTCTCCTGCACAAGTGCTGCGAGCCCATCCATGCCTTTGCGCATGTCGGTGACGCCAAGCGCCAGATGCACGCGTACGCCCGCGGGTACGATCATCATGACGCTGTCTCCACATGAAGCCGCACGGCTGATGGATCGGCATCCGCTGGAGCGTAGACGCGGCGGCCGTCGTTTAGCTCTATTGCTCTCGTCCCAGGCGGTTGCGGTAACAGCTCATCGAGCACGAGGACCTGTTTCCCTGCGTTGCCTGCAATTGCCGTCTCAAGCTGTACCGCGACCAGTTTCGCCGGCCTCGCGGGGGAGTGGCTGAACCCCAGCTCGACACGCCAGCGGAAGAGCGTGCTCGGCACCAGACGATGTTCGCGGGCGACGCCAGACACGGTCGCCCCAGCACGTTCCGTCTCCAGGACCAGCGCCAGCTTTTCCTTCTGGCTGAAGCTTCGTCGTCTCGCACGGACTGCGGTTTCGAGGTCAGCCCCCGACGAGTTCGTCAAGCTGATTTCTGGGGTTTCAGGCTTAGCACTAGGTCTAGCACTAGTGCTAAGTAGGGGTCGCGCGCTGGGGTGGAGCAGCCTCCGCCAGTCGCCTTCAACCTTCCCAGCGGCAATCCGGTCGCGCCATTTCTTGAGACTGTGGTGCGAGAGATTGAGCGCGCTGGCGTAGGCACGAAGTCTCATTCCGCTCCAGTTCAAAGCCTCGACGTGCATCGCCCAGAAGGCCTGCGTCGCCTGGTTCTTCATCGTCGTGGGAAGTGTGATGCCGCGTTCCCGGCGGCGCAAACGAGGTGAACGTTCTTCAGCATTCACGGGACTTTCCGCGGCTTCGACTGCGATGATCCATCTCACGAAGACGGGTCGCACCAAGCGCTGCCGCCGGCAGTAGCTGGCGACCGAGCGGCGGGTCTCGCGCCATGCTGCGACATGCGCTGCACACACCGCATCGGCGTGCAGGTGGTCAGGTTGTGGTGTGGACATCGTCGCCTCCGGAGTGCGGAGGCAAGCCCAACTTCGAGGGCGTTGCATCACCCGATCGACGTGTCGGAACCGGACGGTTACCGGAGGGTGCGGTGGAATGCAAGATTAAGGTGGAGCGGCGGTTGGGACGCCAACCGCCTGTCTGCACATAGAAAAAACCGCCTCACATCCGTGAGGCGCTTGCGGCGGATCCGCCGCAATTTCTCGAACCGATTGCAAGCTGTCGACACCCGCCGTCAGCGCGCGATGCTGAGGCCATGCAGCGTGACGAAAATGAATTCGAGATCCGGATCGGCCGTTCGGCGCACGACGTTCGTCCTGCCCTGAAGCAGGTGCGCGCTGGAGTGCGACGCGCATCTGCTTCAAAGCCGAGAGGGAGCTCGCCGATCGGGCAGTCCTCTGTGCGCGCCCACTTCGCAAAGGGGTCGGCATCACGCGCCCGACCGGTCCGCGTCACGCAGCGCCGCGTCGTGGTAAAGGCCAGGTTCGTGGCCCATGTCGCAGGGCGGGCAACGACGCTCCGGGCCCATGTCGCCTATCTCGGACGGGAGGGCGCCGCTCGGCCTAACCAGCCCGAAGTCAGCGATCAGCGAGAGCCGTCGCGCGGACAGGAGCAGTCTTCCGAGCAGCACATTGACGCGACGATCGGTTATCTGTCGCGCGAGCGGCAAGGCGGCGATGAGCCCTTCTATGACCAGTCGCGCAACTCGCTCGATGCGAGAGAAGCCACGCAGGGCTGGCATGCGGACAAGCGTCACTTCCGGCTCATCATCAGCGCCGAGGATGGCGCCGATCTCGGCGAGCTTCGTCCATTCATCCGCGAGACCATGGCGCGCCTCGAGCGCCATGTCGGGACGCGCCTCCAGTGGCTGGCGGTGGATCACTGGGACACCGACAATCCACACACCCATGTGCTCGTCCGGGGCATCCGCGCCGACGGGAAGGAGCTGATCATTCCCGGCAAGGTGATGTCGGTCGCGATCCGGGAAGACGCGCAGGAGATCGCAACCCGGATCCTGGGACCAAGACCGGCGCTGGAGCTCCAGCGGATGCGCGACCGGGATATCGGGGCCCGCGCATTCACCCGGCTCGACCGGGAGCTCATCGCCCTCGACGGTCCGGGCGGCCTTGGCAGCTCATTCCGACACACCGACCTACCGCGCCGCCTCGACACGCTGTCAGGGTGGGGACTTGCCGCTGTCGGTCCGGATGGCAGCTGGCGCCTTGCCTCGGACCTGCCAGCCCAGCTCAGGCAGATGGCGGACAGTGACGAAGTCGCCCGCATCGTCGCCCGTCAGGGACGTGGGCCTACCGGCATGCCGATTCTGGCTGCGGATGTGACCCGCCAGGAATCCGGACGGCTTGTCGGCCTGGAGTATTCCGATGACGGGGCGGATAATCTCATCGCCATCATCGAGAATGGCCGCGGGGAGCTACGCTATACGCGGTTCCGCGAACCCGGTGCGCTTGCGATCCTGGAAGATACGCCAAAAGGCGCGCTGATTGCCTTCGAGCCCGAGGAGGCCCGCATCGGCCCGTCAGACGAGGCCGTGGCGCGCGTCGCCCGCCTCAACCGCGGCCTCTACTCGGCTGACATCCACGCCCGGATGGAAGCAAACGTCCCCGACGGTCTTGTCGCCGCCAATATCAGGCGGCTGGAGGCGATGCGCAGGGCAGGTCTGATCTCTCGGGGCAGGGATGGCATTTTTGACATTGCGCCCGACCATCTGGACCGCGTCCTGACCTATGAGCGCGCGCGTCTCGTCCGCGCGCCGATGGCCCCGCGCGTCCAGAGCTACATGACGCTCACCAGTCAGGTCGGTGCGGCCGGACCGACGCATCTCGACCGCGTCCTCACGGGTCAGGAGTCCTCACCTGATGGCGCCGGCCATCTGGCGCGGGAGTTTGAAGCCGCGCTTCGGCAAAGGCGGCTGTTCCTGATCGAGCAGGGCTGGATGGGGACGGCGGACAAGAGGCTTTCGAAACAGGCGCTCGAAGACATGCGGGCCCACGAGCTTCGAACGACAGCAAAGAACCTTGCCGACGAGATCGGCATGCCGGTGAGGCTTGGATCGGGGACGGTGTCCGGGGTCTACGCGCGCCGCATCGACCTCGCGCAGGGAAGGGTGGCGCTGATCGTCGGTGATCAAACCGCGCAGCTCGTCCCCTGGCGTCCGGCGCTCGAACGATTTGCAGGTCAGAATGTGATCGGCGTTCAACGCGGCCGATCGATCTCGTGGAGCCTCCAGCGCGGACGAGGGCTCGCACTCGGAATCTGATGAGCTGATCTTACGCGATCAGAGCGCAAGCGATGACTTGGCTTGAGCCCCAATAGAACGACGAGAGTTGAGTTGCAGCGGAGATTGTTCGCGCGCGCGGCGTGCTTGCGGCGGAAGCGCCGCATCTTCGGCTCTGGGATGAATGCGCTGGATGTGCTGGTCGGCCTGTGGATGAATTGACTGGCGAGAGGAGTGAATGCGGATGGCGCGTGGTCGGATCAAGCCGGGAAGTGTGAAGGTCGCCAAGGACCAGCTTGATCTGTTTGCGGCGCCAGTCGCGTCGTCCGATTGCGCGACGAAGGGTACACCTGCAAGTGTAGCTGCAATCCAGCCAGTCGTATCTGTGGGCCCGGCTGTGCCCGTCGCGCCAGCGAAGGATACGTCGGTCGATCCTCGCGTTCTGGATTTCATAGCGGCACCTCCGCGCAAACGCGGGCGGCCGAAAAAAGCGCTTCAGTCCGAGTTGCCTCAGACCAACGACGACAAGCGCCTTCTCGACGTGCGAGAGGCGGCGCAGCGTCTGAACCTGTCCAAGTCGACTCTCGACAAGATGCGCTGTTCGGGCGACGGCCCAAGGTACATTCGAGCGACTGTTCGCGCTGTCCGATACGACCCGGCGGACCTTGCTGCATTCGCCGAAAGTCGGCGCCAGCGCTCGACTTCCGAGGAAGCCGTCGCTGCAATTCGCAAGTGAGCTGGTCTTCCAAACCCAATTCTGGAAACACCGTCAAACGGCGGGACACGGCGTCCGTGCTGCGGTTTCTGTGAATATCAAATCCAGCACGGTGATGCCCAGGTGATGCCCAAGCGATTTTCCGATGTTGGTGAGAGTGGCTAGAGCCTTGATTTTATGGTGCTGCCTAGGTGACTTGAACACCTGACCCCCGCATTACGAATGCGGTGCTCTACCAGCTGAGCTAAGGCAGCGTCCGGCGTTTTGGCCAGAGGCGGGGGCTATAACCCGAAGGTGGTGGAGAAAGCAAGTTCGGCCGCCACCCGAAGGCGGCGGCCGATTGTGGCTGGCCCATATGGGGCCGGAACGATCAGGTTAGGCCGGTTTGCGGAAGCGCAGGGTGTGGCGGTCGCTTTCGCCTATCGCCTTGTATTTGGCTGCATCAAAGCCCGCCGGGGTCTCGCCGCCGCGCGGAGCGGTGGTCGAGTTGGGGGGCAGGGTCCACACGCCAAAGGGGTGGTCCTTCGTGTCCTTCGGGTTGGCGTTGATCTCGGATTTCGCCTCCAGGACCAGACCGGCCTTTTTGGCGGCCGCCACGATGCTGGCTTCCGACACATAACCGTCGCTGGCCGAGCGCGTGTCTTCGACCTTTTCTGCGCGAGGATCGGCGCGGTGTTCCTCGACGCCCAGCACGCCGCCCGGCTTCAGCGCGGTGGCGAAATCGGTCATTGCCTTGTCCAGCATGTTCGGCTGCCACATCCAGTTATGGATGTTGCGGAAGGTCACGACCATGTCGGCCGAGCCCGCAGGCGCGATCGGGCCGGATGTGGCGTTGAACGGAACGTAGGTCTGCGCGCCCCACTTGTCCTGATCGGCCATGCCGGCGATCGGGTTGCCTGTCGCGATGTACTTGCCGCCGCCAGACTTGAGATAGGGCGACAGGATCTCGGCATAGTAGCCTGAGCCCGGCGAGATCTCGATCACGGTCATGTTCGGCTTGATGCCGAAGAAGGCCAGCGTTTCGGCCGGATGACGATGCGTGTCGCGAACCTTGTGCGCGTCGGCGCGTGCCGTGTTGGCGACAGCGGTCTTGAGGCCGGCATCAGCCTGCGCAGTCGCAGCAGGCGTTTGCGCTATGGCGACGGCGCCAATGGCGGCGCTGGCGAGCAGGGCGGCGGAGCAGATAGCGGCAAGCGCGGCGTTGCGTTTCAAGATGATCTCCATGTGATGCGTCCCCCCGTCCGGGGCGTCTCATACCGAGCTATCAGCCCAGCAAGTCGCGACAAGCACACGCGCGGACACAAGAACGCCAGCGCGATGACAACGGCGTATGTAACGGCGGTTTCGTGTCGGACAGAGAAAGAGATGTCAGCCCGTGCTGCCGATCACGCCTGCGCTCTGCAGCAGACGCGCATTCAGATCTTCCAGGCTCTCGTTCAACACGGCGCGTTTTTCCGCGTGCGTCTGCCAGATGCTGAACGCGGCGCCCGGATTGCCGTGGATGCCGGTCACAGCTTCAAGCGCGCCGCGCACGTCTCCCAGATCGAGTTGACGTCGCGCATTGCGGATGATGTCGCGCGTTGTGGCAACCGCAGGGCTCGGCTCGAAATCGACGACGCCGGTGAAGGCCGCGCGCAGCCAGTTCCAGCCATCATCGCTTTCATCCGTCGCAATGCGTTCCGCGTTCTCGGCGGCTGAAGCAAAATCAGCGCGCAGCTGCACGACCGTTGCGGCGCCCGTGCGCGCCGTGTCGGCAAGGTTCTGCAGATCCGTCTCGCCGGGCAGAAGGTCGGCCAGGGCCTGATGCTCGCTGCCAAAGGGCTTGTCGCCACGTGCGGCGGATTCGAGCTGCGACAACGCGCGGATCGCCTGCGACCGAGCCGTGGCTGCCAGAACGGGTGGCGGGGTTTGTGCGATGACGGCGGTGCGCGGTGGCAATGGGCGGCCGCCATGCATGGCGGACACATCAGCCGCCATGGTCTGCATGCCCGTTTCCAGCGCGGCCAGCGCCGCCTCGCGCCGATCGAATGCCGCCACCAGCGTGTTGTTGGCCAGATCAAGCGCGGCCACCTGGTTCGACAGGTCAGCAATTGCGCGCTGCACTTCGCGTGTGGTTGCGGGCGCGGTCCTGTCGTCTTCGACAATGCCCTCCAGCCGGTTGATCCGGCCCAGCAGGATGCCAAGTGGCGATCTGGCTGCTGTCGATCCAACAGGCGTTGATCCATCGCCAGCACCGCTGATCGCGGAGAGCTGACTGGTCAGCGCTGTCAGGTCGTTCCGCAGCAGCGCTTCGGTCGCGTTCTGCTGGTCCAGACGCGATGCCTGCGCATCGAGGCGGGAGCGCAGTCCGACCACATCCGCCGCAACGTTATCAGCACGCGCGACGAGCTCTGCCTGCGCCCGAGCGAGTTTGTCGATCTCGCGCGCCAGCGTGCCATTCGGTGCGCCGGAGTTGGCGTTGCTGACGATGATCGCAACGACTGACCCAAGCACGCACGCCAGCACGCTTGCGATCAGGAGTTGGTTCAGCGTGACGGAACGGCTGCGCATCGGGCGCGCGGCGCCCCGGCGCGGACGCCCGGGTTCAGGGCCGCTCGCCGGTTCGAATTCGGCGTCAATGGGTTCAGGCTCGTCCGGTACCGGCCGCTTCTTCATCGACCACCGCCCTCATGGCGCTAGCATGCCCGTTCCCCGCAGGCAGCATAGGCGAGCGTCGGGGTTGGTCTCAACTGGAAACGAGACGGTCGAGAGCGGAAAGGAGAGATTGTTCGTCGGGACGCGATGCGATTTCCGTGCGTCCCGCAACGGCGGCAAGCGGCGCGACCGCTGCGGCGGAGATAGCTGCGACATTCAGCGCAGCCTGCGAGCCATTCGCGAAATCCGCAAGAATGGCGGCGCCGCGCGGCGAATGTACGAGGACTGCGTCAAAACCATGTTTGCCAGCGAGGTGCGCACGCAACACCGGACCGGGCGCGGGGGCTGGCACGGCGCGGAAGATCGCGACGAAATCGGCGGTGAAACCGGCTGCGCGCAAACGCCCCGTCAGGTCGCCGCGCGCTTCTTCGTTGCCGGTGTGAAGGATGCGAGCGGACTTCGGGAGCCGGTCTTCGATCAGCGTACCCAGTGCTTCAACATCGCCATCAGCGGACGCGACATTACCGAAGCCGACATACAGCGCTTCATCGGCTGTACGCGCCCCAACGCAGAAGACAGGCACGTCACGCCGCGATGATAGTTTCACGAATTCGCGCACGCCATTGGCGCTGGTGAAGGCGAGGGCGTCGAAGTCTGGAAGTTCGACAGGGATGGATTCGATCGCGAACACAGGTTCCACGATCGCGGCATAGCCGGCAGCTCTCAGTCGTTCGGCAGTTTGCGATGCGCCCGGTTCGCTGCGGGTAACGAGTATGCGCGGAGCGCTCAAGCCTCGTCCCCTCACATCTGGTCTTCTGGCCCGTAGGCCGGAGCTTCACCGAGATCATACGCACGCTCGGCGGCAACATCTTCAGCCAGCGCCAGGCCCAGCACTTCGGCGTCGAATTCGGTCGGCCGGCCTTCCATCACGCCCTCTGCGCGCCAGCGCTGGTCGCCTTCGTCGGACAGAACTTCGCCCGCCATCTCGGCGCCGGTCTCCGTCAGCCAGAAGTGCGCAGCGATCGGGGTGCGGCACGAACCATCGAGGCGGCGCAGGAAGGCGCGCTCGGCGATCGCGGCGAGGCGTGCGTCCGTATCGTCTGTCTTCGCGACAGCATCTTTCAGCCATTGCGGCGCATCGACATGCAACGTGACGCCGATGATCCCCTGGCCACCCGCCGGCAGCATTTCTTCGATCGACAGAATGCCGGCAGCCTTGTCGATCATGCCGAGACGGCGCAGGCCGGCCGCCGCTAGGATCGTGGCTTGCGCCTCACCCTCGGCCAGCTTGCGCAGGCGTGTTTGCACATTGCCGCGGAAAGTCACCGCCTTCAGGTCCGGGCGGCAAGCCAGCAGCTGCGATTTCCGGCGCAGGCTCGATGTGCCGACGACTGCGCCTTGCGGCAGGTCGGCAATCGTCGCGGACGGACCGATCAGGCAGTCGCGGGGATCTTCGCGCGGCATGAAGGCGGCGAGCACAAGATGCTCGGCCAAGGTCACGGTCACGTCTTTCAGCGAATGGACCGCCACATCGATCTCGCCGAGCTCCTGCGCATGGTCGAGTTCCTTGGTGAACAGGCCCTTGCCGCCGGCATCCTGCAGCGGCTTGTCGAGGATCTTGTCGCCTGTGGTCGTGAACGTATGGATCGAGGTCGCAATGGCCCCACCGGCCGCCTCGGTGATCCGGGCAGCGAAATAATGGGCCTGCGCGAGGGCGAGGGGAGAGCCGCGCGTGCCGATCCGGACTGTTTTCGCTTCTGACATGCGTCTCTTTGCGTAACCTTGGTTCGCGGCGTACAAGCGCCGCCGCAATGATGCAAGGCACAGTCACCGTCCTGGGGATCGAGACTAGCTGCGATGAAACCGCGGCGGCGGTCGTGCGCCTGACCGATGGCAAGGCCGAAGTGCTGTCCGAGCAGGTCGCCAGCCAGGTCGAGGAACACGCGCTTTATGGCGGCGTGGTGCCCGAGATCGCCGCCCGGGCGCACGTCGAGCGGTTGGATTCGCTTGTAAAGATGGCCATGGACGAGGCTGGCGTGGGCTGGGAGGGGCTGTCGGGGATCGCCGCCACAGCAGGGCCGGGTCTGATCGGCGGGGTGATGACGGGCCTTTCGACGGCCAAGGCGATCGCGCTTGCCCGTGACCTGCCGCTGATCGCGGTGAACCACCTTGAAGGCCATGCCCTCAGTCCGCGCCTCGCGGACGATGTGCCATTCCCCTACCTGTTGCTTTTGGTCTCCGGCGGTCACTGTCAGTTCGTCTATGTCGAGGGGATCGGCAAATACCGCCGTCTTGGCTCGACCATCGACGACGCTGCCGGCGAGGCGTTCGACAAGACGGCCAAGCTTCTCGGCCTGTCAGGCGCTGGCGGGCCGGCTGTCGAGCGCGAAGCTCTGGCTGGTAATGCCTCAGCTGTCGATCTGCCGCGGCCGTTGCTCGATCGCCCGGGCCTCGACATGAGTTTCTCCGGCCTCAAGACGGCCGTCCGGCGTGCTGCCGAAGAAGAGCCGCTCACGCCGAAGCGCCGCGCCGATATCTGCGCCAGCTTCCAGGCCGCCGTCGCCGACATCCTGTCGAAGCGCTCGGCCCGCGCCATGGGCATGGTGGCTGAGTACACTGACCGCCGCACCTTCGTCGTCGCTGGCGGCGTGGCCGCGAACAAGACATTGCGTGCCCGCCTTGAGGCTGAATGTCATCGCGCCGGCTTCCACTTTTTTGCCCCGCCGCTGCGCTGGTGCACCGACAACGGCGCCATGATTGCGCTTGCAGGGGCGGAGCGTCTCGCCCGGGGTTACACCGATCCGCTCGATACAGCCGCCCGCGCCCGTTGGCCGCTGGATGAAGCTTCCGCCTCTGCCACGCCGATCTATGGCGCTGGCAAGAAGGGCGCGAAGGCTTAGTTTCCGCCGTGTCAGACGCGGTGGATGTTCTCATCATTGTCAGGGCGTCGAAGCAGCAGGGCGGGAGCTCGTAGCCCTTGGTCACGGCAGGGGTTGAGGCTCCACGGGCGTCACAGGCTGCACCAGCGGCGCATCACCCAGCTGGCGCTGGTCCGCGGGCAAGCGTGGCGGCAGAGCTTGCAGCGCATAGGCGGGCGGCGGCTGGCCATCGACCGACAGCACCTTGCGCACCGAATACGCCCCGCCGAGCTGTCCCTCCGAATACCCTAGCGCGTCGTCGAGCGGATATTCCTGCCCCAGCAACAACTTGATCCTCGGGCTCACCGCCTCGCCATGGCAGGTCATGCACGCATCGCCCATCACAGTCGGGCGCATCCAGCGGAAGACCTTCTCGTTCCCCTCCTGAACGATCTCGGCCACTTCGAAGGCTTCGGGGTCCTGTCCTCCATCGGCGAGCAGGTTGAACAGCTCCATCTGCCGTGTTTCCCAGGCGTCCGGCGCATTGGCCGGATTGCGCACGGTGATTGCCGTCCGGCTGAAGTCGATCTTGCCGGCGTTGCTGATCTCCAGTCCCCAGCCGGGCACGTTGTCGGCATAGGCAAGGTAGACTGCGACCGAGTCCTCGCCGCGCTCCAGCCTGTCGGTGATTTCGCGCTTCATGCGTATGTCGAACGACACCGCTGCTTTGCGGGCGGCCTGGATATCGGCTTCCGCAGGTTGCTCGGGGCGCGGCTGGCAAGCCGCCGCCGCGAGCGCGAACATGATCCAAACCAGCCGACTGTGGCGCCCCGACATCGGCCCTCCTGAAATCCGACTGAAAACTACGTCGAGATACCAACCAAAAGGAACCCCAACCCGCTCTCGCCGTTTGTGACGCGATTGAACCGGGATTGGAGCCCGTCGTGACACTCTCGAAGGCTCAAAAAGCATGGAGTGCTGTCATTGCAGCCGCCATCCTCGCGACCGGCGGCATGGCCACGGGCGGGCCGGATGGCCCGGTCCGCATGTCCGGCCTGAAAGTCTCGGACCTGTCTGGCTACGAAGTCATCGACATGACTGGCGCCCGGGTGGGCCACATCAGCCATGTCGAAACAGACGGTAATGGCAACACGCGCTGGCTGAATATCGGCCTGGATGCAGGGGGCGAGGCGCGCGTTGCCTCCTTCCGAGCCGATCTGGACGCTCGGCGGAAGCTGGTCAGCTTGCGCCTGTCCGAAGACCTGTTGATCGCACGGGCGGATACCCGTGCGATCAAAGCGATCAGCTCACCTTCAGCTTGAACTTGAACGTCTTGGCGTCCGGCTCGGCCGTGGTTTCCCACGGGCGGCGCTGAACCAGCGTGATTTCGCCTTCGCCAGCAGCGACAGCTTCCACAACGACGACTTCCCAATGATTGCCGCCGGCAAAGCCCGGCGTGAACTGGGCGGTCGAGGTCGCTCCGCCCGGGCCATCCGAAGCCTTGATGAACGCCGGGGGTGAGGCGGCGCCCCAGACATAACCAGCGGTGGGAATGCCAACCAGCGCCACCGAGATCTTCTCGCCGACCTTCATCTCGACGCTCGTTCCCGCGTCTTTCTCCTCAAGCGCGCGGATAACGCCTTCAACCTTCGGGGCGGGGAGGTCGCGTGTCTTGATCATGCAGGTCTTCGTGGTTGCGCCCGACGTCCAGGTCACCGACGACCCGTCCGACTTAAGCGTGGTGGTCGCATTCTTGTATTCGATGCCGTTCTGCGCGTCCGGGTTCATCGGCAGCGTTTCAGCCGCGCTGCCATCGAGACGCGCCACTGCTCCGCCATTGCCGTTGAAGGCCACGTCGACCACGCCGCCGCCTTCGCATTCGTAGTTCACGGCGTAAGCAAACGCGTCATCGGCAGGTTTGTCCGCAACAGGCTGCGGCGTCGGCTCAACGGGCGCTGTTGGTGCAGCAGGCTGGCTGCAGGCTGCTGCGAAAAGGCCGAGCCCGGCCACGGCGGCGATCGCCCTGATGTTCATGATGGTCCCCGTTTAGGTGTTCCTTGGGCCACTTCTCCGCCCGCGCCGGATGGGTTGCAAGGATGAAATGCCAGTAATCGCAGGCTTTTTGCCAGTTGCTGATGCGAGTGGCGACATATCCGTGCGAATCCATCCATACCGCCGATTCGCAACTGACCATCCGGGGATGGACGACATGGATCTGCTTTCCATCATGCACGCTGTGGCGGCGATGTGCGCCGGCGGGGCTGCTGCGTCCGGCTGGACGTCTGCCGTCATCGTGGCGAACACCGCTTTCGATGGACTCGATCACGGCCGCGCTGATCGGATGCTGCGCAAGGTGATTACAGCGACTGCCGGCTTCCAGGCCGCGCTGCTCGGCATCGCGACGGGTACAGCATTGCTCTCGAATGCACGCGGGGCCGCTATCGTGGCCGGAATCTCCGCGCTCGGCTTCCTGTCGAACATGTGGACCCTGGCCCCGCGACGCGAAAAGGCGCCGGAGGGTCTCAAGAAGAAAAACTCCACCGCACGCGTCGTCGCTGTCGCGCTGACGCTTATGATGACGCTGGCCGCGTTGGCGGCTGCGATCATGGCGGCCATCGGCGTCTGATCACGCGCCCCTTTCAGCGCGCGTGGTAGTCAGCCGTCTAGGCGGAGAAGCAGGCCATCGTCGCCTGGGTGAACGCGTCGGAAATCTTCGCGTCAGAGCCAAGATTGCTCGGCATCATGTTCGACGACTTCTTGTTGTCGAACATAGCCTGTGCCGCCTGGCCGAATTGTTCGGGCGACAGCGCTTTCTCCATGTTGTCAGCGAAACAGGCGCAGCCTTGTGCCGAGCCCATCTTCGAACTGCATGCCTCTGCCATCTGGGGTTTGCCAGCCGCAGCTGCGCTGCAGGCGCCGGCGACCCCAATTGTCAGCAGCAGGGACGCTACAAGTGAAACCGGACGTTTCATCTACACTCCCCATAGTTTTCGCGGTGTCATTGCCCGCAATTCAAAATGACGCGCCTCTCTGTGCTTGTTGTCAAACAATGTTTGAAAGTATTCGCCTGCGAGTAATGGGCCCCTGCGGCATGCCGTATGGGGAGGGACTGCGCTTTCGCATCACGCAGCAAAGCGTGTATCCCAAATCAAAGGACGGGAGCCGCGCATGGACATAGCTATCCGATCGTTCGTGAACGGGTTTCCCGAATTCATGATCCAGGGCGGCGTGACGCTCGCCATGCTCATGGCGGGCTGCATCGTCCATATCCTGCTGACGCCGATGAAAGAGATGCAGCTGATCAAGGCCGGCAATATTTCTGCCGGCATCAGCGTCGCAGCTGTCATCGTCGGCCTGGCCATCCCGATGACTGCCTGCCTCGCCACAGCCAACTCGATCTACGACCTGCTGATCTGGGGCGTGGTCGCCATCCTGTTGCAATTGCTGGCGTTTCGGGTGGTCGACCTGATCCTGCGCGATCTGCCGCACAGGATCGAACGGGACGAGATCGGCGCAGCACTGCTGCTGGCCGCAGTGAAGCTGGCTGCTGCTTTGGTAATGGCGGCGGCCTTGTGAGTTGAATGGCGCGCCCGAATATTGGGTGTTGCGGAGACGTGCATGAGAATCCCCGATTGGGTGGTCTATGCAGTCGTGTTGGTCGTCATCGTCGGGACCCTGTTTTCCAGCGGTTCCGGGGACAAGGACAAGTCGTGGGTTTTCCGCGAAGAGGCCGTCCAGTCAGAACCCGAGTTTTCTGGCCGAGGCCGCACGCCTGCCGCCAGTGACAGCGACGCTTTGACCCCGAGATCCTTCAACGACGAAGAAGGCCTGCCGCTCCCCGATTCCGACCCGTTCGATGAACGCGTGCTCGTTCAGGTAGGCGACGCCGAAGATGGCATCGGCACAGCGTTCGCCATCAATCAGTCCGGTGCCTGGCTGACCGCGCGCCACGTGGTCGATGGTTGTTCGCGTGTCGGTCTCGCTGTCGGCGGCGGACGGATGGTGAAGGTCGATGCCGTTCGCACGTCACCGAAAACGGATCTGGCGCTGCTCCTGACAGATCGCGCCCCCACTTCGCTCCCGCTGGCGCTCGACCGTGAGCTGCGCATCGGGGAGCCCGGCTATCATGTCGGCTTCCCGCAAGGTCGTTCGGGTGAGGCGGTCTCCGTGCTCGAATCCCGCTCCAACCTGGTGACCCGCGGCCGCTATGCGATGGAAGAGCCAGTCCTCGCCTGGTCAGAGCAGGAGCGCTCCGACGGCATCGAGGGCACGCTTTCCGGCATGAGCGGCGGCCCGGTGTTTGACAAGGACGGCGCCGTCATCGGCGTCACCGTCGCCGAAAGTCCGCGCCGCAACCGCATCTACACCGCCTCTCCCGATTCCATCCGCAACTTCCTTGAGGAGCAGGGGCTTGTCGCGCCGGGCGGCGAAGCGCATGCACTCAGCGCCGCCTCATACTCGCAGGAAGCCAATCGCCTGCGTGCCGAACGGGCGGTCGTGAAGGTTCTGTGCCGGGTGGGTGAAGACAGGTGAAAACGCGATTTGCCGACAGACTGATGGCGGGCATCCGTGAAAAGGGTCCGCTCTGCGTCGGCATCGATCCGCACGCCGCGATGTTGCCCGCCCTGTTCGGCAAGTCCGGGCCGGAAGCTGCCGCCAAATGGGGCGTGGCTCTGGTCGAGCGCGCTGTTGGCCGCGCGTCCGTTGTGAAGCCGCAGGCCGGCCTGTTCGAGCGCTGGGGCGCCAGCGGCTTGCGGGCGCTCGAGGAAGTCTGTCGCGCTGCAACGCGCGCCGGTCTGATCGTCATCCTCGACGCCAAGCGCGGCGATATCGGCTCCACAGCAGACGGTTACGCCGAAGGCTATCTCGGCGCCGACTCATCCTGTCCGTGCGACGCGATCACCGTAAACCCCTATATGGGCATCGACACGATCGAGCCCTTCGTTGCGGTCGCAGAGCGTGAAGGGAAGGGCGTTGTTGTTCTGGCCCGCACGTCCAACCCCGGCTCGAAGGACTTCCAGCAGAAGCTGATCACCGAAGGAGAAGGACAGGGCGAGCCGCTCTACCTGCATGTCGCCCGCGCGCTCGCGCCCATGGTCACGCGCCTGCGCAGCCCCGAGACGGGCTGGTCCGGCCTGATGCTGGTCGCCGGCGCAACCGGTCCGCAGGAAGCCGCTCGTCTCCGCGCCGTATCCGGCGACGCGCTGTTCCTCGTGCCCGGCTACGGCGCGCAAGGCGCCGGCGCGCGCGAGGCGCTGGCCGGCTTCGTCCAGGGGCCCCACGGCCTCGAAGGCGGCGTCGTCAACGCATCACGCTCTGTCGCAATGCCCGACAGTGCAAAGGGCGCCACGTCAGTGAAAGACTGGGAGCGCGCCATCGACAACGCCATCACGGCAGCCCAAGCCGAACTGGTCGAAGCCGCCCGCTCCTGACAAACGCCGCCCCCGGCTGCGCACCTTGCGCGCAGATCAAGCAACGCACTCAAAGCCCGCAGGGTGCATCGAAGATGCACCGCGCCCCACGCACCACCCCCTCCGCCGTCATTCCCGCGAAAGCGGGAACCCAGAAGCTCCAACCACACATGCACATTCCTCGCCCCGCTCCTCCCGCCCCGGACGTGATCCGGGGCTGGACCCAGGGGCGGCTTGTCCCGCTGGCTCCCGACTTACGTCGGGAGGAGCGGTGATGGGCTGAAGTGTAGGATGGCGGTGGTGCGGAACCGTAGGACGGAGAAATTCCATCTCGTCTGCATTCAACAACTTGCACGCCCAAGTCGGGGGATACTCCCTCCCAGAATCTACGGCGCCCAAAACCGGCATATACTGCAAGCGCACCTGACGACGGGAGGTCTTGGAGACGTCCAGCTCAA
>DAINAT010000071.1:0-17051 GCA_036733305.1 Hyphomonadaceae bacterium
CGCGCCGTTGAGTGGAACTGTGCTGTGAGATTAAAACCGGCTGGCGGAGAAGGTGAGATTCGAACTCACGGTACCCGTGAAGGTACAACGGTTTTCGAGACCGTCCCAATCGACCACTCTGGCACCTCTCCGCGGCCGGTCGGGCTCTATATCATCTGAAGTTTTAAGCGCAAGCGAACGTGGCTCCACGGGCTGAAAATCTTCATTTACAAGGCTTTCAGGCTTGGAAATGTCAGCCTGACGTCCTCTCGGATCAGCCCTCAGGCCGCCTTTGCCTGCGCTGCTTCGCCGTCCATCCGCCCCGGCGCCGCGGCCGCATCCACGGGCCCGGTGATCAGCCGCGCCCCGCGCTCGAACGTCAGATAGCTCCACGCCCAGTCCAGCGCGACCGAAAACCGGTTCCTGAACCCGATCAGGAAGTAGATGTGCGCCACGCTCCAGGTCAGCCAGCCGATGAACCCGCGCAGCTGCACGCCGCCGCCGAAATCCGCAATCGCGATCTTCCGGCCGATCGTCGCCAGCGCGCCAAAGTCTCTATATCGAAACGCCGCCCGCGCAGCTCCCGGCGCCTTCTGCAATCGCTTCAGCAGCGCGCCGACATATTCGCCCTGCTGCTTCGCCACAGGCGCCAGCCCCGGCACAGGCTTGCCATCCTTGCCCAATGCCAGCGCGCAATCGCCAATCACGAAAATCTCGGGATGCCCCGGCACGGTGAGATCCGGCCCCACGCTCACGCGCCCCGCACGATCGCCATCCACGCCCAGCCACTTCGCAACAGGCGAGGCCGCCACGCCCGCCGCCCAGATCACACACGCAGAGGGCAGGGCCGCCACCACGCCATCCGCCCCCTGCAGCATCACGCCGGTTGCATCGATGCCCACCACCTTCGTGTTGGCCATCATCTCGACCTCGAGCTTGCCCAGCTCCTTCTCCGTGTAGGCCGAAAGCTTTTCAGGGAAGGTCGACAAGGCCCGCGGGCCCGCTTCCACCAGCACAACACGCGCCGCATGCGGATCAATCGCGCGGAAGTCGCTCGCCAGCGCGCGATGCGCCAGCTCCGCGATCGAGCCCGCCATCTCCACGCCCGTCGGCCCCGCGCCGATCACCACGAAGGTCAGCAGCCGCGTCCGCGCCGCCGCATCCTCCTCCAGCTCCGCCCGCTCGAACGCCAGCAGGATGCGCTTGCGCAGCTCCGTCGCGTCCTCGAGCGATTTCAGCCCCGGCGCAAACTGCTCCCACTCATCGCGCCCGAAATACGAATGCCGCGCGCCCGTCGCCAGAACGAGATAGTCGTAGTTGATTTCATGCTCGCCCAGCTTCACCTGCCGCCGCGCCGTATCAACGCCCGTCACAGTGCCAAGCAGAACCTCGGCATTCTTCTGGTCGCGCAAAACGGTGCGGATCGGCGTCGCGATCTGACCGGGCGAAAGCCCCGCCGTCGCCACTTGATAGAGCAGCGGCTGAAACAGATGATGATTGCGCCGGTCCACCAGCGTCACGCGCACATCCGCATGCTTCAGCGCCTTGGCCGCCGATAAGCCGCCAAACCCCGCGCCCACAATCACCACACGCGGCCGCGCATCGTGCTCACCGCTCGCCTTCACATCAGGCGAACAGCCACATGTCTTGCCGTGAACATGGAAAGAGGTCTGCATCTGGTTCTCCATGGCGAGGCCGGCTGGAACCTAAGTGTGCGTATCGACGCACATGTAGGATGCGCCGCAGCACGAAGCCAGATGCGGCAAGCGCGAAATTCCGCGCGGTTTACCAAGCCACGGCTCCCCACCACCCCCCGCTTGTCATCCCGGCTCTTCCCCCGGAAGCGCGTAGCGCCATCCGGGGGAAGAGCCGGGACCCATTGCGAGAGCACGCCACCCGTCAATGGTTCCCGGATAGCGCTCACGCGCTTCCGGGATGACAAGCCGAGGGTCGAATTGGGGGATAGTGCTGTTCCGAAACTGTAGGACGGCCAGGAATCATCCCACCTGATTTCAACCACCTGCGCGCGCAGGTTGGGGGATGGAGCCTCCCAGAATCTACGGCGCCCCGGGCCGGGTTATAGTCCCACCCATGACACCAACGCAGACACGCGCAAACGGATTAGGCACCCCACGACTTCCTCAGCTCTGGCTGACAGTCGTGCTGCGCCTGTTTGTAGAGTTGGTGCACCACGTCGCCTCAATGCTCCAGATGATCCGCCGCCGTGACGCTGTGATTGGCACACAGCCCATGCCGACCGATCTGCCCAGAGCTGCGACCGACACCCAACCGAAGGATCTCAACACGGCCGCGCAACACCGCTGCAGCCTAATAGCCCTCATCCTGAGCAGCACGCGAAGCGTGCGCCCGTCGAAGGACGAGGGCGTGCTCACCACCGTGAGCCACACCCCCTCCGTCTCGCTCGGCTTACGCCAGGCGATCCACTTCCCCCAATCTCCGTGTGGCGGAGGCAACCAGCGCATCGTCGCGACGAAGGGGGTGCGTGCAACGCTAACCACCACGTCCGCATTCCGCCTACCCAACGTCGGCGTGTCGTCTCGACGCGCAAAAACCAGCGCGTTCACCTAGATCGCGCCTAATCGTGACGCCTTCCACCGCTTCGCAAGCCCCCGGCCTGCGAAGGCGCCGTCGCATGCTCTGGCGCATGCCAGCGTCCATGCTAACCTTTGCCCCAAGGGAGAGACAGACCATGACGCAGCTCAGCCTTGTTCGCGGCGCCGCAGAGCCGGCGCTTCTCGAATACACGATCGGCGAAGCCCTCCTGCGCGCAGCGGCCCAATGGCCGGGGCAGGAAGCGCTGGTCTCCGTGCATCAGGGCATCCGCTGGACCTACGAACAATTCTCCAACGAGGTCGACCGTCTCGCCGCCGGATTCCTTGCTCTCGGCCTCAAGCCCGGCGATCGCGTCGGCGTCTGGGCGCCCAACTGCGCCGAGTGGACGCTCGTTCAATTCGCAACAGCCCGCGTCGGCCTCATCCAGGTCAACATCAACCCGGCTTACCGGCTCAGTGAAGTCGAATACACGCTCAACAAGGTCGGCGTGAAAGCGCTGGTCTGCGCCGAAAAATTCAAGACGTCCGACTATGTCGGCATGATCAACGAACTCGCACCCGAGATTGCCGCGTCAAAACCGGGCGACCTGAAATCCAAACGCCTCCCTGATCTGCGCATCGTCGCCCAGATCGGCGGCATGCCGGGCCCGGGCTGGATGAATTTCAACGCCATCGCCGCACAGGCAAGCAGCGTTCATGCTGCGCAGGTCGAAGACGTCGCCAGAACGCTCGATCGCAATGACGCGGTCAACATCCAGTTCACCTCCGGCACGACCGGCCTGCCGAAAGGCGCGACGCTCTCCCACCGCAACATCCTCAACAACGCCTTCTTCGTTGGCGAAGGCATGGGCCTCACCGAGAATGATCGTCTGCTCATTCCGGTCCCGCTGTATCACTGCTTCGGCATGGTGATGGGAAACCTCGCCTGCGTCACGCATGGCGCGGCGATGATCTACGCCTCCGAAGGCTATGAACCGCTCGCCGTCCTGAAAACGGTGCAGTCGGAAAAATGCACGGCCCTGCATGGCGTTCCCACCATGTTCATCGCCGAACTCGAACATCCGGATTTCGACAAGTACGATTTCTCGACACTCCGCACCGGCCTATTGGCTGGCTCGCCATGCCCGATCGAGGTGATGAAGAAAGTCATAGGCCGCATGCACATGCGCGAGGTCGGCATCGGCTACGGCATGACCGAAACCAGCCCCGTCTCCTTCCAGACCGCCATGGACGATCCGCTCGAACGCCGCGTCTCCACCGTTGGCCGCGTGCAGCCGCACCTTGAGGTGAAGATCGTCGACGAGAATGGCGAGATCACCGAGCGCGGCCAGCCGGGCGAACTCTGCACGCGCGGCTACTCCGTCATGATCGGCTACTGGGACGATCCGGAGAAAACCGCCGAGGCCGTCGATGCAGAAGGCTGGATGCACACCGGCGATCTCGCGACCATCGACGACGAGGGCTATTGCAACATCGTCGGCCGTATCAAGGACATGGTCATCCGCGGCGGCGAAAACGTCTTCCCGCGCGAGATCGAGGAATATCTCTTCCGCCATCCCAAGATCGAAGATGTGCAGGTCATCGGCGTGCCCGACCCGAAATTCGGCGAGGAAATCTGCGCGTGGGTGAAACTCCGTGCCGGCGAAAATTCATCGCACGAAGAAATCGTGGCCTTCTGCAAGGGCCAGATCGCCCACTACAAAATCCCCCGCTATGTGAAGTTCGTGGATGGCTTCCCGATGACCGTCACCGGCAAGATCCAGAAATTCGAAATGCGCAAGGCCATGATCGCGGAACTGAATCTCGCGGAGCAGAAGACAGCGTAGGGTGCATTGAAGCGAAGCGGAAATGCACCGCCGCCCTCACGGGCTGTTATGCAACCGCTGCGAAACAGCTTCATCACCCGCGAGCGCCATATCCTCCGGCACAGGGCATCCACGCGGCGGCAATGCGAACGCAGGATTTCTGACGAAGCCTTCATCCGTCAGCGCATTGAGAAACGCGACGAGGTCTCCCACCTCTGCATCACTCACTGTCTGCTTCAACCGGAGGTCCGCCTGTGCGTCGCCCATCGCATAATGATGCCAGATCGCATCAGGCAACGTCGCCACCTCGCCGTCATGCATATAGGGCGCAGACAACGCGACGTTCCTCAGGCCCGGCGTACGGAATTTCCCGGCATCCTCGGCCTTCAGCGTAATCCGCTGTAGCCCCGCATCCTTCCCATCCAGCGGCATCGCCAGGCGATGGAACGTTTCATAAGGCGTCCGCCCCGCCAGCGCCGCGTCCGTGAAATGCGGCCCCGCATGACAGCTCGCACACTGCTTGTCGTTGAACAGCGTCTCGCCGCGCTTCGCCTGATCCGAAATCGCCAAAGCCTCGCCACGCCGATAACGATCATAGGGCGAGTCCAGCGACACCAGCGATCGCTGGAAAACCGACAGCGCCATCGCGATTGTATCCAGCGAGATATCGCCCTGCTTCTCCGGGAACGCCGCCTTGAACAGCGCGGGATAGCACGCCTGATCCTTCAGCCGCTGCGCCAGCGCGCCTTCCTTCTTTCCCCCGAACCCCATCTCTACCGGCACAAAGCCCTCGATCGGGATCAGCGCCTGATGCTCCAGCGTATCCACATGCGGCCCGCCCCACGTCAGCGATCTGAACCAGGCAACGTTCGCCAGCGTCTGAATATTCCGCTCGCCCGGCTGCCCATCGAACCCCGGTCGCGTCTTGTTCGGATCAGCAAAGCCCCGCTTCTGCTCATGGCAGGTCGCGCAACTCATCGTGCCGTCCCACGACAGGTCGCCGTCATAGAACAGCCGTCGCCCCAGCTCGATCTTGATCGGCGTCGGCGCGTTGTTGGCCGGGAAGGGCGCCTGCATATCCGCCGCCGGCCATGGCTCCGCCACCGGCGCGACCGAACTCGCGCAAGCCACAAGCCCGATCACCGACGCTCCCACGAGCGCCGCTGCGATCAGCCCGCGATTTCGGGAAGCCTTGTTCAGGGAGCCTTCGCGACCATCAGCTTCAGTGTCGGCGCAGCGTTCGCCGAAACCTGCAGCGTGTGCACGCCCGGCTTCATCGGGAAGACCACCATCTTGCGGATGCCTGTGCATTCCGGTCCGTGCCCAAACTTCGTCGGTTCCAGCGACTTGCCGTCCTCAAGCACATCGATCCACGCCGCCGTGCCCAATGCAACCGTATACGAGCCCGCTGTCTCAACCGTGAACGAGAAAAGCCCCGCATGAGCCACCGACCCACCCGGTTTCTCCGGTTGAACCGGCATCGCCACTTTCGGCGTGTTCAGCAGGGTGGCGTCATAGCCCTTGCCCAGCGCCAGCGAGGCATGGGCCACATGCTCGGCGCTCGTCGCCGTGGTGATCGCGGCCTTGCCGTTCCAGTCCTCGAAACCCGCTGGCGGCTTGGCTTCAGCCGTGCAGACGGCCTCCGGTTTGGCGGCCATGTTGGGCTGCTGCGCAAAAGCTGGCGCAGCCAGCGCCATAGCCGAGCTGAGGGCAATACCAAGGGCAATCAGTCCACGCATGGGTCTCTCCCGCGAGCGTTATCGTGGAGTGTATATAACGGCTCGACAGAAGGCGGAAGCCGGATCGCTGCCCGGATCGCAGCAACGTGTCGGATCTCTCAGCGGCCCATTGCGCCCGCCACGCCCCGGCGTCAGAAACAGCGCTCAACCAAGGATGCCTCATGCAGCCCGTAACTGTCGTCAATCACCCGCTGATCCAGCACAAGCTGACCCTGATGCGGGACAAGGCAACATCCACCGCAGGCTTCCGCACCCTGCTGCGCGAGATCGCGCATCTGCTCTGCTACGAGGTCACGCGCGATCTGGAGCTGGAAACCGTCGCCATCGAAACGCCGATGGGGCCGATGGATGCGCCGATCATCAAGGGCAAGAAGCTGGTGTTCTGCTCGATCCTGCGGGCGGGCAACGGATTGCTGGACGGCATGCTCGATCTCGTACCCGCCGCCCGCGTCGCCCATGTCGGCCTCTACCGCGACCACGATACGCTTGAGCCGGTCGAGTACTATTTCAAGGCGCCCGGCGAAATCGAGACGCGCCTGATCATCGTGGTCGATCCGATGCTGGCGACGGGCAACTCCGCCATCGCTGCGGTGCAGCGGCTGAAGGATCGTGGCGCCACCAGGCTACGCTTCCTCTGCCTGCTGGCTGCGCCAGAGGGCATCGCCAAATTTACAGCAGCACACCCTGACGTGCCGGTCTTCACCGCAGCGATCGACAGCCATCTCAACGAGAAGGGCTACATCGTCCCCGGCCTGGGCGACGCGGGCGACCGGATGTTCGGGACGAAGTGATCAGCGGGTAGTGGGCAGCCAGACGAACAGGAAAACCACCGCCCCCGCCAGCGCAACGCCGATCAGGAAGCGCCACAGCGGCACCGGCGCAATGCCCGAAGGCGAGCCTTCAACGGCCTCGGCCTTGCGGCTACCCGTGATCATCGGCCCGATCAGGTTGATGCGCTTGACGACCAGATAAAACACGATCGCCGCAATGTGCAGGCCGATCAGGATCAACAGGATGTTCCACGCAGCCTCATGCAGGTCGCCTGCATCCTTCGAAAATTCGTAGCTCACATATGGCGACAACGGGCCCGACTCGAGCCCATCAGTGTCAGACGCAAACAGACCCAGCCCCACCTGCGCAATCAGCGCGAGCAGGATTGCCACAACGCTCAGCGCGCCAAGCGGATTGTGCCCGAAGGCTGCGCGGTAATCGCGCTTGAACAGCTTGCCCGCGTAACCAACGACCGCGCCGGGCCCTTTGATGAAGTTCGAGAAGCGCGCCGTCTCTGGGCCCGCGAAGCCCCAGTACACGCGAAACACAAGCAGGCCGACAATCGTCAGGCCCGACCAGTAATGCCACTGCATCTCGCCTTCCTCGGCCGTCCACCAGGAGACGGTGACGAGGAAGACGAGGAGCCAATGAACCAGCCGCACCGGCGCATCCCACACCTTCTGCCTGGTGACAGGCTGGTCGGGTGTGGGCGCCGGCGAAGCAGACGTGACAGTCGTGTCAGTCACTATTTGTCTTTGTCTTCTTCACGGAATTTGTCGTGGCAGGCTTTGCAGGTGCCACCCGTCGGCCCGAACTGCGCCTTGAACGCCGCAGCATCCGTTCCCGCGGCCGTCACCAGCTTGGCGGCTTCCGTCTGCAGGTTCACCAGCTTCACGTCGAAGTCCGCGCGCTCGGTCCAGATGTTGGCCTTGGCTTCGGTCTTGCCGGCTTCAGGGCCGGTGCCGGGCGGGAACCACGTGCCCATCTCCTTGGCGTAGTCGTTGACCTTCGTCGCGGCCGCCGAGACAGCGGCGAGATCCGGCGTGCCAAGCTTCGAGTTGTCGAGCAGCACTTTGAAGTTCTTGCCGATGTCTTCGTACTTTTCGTGGCGCTCTTTCATGAACGCGACCGGATCAGCCGGCGTTTCGCCGATCGACGCAGTCGCCACAGGGGCAGGCTCTGCCGCTGGAGTTTCCGCGGCTGGCGCCTCTGCAACGGGTGTTTCTGGAGCTGGCGTTTCACCGCCGCAGGCCGCAAGGCCTAATGCAAGCACGGCTGTCGCCGCGAACAGCTTGATCTTCATTGTTGTCCGTCTCCCTCAAGACGTTGGCCGTTTTTCGATGTCTATGACGCTAGATCGACGTTTTAGGTCGTCAACTCACAGACGAGAGCGCTCACGCAACTTTTGTACATTGACGCTACAGACTATCTAATTCGCCCCGGCTTGGCGTCGAGACGGGCAGGGTGAGGCCACAAAGCGTGCAAGCTGGAATCAGGGAACCGCTCAGTATCCTGCGCGAGGTATTCGGCCACTCCGAGTTCCGCGGGCTGCAGGGCGATGTTGTCAGCCATGTAACAAATGGCGGCGATGCAGTGGTGCTGTTCCCCACGGGCGCCGGCAAGTCGATCTGCTATCAGGCGCCCGCACTGTGCCGCCCCGGCGTTGCGATCGTCGTGTCGCCACTGATCGCGCTGATGCGGGATCAGGTGGAAGCGCTTCGCCAGGCGGGCGTTGCCGCTGCGGCGTACAACTCCGCGCTGACGCCGGATGAAGCGCGCGATGTGCGCCGTCAGTTTCACTCGGGCGAACTCAAGCTGCTCTACGTCGCGCCCGAACGGCTCACCACGCCGGGTTTCCAGTCGATGCTGCACGAAGCCAACATCAGCCTGTTCGCGATCGACGAAGCACACTGCGTCAGCCAGTGGGGCCACGATTTCCGGCCCGAGTATCGTGAGCTATCCTCGATCGCCGCGAACTTCCCCGGCGTGCCGCGCATCGCGTTGACGGCTACGGCCGATCCTGTCACGCGCGCGGACATCATCGAACGTCTGGCCCTGAAGCAGGCGAAGGTGTTCATCACCAGCTTCGACCGGCCGAACATCAATTACACCATCGTCCAGCGCGACAAGCCGCGTGAGCAATTGCTCGACTTCCTGAAGAAGCACAAGGATGCGAGCGGCATCGTCTACTGCCTCTCGCGCAAGAAGGTCGAAGCCACCGCCGAATGGCTGAACGAGCATGGCATCCGCGCGCTGGCCTATCACGCCGGCATGGACGCCAGCGTCCGCTCGCGTAACCAGGACGCCTTCCTCACCGAAGACAGCCTCTGTCTCGTCGCTACCGTCGCGTTCGGCATGGGCATCGACAAGCCGGATGTCCGCTACGTCGCTCACCTCGACATGCCATCTTCAGTGGAAGCCTACTATCAGGAAACCGGTCGCGCGGGCCGCGATGGCCAGGCATCCGACGCGTGGATGTGCTACGGCATGGCTGACGTCGTGCAGCGCCGCAGCATGATCGCGCAGGGCAATGCGCCCGACGCCATCAAGCGCATCGAGAACGCAAAGCTCACCTCGCTGCTCGGCATCTGCGAAACCACGGAATGCCGCCGCAAGGCCATCCTCGCGCACTTCGGCGAGGACTATCCCGGCAATTGCGGCAACTGCGACACCTGCCTCGCGCCCGTCGATACGTGGGACGGATCGGAAGCCGCGATGAAGGCGATGTCCGCCATCTATCGCACCGGCCAGCGCTTTGGCGCGGGCCATGTGATCGATGTGCTGGTCGGCAAGACCAACGAGCGCGCCGAACGTCTCGGCCACGATCAGCTCGGCGTCTTCGGCGTCGGCAAGGATATCGAGCCGCGCGTCTGGCAATCCGTGTTCCGTCAGCTCACCGCCTCAGGCCTCATCTATGTCGATCAGGAAGCTCACGGCGCGCTGAAGCTCTCGGAAGAGGCGCGCCCCGTGCTACGCGGCGAACGACAAGTGACGTTCCGGCGCGACCAGCCGCCCAAGCGCTCGAAGAAAGACGCGCGTTCAGCCAAGACAGCTGCCATGCCCGAAGACGCGCAATCTCTGTTCCAGCAACTGCGCGCCGAGCGTGCCCGCATCGCAAAGGAGCAGGGCGTCCCGCCCTACGTCGTCTTCCACGACACGACCCTGCGCGCCCTCGCCGAGGCCCGCCCGCAAACCCTCGACGACATGAGCGGCATCACCGGCATCGGCAAAGCCAAGCTTGACCGCTATGGCGCGGAGTTCCTCAAGGTGGTCCTCGCCAACAGCTAGGCCAGCGGAAGCTAGGCATCAGAGGTAGTGCGCGAAAAATTTTCGACCTGAAACCTCCTGACTCCACGCCAGAAATCCAGAACGGCACACGAGTCTTTCTGAGTCTCGATTGACTCTTTTTATCGCCTAAGATTTATAGAACAAAACAAGAACTACTTGGAAAAACCTTTTGACTAAGCAGGATCTGGAAACATTGAGACGGGAGGTGTCCCGGCTGGAGCGCGGCTCGTCTGCGGCTCCCTCCGATCGCTTTTCCACGGGCTCTGCGCAGATGGATGCAGCGCTGCAGGGCGGGCTCAATCGCGGCGCGCTGCATGAGATTTTTGCAGCGCAGACAGCCGATGAACCCTCAGCAGCGGGCTTTGGCGTGATGCTGGCGATACGCGCCTCCGCCAAGCGGCCGGTCGTCTGGGTTCGCCAGGATTTCGTCGGTGTCGAGATGGGCGAGATCTATGCGCCCGGCATCAACGAACTCGGCCTCTCCCCGGATCGTCTCATCCTTGTGCGTGCGCGCGATGGGCCTGCCGTGCTGCGCGCGGGCGAGGAAGCGGCGCGATGTCCGCCGCTCGGCGCCGTGATCATCGAGCCGTGGGGTGCGCCAAAGGTACTCGACCTTGTCGCTTCGCGGCGGCTCGCACTCGCCGCTGCGCGCTCCAACGTGCCGCTCTTCATGGTGCGGGCAGGCGCACAGCCTGAGCCGAGCGCTGCGCTGACGCGATGGCGAATACGCGCCGCGCCTTCGACGCCGTTGGAGGCGGACGCGCCGGGCCATCCGGCCTTCAATGTCGAACTGCTGCGTGACAGGGCGGGCGCTGCCGGACGCAACTGGATTGTGGAATGGGATCGTGACAGCCGCGTATTCAAGGACAGGATCAGAGAAGTCGTCCCGTCGCTATCTGGCGGCATGGTTCCCGTACCTGCCGGCGAATCGCCTGATGAGGGCGCGCGTCGAGCCATCTGAACTGCCGCTCGTCATCACCGAGAAGGTGAAAGGGGCGCAGCGCTTGATGGCGGTTGGTCCGGAAGCCAAGCAACTGGGCCTCGCTGTCGGCATGACACTGGCGGATTCACGCGCCCGTATCCCCGATCTCTGGGTCGAGGAAATGGATACGCGCGCCGATGCAAACCTGCTCGATCGTATTGCCGAGGACAGCGATCGCTTCAGCCCTGTCGTGATGATCGATGCGCCCGATGGCCTGCTGCTCGATATCACCGGCTGCGAGCATATCTTCGGCGGCGAAGCCAATCTCCGCCGCATCTTCTCCATCCGCTTGCGCCGGGTGGGCTTTCATGTGCGTACAGTCATCGCCAGCGGGGCTGATACGGCGCGTGCGCTCGCCCGCTTCGGTCGCATCGCGATTGTGCCGCCGGGGGAGGAGACGAAAGCCGTCCGTGCATTGCCGATTGCCGCGCTGGGTTTGCCGGACGCGGATCGGCTGGCCATCGCACGCGCCGGTCTCAAGACCATCGGTATGCTTGCAGATCGCCCGAGCCTGCCTTTCGCCGCACGCTTCGGCGAGGCGATGATGCTCCGCCTGCGCCGCCTGCAAGGCTTCGCCCATCCGCCGCTTGAAGCACGCCGCGAGATACCGATGTTATGGGTCGAGCGCCGTTTTCCCGAACCCATCGGCCGGGTCGAAGATGTTGAAAACGTCCTGTTCGAACTCGGTCAGGAAGCCTGCACGCAACTGGGCGAACGCCGCGAAGGCGGCCGCGTGTTTGAAGCCAGCCTGTTCCGTGCAGACGGCGCCGTGCGACGCCTCGTCATCGAAACCGGCCGTCCCATGCGCGACGCTGCAACGCTCCTCCGTCTCTTTCGCGAACGCCTCGACGCCCTGGCTGATCCAATCGACCCCGGCTTCGGCTTCGATCTCATCCGCCTCTCCATCCCCCACACAGACGCGCTAGACGCGCTTCAACCGGGCCTCGATGGTCACGCCGTAGAAGTCGATGAAGTCGCAGACCTTGCAGATCGGCTCACGGTCCGCTTTGGCGAAAATCGTGTTCTCCGCTTCCTCCCCGTAAACACGCGCAACCCAGACCGCGCAGCTCGCCCCGTGCCCGCCAGCTTCAATCCGCTTACGTCTGATGTGTGGCCGGCTCCAGAAGACGAAGAGCCTCCCTTGCGTCCCAGCCAGGTGTTTGATCCGCCGCAACTCATCCGCATCACCATGGTGGAGGTGCCAGATGGACCGCCACGGAAATTCCTCTGGCGTCGCCGTGAACACATCGTCTCGCGGGCCGAAGGCCCCGAGCGCATCGCGCCCGAATGGTGGCTCAAGCCGCATGATCCCACACGCGACTACTACCGCATCGAAGACGCTGAAGGCTCCCGCTTCTGGCTCTTCCGCGCCGGGCCCTACACGCAAGCAACGCCGCAACCAGACTGGTTCGTGCATGGGGTGTTTACGTGATTGAGGGTAAGCCTCCCAGCAATGTCGTCGCCTTCCGTGGGCCTCAGCCTGTCGCTGCCGATGTGCCGCTGCCTCTGGATGCCGAGCAGCACATTTACGCGGAACTCGCCGCAGCAACCAATTTCTCCTTCCTGCGCGGAGCTTCGACGGCGCGGGACATGGTGCTCACATCGATAATGCTTGGTTACAGGGGGCTGGGCGTTGCTGATCGCAACACATTGTCCGGTGTCGTACGCGCCTGGGCCGCGCTCAAGCATATCCGTGAAGATGGTCTTCCTCCGCCAGAGAAGATGAGGGAGGGCGGATCGCCAGGCGAGCACGCGTGGATGCCGCATCCGGATGAGGAAGAGTTCAAGCAATTCCAGATGGAGTTGAAGGAACGTGCGCAGCAATTCAGGCTTGTCGTTGGTGCAAGGCTGAGCTTCGTCGATGGAACGCCGGATATCATCGCGTATCCGGCCAACCGGAATGGGTGGGGGCGTCTCTGCCGCCTGCTTACGCTCGGCAACACGCGCGAGTCTTCCAATAACAAGCGAGCCAAGAAGGGCGATTGTCGAATCACGCTCGACGATCTCGTCAGGTTTTCCGACGACCTTTTCCTGATCGTGATGCCGAATGAAAATCTGGAGGGTATTCTACCTCTGTTGGTGAAACTAAGCGATGTACGTCCAGGCGCCGTATGGCTTGGCGCTCGCATGATCCGCGGCGGTCGGGATGCTCGGCGCTTGAAAACGCTCAAGCATTTCGCCAGTGCTGCGGGCGTTCCTCTCATCGCGACCAATGATGTTCTCTATCATTCGGCCAAACAGCGCGATCTGCATGATGTGATGACCTGCATTCGTGAAGGCGTCAAAATCAGCGAGGCTGGCAAGCTGCTCGAAGCGAATGCAGAGCGTCATCTTAAACTGCCGGTGGAGATGCGGCGCCTGTTTGCGAAAGCTCCGGAAGCCATCGAGCAGACGGCTGAGCTTCTTGGCCGCATCACCTTCAACCTCGATGAACTGAGATATGAGTACCCTGATGAGCCAGTGCCGCCCGGCTGGAACGATCAGGATTATCTTGAGGATCGCACCTGGTTTCACGCGCGGATGAAGTATCCGGGCGGCATACCTGAGAAGGTCGAAAAGCAGCTTCGAGAGGAATTGGGTTTCTATCGGCGCAACGCGTACGCCCGCTACTTTCTCACCCTATACGACATCGTTCGTGTTGCTCGCGACAAGGGCATCCTGTGTCAGGGGCGAGGGTCAGCCGCCAATTCAGCGGTCTGCTATGTTCTGGGGATCACGTCAGTTGATCCCAACGTTTTCGATCTGTTGTTTGCGCGCTTCATGTCTGATGAACGCAAGGAACCGCCAGACGTCGACGTCGATTTCGAGCATGAGCGGCGAGAAGAGATCATTCAGTATATCTACAATCGGTATGGCCGCCATCGGGCCGGGATCGCGGCTACCGTAATCCACTACCGACCACGCAGCGCCATGCGCGAGGTGGGCAAGGTGCTGGGGCTTACGGATGATGTAACAGCGCGCCTATCGGGCCTCGTATGGGGTAGCTGGGGTGAGGGGCTTCGCACCTCTCAATTGAAACAAGCCGGTCTGGACCACGAAAATCCGGTGCTGCATCGGGCGCTGGAATTCTCCAACAGGCTGCTCGGATTTCCACGGCATTTGTCTCAACATGTCGGCGGCTTCGTGCTGGCGCGCGATCGCCTCGATGAACTCGTACCTATCGGCAATGCGGCGATGGACGATCGAACATTCATTGAGTGGGACAAGGATGACATCGACGAACTGAGATTGATGAAGGTCGATATTCTCGCTCTTGGCATGCTTACCTGCATTCGCAAGGCGTTCGACTTGATCCACAATGCGGGTGGGCAGCGTTATGGGCTGCAGGACATTCCGCCGGAAGACCCGGCTGTCTATGACATGCTATGTCGTGGGGACTCGCTGGGTGTATTCCAGGTCGAAAGTCGTGCGCAGATCAGCATGTTACCGCGCCTCAAGCCGCGCGAGTTCTACGATCTCGTGATCGAAGTCGCGATTGTGCGGCCTGGGCCGATCCAGGGTAATATGGTGCACCCCTATCTTCGTCGGCGTAATGGCGAGGAGCCTATCGATTATCCTTCGCCATCTCCGGAATTCGGGCCGCCGGACGAACTCAGGAATCTGCTACACAAAACCTATGGGGTGCCACTGTTCCAGGAACAGGCGATGAAGCTGGCCATCACGGCCGCGGAGTTTTCGCCGGAGGACGCCAACAAGCTTAGACGTGCGATGGCAACATTCCGAAACGTCGGGACGATACATCTGTTCGAGCAGAAGCTGGTCGAGGGGATGGTGCGGCGAGGATACAAGCGTGACTTCGCTGAACGATGCTTCCAGCAGATCAGAGGCTTCGGTTCATATGGTTTTCCTGAAAGCCATGCGGCTGCATTCTCCCAACTGGTCTATGTGTCCTCGTGGATCAAGAAATATCATCCCGCTGCATTCGCGGCGGCGTTGCTCAATTCGCAACCGATGGGATTTTATGCGCCGGCGCAGATCGTTCGGGATGCACAGGAACACGGGGTGGAGATCCGCCCGGTCGATGTGAATTTCAGCTTCTACGATAATGCGCTTGAGCAAGTCGAAGGCCGCGCGCCGGCGGTGCGGATCGGGTTTCGACAGCTTGATGGTGTGAAGGAGGCTGACGCGCACGCTTTGGTGGAGCGGCGCGACAGCGGCTTTGTAAGCGTCGCCGATATGCGCGAGCGAGGGCGCGTGTCGACGCCGTTCCTGCGTAAATTGGCGGATGCGGATGCTTTCCAGTCGCTGCATCAGGATCGGCGGCAGGCGTTGTGGGAAGTGCGGCGATTGCCGAATGATGATCTGCTGCCGCTGTTTGCTGCGGCAGCGGCGAAGGAGCTGGGCGAGGAGCCTGATGCCGATCTGCCCGTAATGCCGCTTGGCGAGCATGTGACGGCGGATTACCAGACCGCGCGCCTGTCATTGAAATCACACCCGATGCAGGTGTTACGGCCAGTGTTCGAGGCTGAAGGCATTCTCACATGCGCGGAGACGTCGGCGGCGCGCAATGGCGCATGGGTGAAGACGGCCGGGGTGGTGCTGGTGCGGCAGAGGCCGGGCGAGGGCAAGGCGATCTTCGTCACGCTTGAGGACGAGACGGGCATCACCAATGTTCTGCTATGGGCGCGGGATTTCGAGAAGTTCCGGGCGCAGACGATGGGTGCGCGTCTGATGCTGGTGGAGGGCCGGTTGCAACGGAGCAAGGAAGGTGTTGCACACCTGATGGGCTCGCGCGTGAGCGATCGTTCTGCGGAACTGGATCGGTTGTCGGAGGACTACCGGCCGATCGAACCGGAGCTGACGAGCGCGGACGAGATCAAGAATCCGAAGTATCCGCGCAGCATGGGTAACCAGCCGGGAATGCATCGCCATCCGCGCAATGTGCGGGTGTTGCCGAAGTCGCGTGATTTTCATTAGCGGCGGCGCGAGCGGCTCGGTGCATTTTCAATGCACCCTACGATCGATCGCGTCCGACGCTTACGCGCCTTAGATCGGCATACGCATGATCTCTTGATACGCCTTGATGACTTCGTCGCGCACGGCGATGACCGTTTCCATCGTGGCTTCGGCGGCGGCGACGGCGGTGACGACGTCGACCAGGTCGCCGCGGCCCATGGCGGCGTTGGTGACGGCAGTTTCGGCCGCATTGCCGGCGCCGGTGAGCGAGCCCACGGCGGTGTTGAGGATGTCGCCGAAGCCAGCGCCGCCGATGCCGCCGGCTTCCTTGCCGCCCGACATGTTGCCGAGCGTCTGGGCGACGCCGCCGTAGGCCTTGACCGCTGAAAGACCGAGATCAGACATCTAGCTGATCCCTATGCTTTGAGCAGCGAGACGACGCCGAGCATCATGGCGCGGCTCGACTCGATGACGTTGAGGTTGGCTTCATAAGCACGCTGAGCTTCGCGCAGGTCGGCCATTTCGATGAGGGACGAGACGTTGCTCGTCTTGACGTAGCCGGTGGCGTCGGCTGCGGGGTGGGACGGGTCGTACTTCACCTGGAAGGGCGACTGGTCTTCGCGGGCGCCGGTGACTTTCACCGTGTTGGCGCCGACTTCCTTGTCGAAGAAGGTGCGGAAGACGGGCGCCTTGCGACGGTAAGGATCGCCGCCGGGCGTCGAGGCCGTGGTGTCTGCGTTCGCCAGGTTCTCGGCGGAGATGCGGATGCGCACCGTCTGCGCGCGCAGACCCGTGGCGGCCGCGCCCATGGCGGACATGAGATCTGAGGACATGTTCGTCTCCTACTTGGCTCCGCTCGCACTCACCGGCCGGGTGAACGCGACGCCAGCCGCAGCAGGCCCAGACTCTTCTGGTACAGGCCAACCATTGTCTCGAAATCCATTCGGGTTTCGGCAACTTTCATCATCTGCTCCTCGACCACCACGGCGTTGCCGTCGAGCGTGGTTTCGGAGTCGGG
>DAINAT010000072.1:0-16908 GCA_036733305.1 Hyphomonadaceae bacterium
GAGCGCATCCTTGGTAAGGCTGAGGTCGGGAGTTCAATCCTCCCCGGCAGCACCAGCATCCCCTCAGAAGACTAGTTGGCCTCCGGGAGGGCCTGCAGCCAGTCAATGACGAGGCTGGCCAGCCGGAGACGGCGGTCAGACCAGCTATGGTCGGTCGCCTCGTGCGCCTTGGTGATCTTGCCGCCAGCCTGTTGAATAGCCACCGCCAGCGCATCCGTGCCCGGCGCCAGTCCGTCATCGGACGACAAGATCAGCACCGGTATTTTTGCGAGACCCGCCGCGGCTGAGTTCAGTGTCATCGAGGTTATGGCCGGCGTGGCCAGCTCGTCCGCCATCTTCTCGGGGGTCGTTACCAGCGTTTCGGAATTGCCAGCCGCGGCTTTGATCCGTGGCGCTCGCGGCATGGAGCCAAGTCTGGCCATTTCAGCCGCCGAGATCAGAATCGCCCCAGCCAGCTCTGGATCTTTTGATGCCACCTGCGAGGTGGCCCAGCCGCCCATGCTATGCCCCGCAAGCGCGATACGCTTCGGGTCGATGCCATACTTGGCGGCGATTTCCGGCTGGCGCAGGTAGCTGATCACGGTCGCCGTATCTTCCGGCACCTGAGCGAAGTGGAACTCGCCCGGGCTGCCCCAGCTTCCACGGTAGTTGAATGTGATGGCATTCCACCCTGCCCGACGCACCGCTTGGGCCAGATCCAGATTCTTTTCGTTGCCTGGCCAACCGTGCGCAATGACCAGCGTCGGATGAGCGCCAGCTCCGCTGGCAAGATAAGCCACGCCGTTGATCTCAACGCCGCCCGAAGGAATGTGCAGCACTTCCATGCGCGCGGGATTTGCCGCGTCGCGCGGCGGGTCGGTCAGCATCGTCGGAGCAGTTGTAGTCTGGCAGGCCGAGGCAAGCGCCGCTGCTGCAATTATCGAGACGATCAGCTTCCGCATATCTAACACCCTTGAGAGCCCTCAGGCCCTAGCCATCTACACTGACATCCGGCGACATCGATCTGAAGCGCGCGACATCTTCGTCCGTCATGAACACTTCCAGCTTCATATCCGACTCGCCAGACAGCATCTCTGACGAGACTTCACAGTTGTTGTGCAGCCATGCGTGCAGCCGGCCGTCGGCAGCTGGAATCGTCACTTGGCGCGGGCGGCGGTTTCGGAACAGTGCGGCTTCGATGTGGAAGAGTAACTCGTCTGTACCCTGCCCGCTCAGGGCCGAGACCATCAACGCTGGCGGCTGCTGCGACGCCGCGCGCTTGGTCAACACTTCGCGGGTCGCCTCATCCAGGGTGTCTGCCTTGTTCCAGACTTCCAGCATCGGGGGCTGTTCCAGCCCCGTTTCGACCGATAGCTGCTCGAGGATCGTGTAGACGTCGTTGGCCTGATACTCGGTGTCCGGATGGGCGATGTCGCGCACATGCACCAGCAGGTCCGCCTCCATCGCCTCTTCCAGCGTCGCGCGGAATGCGGCGACAAGCGTTGTCGGCAGGTCGGTGATGAAGCCCACCGTATCGACCAGAGCTAGCCGCCGTCCGGATGCAGCGATGATCTCGCGCGCTGTCGGATCGAGTGTCGCGAACGGCATGTCTGCCGCAAGAACGTCTGATGACGTCAACCGGTTGAACAGCGTCGACTTGCCGGCGTTGGTGTAACCAACGATTGCCGCGACAGGCGCACCGCGGCGCGCGCGGCCTTCACGCTGTAGACGGCGGGTGCGACGAACTTCTTCCAGCTCGCGCTTGAAGCCAGCGATCCGCTTGTCCAGCAAGCGGCGGTCAGTTTCGAGCTGCGATTCACCAGGTCCGCCAAGGAAGCCGAAGCCGCCGCGCTGGCGCTCAAGGTGGGTCCACGTCCGCACCAGCCGCGACCGCTCGTAGAGAGACCGCGCCATCTCGACCTGCAGTCTGCCTTCGGCGGTACGCGCCCGCAGCCCGAAGATTTCCAGGATCAGACCGGTCCGGTCGATCACTTTCAGCTTCAGCTCTGTTTCAAGGTTGCGCTGCTGCACCGGCGTCAGCGCGCTATCGACGATGAAGAGCGTGACCCCCTCATCCTTGAAGCGCCGCGCCAGCGCATCAAGCTGGCCTGCTCCCAGCAGACGCGCCGGGTGCGGCTCACGAACGTTCAGCTGTTCGGTGAAAGCGAGTTTTACGCCCAACGCTTCCGCAAGTCCCTGGCTCTCTTCGAGCCGGGACCGCGCGACGTCGGCGCCGCCGATGACAGGCAGAACGACCGCGGCAATGTCTTCAGGTGGCCGGCGATCGATCAGGTCTTTCGGCAATCAGTCCTCGTCTTCATTCTCGAAAAGGTTGACCGGCGCGTTCGGCGCGATGGTCGAGATCGCGTGTTTGTACACGAGTTGCGGCGGGCGTCCCTCGCCTTTGAGCAGCACGCAGAAGTTGTCGAACCAGGTGACGATGCCTTGGAGTTTGACGCCGTTCACAAGGAACACGGTCAGGGGTGTTTTCCCTTTCCGCACGGCGTTTAGGAAGATGTCTTGCAGGTTCTGTTTTTTGTCAGCCGACATGGATATTCCGAGCCTTCTTTGTTGGGGCCTTGCCTCGTGTTTAACGCTTCCAGCGTGCTCTGAGCAATGCCTTGCCCTCGCTCCTATGGGCGACGAGTTGACCCGCCCCATGCAGCGTCAGGTCCCGGCATAATCGCCCGATCGCATGGCGCCGGGCGAATTATGACAGTCGGGAGACGGGTTGACCCTAGGGCCGTCAGCCCTGCGGTTCCTTGATGTTCAGGCTGGTATCAACGCCCAGCGCTTTGAGCTTGCGGTGCAAGGCCGAGCGTTCCATCCCGATGAAAGCAGCCGTGCGAGACACGTTGCCGCCGAACCGCGTAATCTGCATCGCCAGATACTCACGTTCGAAATGTTCGCGCGCATCACGTAGCGACATCGAAATCATCTGCATGGAACCCGCTGCAGATGCACCACCGCCCTTGGCGTCGCTAGGCAGGTGCTGCGCGGTGATCGGACCCGGCGGTTCGCCATTGGCGAGGATCAACAGGCGCTCGACCACATTGCGGAGCTGGCGGACGTTGCCCGGCCATTCGCTGGCTTGCAGCACTGCCACGGCATCCTCACTGAACGGACGCGGCTGCAGCCCCGTCGCATCAGCCACGCGCTGCACGAAGTAGTTCACCAGATCCGGGATATCTTCCCGGCGGCGATCCAGCGACGGCACGTCCACCGGCACAACGTTCAGGCGATAGTACAGATCCTCGCGGAAGCGTCCCGCCTGGATTTCCGAACGCAGATCCCGGGCCGTCGTTGAAACCACACGCACATCCACCGTCACATCATCCCGGCCATTGCGACGACGGAAGCGCTGATCGACCAGTACGCGGAGTATGCGGCTCTGCGCCGCCAGCGGCATATCGGAGATTTCATCCAGCAGTAGCGTGCCGGCGTGCGCCTGTTCGAACAGACCAATTTTCGGCGCCTTGCCGTCCCCGAACTCTTCGCCGAACAGCTCGCTCTCGACCCGCTCCGGATCGAGCGCCGCCGCGTTGACGACAACAAACGGCCCCGTCGCACGAGCTGACTGCTCGTGTATCAGACGCGCCACCAGATCCTTGCCCGAACCCGGGGGGCCCGAAATCATGATCCGGCTGTTGGTCGGCGAAACCTTGTCGATCGAACTCGTCAGCTGCGCCATGATGCCCGATCGACCGACCACTTCATGCGAAGACGCAGACCGTGCCCGCAGGCGGGAATTCTCACGCTTCAGCTGCGCATTCTCCAGCGCCCGCTGAATGGTAACGATCAGCTTCTCGGCCTTGAACGGCTTCTCGAGATAATCATACGCCCCGCGCCGGATCGCCTCGACCGCCGTCTCGACCGTGCCGTGACCCGAGATCACCACCACCGGCAGGAACGGGTCCATCTCCTTCAGGATCGAAAGGATGCCGAGCCCATCCAGTTCCGAGCCCTTGAGCCACACATCCAGCACCACCAGCCGCGGCGCTCGCGCGCGGACGGCGGCCAGCGCGTCGGTCGAATTGCCCGCCGTTCGTACGGCGAACCCTTCGTCCTGAAGAATGCCTCCCACAAGCTCGCGGATATCCGCTTCATCATCAACGACCAGGATTTCCGCCGCCATCAGGCTACTCCCTCACCGGCATACGCCACAGGTTCTTCACTGAGATTAGGCTGTACCGGCAGGCGGATGTCGACGCGTGCGCCGCTTGGCGCTGTATCGTTGTCACCCAGCCAGATCCGGCCGCCATGGTCTTCCACAATCCGCGTAACGATGGCGAGGCCAAGACCTACGCCATTCTTGCGAGTCGTCACATAGGGCTCAAGCAGTCGCTCGCGATCCTGAACCGGGAACCCCGGCCCATTGTCACGCACAGTCACCTGCACCTCGCCGCCGTCCTCAAAAATGTCGAGCATCACCGAACCAAACTTGGTCGCCCCGCTCTCCAGATGACGCTCCACCGCCTCCGAGGCGTTCTTGACCACGTTGGTCAGCGCCTGCGCCAGCATGCGTTCATCGCCGCGGATCACGATCGGGTGCGTCGGAGCATCCACCGACACAGCAATCGCCGGCGTGGCCATGCGCTGCGCAAACGCCACCGCCTGCGCCATGTCGACCAGATTGAACTCGCCAAAGGTCGGCTTCGGCATACGGGCAAAACCCGAGAATTCCTCGACCATCCGCCCGATATCGGCGACCTGACGTGTAATGGTATCCGTGCACTTCTCGAACGTTTCACGATCGGTCGTGATCTGACTGGAGAAGCGCCGCCGCAAGCGTTCCGCCGAAAGTTGGATAGGCGTTAGCGGGTTGCGGATTTCGTGCGCAATTCGTCGCGCCACATCGCGCCACGCCGCCTGCCGCTGACCCATCACAAGCCGCGTCGTGTCGTGGAAGGTAATTACCGCGCCCGAGCCATCATACTCTGGCGCCACGCGCACCTGCAGGTGCATCGCGCCGCCTTCTGTGGTTGGCCGCTTGAAGCTCGTATCGACAGACTGCCCCGTCTCGATCGAGCGACGCGTAGCCGCCACGAATTCCGCAGCTACCTGCCCCAGATCCGTCGGCGTCCCCGGGCGGTAGATGAAGTCCAGCACCGTCTGCGCCGACGCATTGGCAATCGTCAGCTTCAGGTTCTTGTCGACCCGGATCACACCCGCCTCGACGCCCGACAGGACCGCCTCGATGAAAGCCGAGCGCGCTTCGGCATCGATCCTGCCGCGATCCAGCGCCGCCGTCTGGCGCGATAGTCGGTCCGTCATCTCGTTGAACGCATCCGCAAGATCCGCGATCTCATCGCGCACCGACGGCGCCAGGATGCGCACAGACAGATCACCATCGCGCACAGCACGCGCGGCGCCAGCCAGAGCGCCGATCGGCGCAGCAATGCGCGACGCAGCCGTCATTCCCAGCCATGCCGTTCCGAGTAGCATCAGCAATGCCGCTTCGATGTAGGAGAGCGTCAGAACCACCGCGAGACTGTTGCGACGCAGCTCCGCCTCCCGGAAGCGACGGTTGTCCGCATCAATCAGCGCCAGGCGTTGGCTGAGCACGGGCGGAATTGGCCGCGAAACATAAAGATATGCGTCGGGGTAAGCCTTGAGCTTGATAAAGGCGATGATCTCTTTCTCATCGACAATTCCGCCGACGGCGCCTTCATTCGCGTCGCGCCACCATTTTTCGGTCGGCGTCCTGAACGGCAGCGCGCTGGAATCAGTCCATTCGCTGATCTTCTCTTTGTTAGACGAGAGAATAGTCGCACGCGCAAAGTCGCGGAATTGCGCCTGCCCACCCAGCAGGTCGATCCGAAACGCCTCCGGGCTCTTCGCAAGCGCAGAGACGTAGTCTGGCGTGTTGAGGTCGTTGACCATCGCAGCCAGTTCGGTGGTGGCGTCATCCTTCACGTCGTCAACAGATGCGCGCGCGGCAGCCTGTGCGTTCGCCACAACGTTCCGAACCGGTTCGCCAAACCAACCCTCGACGCTTCGGTTGATAGCCACGGCCAGAAAGCCGGCAACGATAACGGTCGGGATCGCAGCCGCCGCCGAGAATAGCAGAATGATGCGCAGCCGAAGCCGTGCGCCGCCGCCCGTCTCGCGGTTCTCTTTGACGAGGTGATAGACGCGCATCCCCAGCACAGTCGCGATGCTGGCGATCAGGATCAGGTTCGCAATCAGAAGCCACAGCAGGCCCGGCTGCGCAGCGGCGCCGGGACTGGAATCGGTGATAGCAAGGTAAGTCGCGCCCGCAGCGATGACCGCCGCGAGGCCGAATAGTACTTTGAACGTATTCGAGGTGGCTCTTCCGAGCCTGGCCCTCGCATCGGTCATTGTGGCCGTGTCAGGCATGCACTCTACCCGTTTGGCCTGACCGGCTGCGCCCTCCCCGTCCTGACCAGGGGCGACGGCTTGCAGTCAGGCTTGATCACCAGATCACCCACCCGACTGGCAGATATGAACCTGCGGCGGATCGGCAACACTGTGTGACGAGCAAAGCACAGTCTGATGCATGGATGCAACAGACTTAGGCTGTGGCGGGTCGTCCGGGCCCCGGGGCTATGCCCGAGCCGCTAGTTTAGTCGCTGATTAGGCGAGTCTCAGTCGTCGGCCCCGACGCCCAAACCGTTGATCTTGGACCGCAGCGTGTTGCGGTTCAGGCCCAGAAGGGCTGCAGCCCGGACCTTGTTTCCGTTGGTTGCGGCCAAGGCCAGCTTGATCAACGGACGCTCCACCTGCTCGATCACCGTCTGGTAGATTTGACCGCCGTCCGGATCTTTGTCCGGATCAGCCGACAGAGCCGAGATGAAGTGCCGCGATAGAAGCGCCTCGATCTCCGCCTCGAACTCGCGCTCACCGGCGACTGTCCGCGTCGTGGACCGCAGTTCACGCTCCACTTCGCGCGCCGAAATCACCGGCTCAGGGCTGAGCGCCGAAAGTCGGCGGATCACGTTCTCCAGTTCGCGCACGTTGCCCGGCCAGTCATAGGCGACCAGCAAGTCATATGCGCTCTTGTCGAGCTGCTTCTCGGGAAGTCCCTCTTTCTTCGCCCGCACAAGGAACGCCGACGCCAGATCAGGAATGTCTTCCTTGCGTTCGCGCAGCGGCGGCAGCTGAAGCGCTACAACGTTGAGGCGATAGTACAGATCCTCGCGGAATAGCCCCTGATCAACCAGCGACCGAAGGTCGTGCTTGGTCGATGCGATGATGCGGACATTGAGATCGTCGCCCGACGACGCGAACCGGCCATCCTGCAGGAAACGCACAAGCCGCGTCTGCGCCTCGAGCGGCATGTCGCCAACCTCGTCGAGGAACAGCGTGCCGCCATCGGCCTCGCGAACCTTGCCCCGCCGGCGGCCAAGGTCATCGCGCCCGGCGCCAAACAGTTCTTCTTCCACCTGATCGCGCTGCAGAGCTGCAAGGCTTACCGCGACGAACGGTCCGGACTTACGCTTGCCCAGCTGGTGAATGGCGCGCGCAGCCAGGTCCTTGCCCGTACCGCTCTCGCCCTCGATAAGCACTGTAAGCTCGTTGTTCATCACGCGCGCAATCACGCGGTAGACAGATTGCATCGACTTCGAACGGCCGATCAGCGGAAGCGTTTCATCCTTCTCCGCCCGGCGGCCCGAAGTCTCCTGCCCACGGCTCGGCTTCTTCTGAAGCGCGCGGCGCACAGTCTCGGCCAGCTTGTCGATGTCGAATGGCTTGGGCAGATAATCGTAAGCGCCATGATCCGACGCCATCGCCGCCGTCAGCACGGTGGATTGCGCCGAGATAACGATGATCGGCAGGTCGGGCCGCGCCCTGCGGATCTGCGGCAGCATGTCGAAAATGGATTCATCCGGCATATAGACGTCGGTGATCAGCAGATCGCCCTCGCCCGCCTGAATCCAGCGCCACAGCGCCGACATCGTATTGGTGGCCCGGACATGGTATCCTTCTTGCGCCAGCGTCTGGCTGATCACGAGCCGTACGCTTGCATCATCGTCCGCGACCAGGATTGTCGGACCGCTCATTTGGTCGCTCCTTTTTGGCGCGCGATGGGGAAGAGCAAGCGCAAGCACGCGCCTGTCGCGCTATTATCCAGAACCACGAAGCCGCCATGCGCCTGCATGATCTCGGCAACCACTGCGAGGCCGATACCGGCGCCGCCGGACTTCGTCGTGAAGAAGGGTTCAAACACCCGCGGCACAGTCGCTTCCGGCACGCCAGGTCCGTTGTCGGTGACCGATATTTCGAGAGCGCCACGCGCCCGTGGGCCGTCGCGGCCGGCAAAGCGGAAGCCGGCGCGATAACGCGTCGCCACCGTAATCCGCGGCTGTTTGGTCCCCAAGCCAACAGCCTCGATCGCGTTCTTCACGAGGTTGAGGGCCGCTTCATGCAGATGGTCAGGATCTACGTCGATCTCAGGCAACGAAGGGTCGTAGAGAAGTTCGAACCGCGAATTCGCGCCGAAGCTCGCTTTCGCCAGATCGATCACGCTGTCGAGCACGACGTGCACATTGGTGATCCGCGTGCGCGGCGAGAAGAACGTCTCGAACGCGGTGAAGCGGTCAACAATCCGCTCGATCCGTGCCCCCTCTTCCCGGATCAGCAACAAAAGCGGCTGCTGCTCATCCCGCGCCTGGCGCGCCAGCAGTTGCGCCGCACCGACAATCCCCGCCAGCGGGTTCTTCACCTCGTGGCCCAGCATCCGCGCAATCTGCGCAAACGCGTTCACCTCGGCCGTCGTCTCGTCCTGAACGTTGCGCGAGATCGGAAGGAAGGTCAGCACCAGCCCGCCATCATCACCATCGGGCGACGCAGACACATCAAGATCAATCGGCGTGATATGCGGGCTCGCCACGCGGATCGATCGCGCCGACATGACCCCACCCTCGCGCCGTGCCCTGTCGATGAAATCCAGCAGCGGCGCATCCGGCGGCAGCAGATCCGTCAGCGGCCGTCCACGCAGCAGCGGTGCCGAGCGCTGCAACAGCGTCTCCGCCGCCGGGTTCACGAAGCTCACCGTATCGCGTCGCGACAGACCGATAACCGCGAAGGGCATCGCATCGAGAACCCGTGACGCAATTGCCGAGGAATCCTGAACCGGCGTGATCATGCGGCATCCCTCCTGCCGCTCAACGCGGCAACAAGCTCATCCCGAAGCACTGATGGCGACTCGATCCTGCACAGCGACACACGCGCCTCCGCCATCGGCGGCAGACCATGATCCTCGCACCACGCATCCACGAATGCGGCGACATGCTTGCGTACAACCCGTACGCCCAGCCGCTCGCCATAAAGCTCGGCTGTGTTCGTGATCTGCGTCAGCATGGAGTCCAGTTTTTCTTCTGCCGTCGGCGCGCGATACGGCGTCCCGAACACGGCGGCGGAAATCTCAGCCAGGCGCCATGGCCGCCCCTCTGCGCCGCGCCCGATCATCACACCATCAGCGCCGGACTGCTCCAGCGCTGCGCGGGCGCTCGCTGCATCATCGATGTCCCCGTTCGCGATCACCGGCAGATCGATCGCCTCGACCACCGCGGCGATCCGGTTCCAAGTTGCGTGCCCCATATAGAACTGCATCCGCGTGCGGCCGTGCACGGTCACCATCTTCGCGCCTTCGCCCTCGGCGATCCGCGCGATCTCCGGCGCATTGAGCGAGCCCTCGTCCCAGCCCAGCCGCATCTTCACAGTCACCGGGCGCTTCGTACCCGCCACCGTGGCCGCGATCAGTTGCTGCGCCAGTCCCGGCTCACGCATCAGCGCGCAACCTGATTGACCGCCCGTGACCTTTTTCGCCGGGCAGCCCATGTTGATGTCGATGATGTCCGCCCCAGCCGCCTCTGAAAGTTCAGCGCCCACCCGCATCCACTCCGGGTCGCGTCCGGCGAGCTGTACGATGAAGGGGCCCGATCCGTTGTGCGGCGCAGCGCGGCGAACGAACTCTTCGGTCTCACGCGCGAGTTCAGCCCCGGCAACCATCTCCGTCACCACCGCAGGCGCTCCGAAGCGGTCCGCTTGGCGCCGGAACGGCGCATCGGTCACGCCCGACATCGGCGCCAGGAATACCGGCGCGGCGATCTGGACATCTCCCACTCGGAACACGAAACAGTAACTCCAAAAGCCCCGGCGAACTGCCTAATTGTTAGGCAAAAGGCCAGCGCCAATAGAACCCAACCGCTGGAAGGCGTCAAGAATGCACAATCAAGAGGCGTTTGCGGGCGGAAAAGCGGGTGCAATCATCGTTGCGGCGGGGTCCGGACTTCGCCTCGGCGGGGCAATTCCCAAGCAATTTTTGACCCTTGGCGGCAAGCCCATGCTCCTCTGGAGCGTCGAAGCTATGCTGCGGTGCAATAAAATTGCGACGATCATCGTGGTGGTATCACCCGGCGAAACCAACCGTGTCCGGGCCCTGCTGCCCCGCGCCTGGAACATCCACGTTGTCGCAGGAGGCGCCACGCGGACCGAATCTGTCCGGGCCGGCCTGGATGCGCTGGACCCGATCTTCCCTGCGAAAGTCCTGATTCACGACGCGGCCCGCCCCGGCCTCACCCCGGACGTCGTCACCGAACTTCTCGACGCGCTCGACACGGCGGACGCAGCAGCGCCCGCCCTCGCTCTCGCCGATGCCCTCAAGTCCACGGCTGACGGCGGCGTTCGCTCAGTCAGTCGCGAGAACCTCTCTCGCGTTCAGACTCCCCAGGCTTTCCGCTGGCCCGTCATCCGCTCGGCCTTCGCCAACGCGTCCCCTGCCGTTGACGACCTCGCCCTCGTCGAAGCCGCTGGCGCGAAAGTCGTGCTGACGCCCGGACGCCACGCACTTATGAAAGTTACCTATCCAGAGGATCTCGTCGTGGCCGAAAAACTCATTGCTGGCATAGCCCTTCGCGTCGGCACGGGGTTTGATGTTCACGGCTTCGAACCCGGCGATGCCGTCATTCTTTGCGGCGTCCGCATACCGCATACAAAGAAGCTCGAAGGCCATTCGGACGCCGACGCCGGATGGCATGCGTTGACCGACGCCATCCTCGGCGCCCTGGCTCTCGGCGACATCGGCGATCACTTCCCGCCCTCCGATCCTCAGTGGAAAGGCGCGGCCTCGATCAAATTCCTCCGGCACGCCGTAAAGCTCGCCCATGATCGCGGCTTCCACGTCGCCAACGCCGACCTTACAATCCTCGCCGAGCGCCCCAAGATCGCGCCCCACCGCGAAGCCATGCGTATTGCCACTGCCGAAGCCATGAACGTCTCGCCGGACGTGGTCAGCGTCAAAGCCACCACCACCGAAAAGCTCGGCTTTGTTGGCCGCGAAGAAGGCATTGCAGCACAGGCAACGGTGCTGTTGTCGCGCTGACGCATTCAGCTAGAGTGCTGGGATGTTCGACGATCATCTTCTGATGCTGGCCCGTCTGACGCTCGATGAAGCGCAGCAGAAGCGTCTCAAGATCGCCACCGCCGAAAGCTGCACCGGCGGCTTGATTGCCGGCCTGCTCACCGAAATTCCGGGCTCATCCACCACGGTTGAGCGCGGCTTCATCGTCTATTCCAACCGCGCCAAGGAAGAGATGCTGAATGTGCCCGGCGATCTCATCGCCGATGCCGGCGCCGTCTCTGAACCCGTGGCGCGCATGATGGCGGAAGGCGCGCTCGAAAATTCCCGCGCCAATCTCACCGTCGCAGTCACGGGCGTTGCCGGCCCCGGCGGCGGCACGCCGCTCAAGCCTGTTGGCCTTGTCCATCTCGCCGTCGCCCGCGAGAACAAGCCGATCTTCCATCAGGCCATGCGCTACGGCGACATCGGCCGGGACAAAGTCCGCCGCGAGACGATCATCACCGCGCTGGAAATGCTGCGGAAGATGATGGCCTGATTTTCATCTGGCAGATCGCGCAGCGCCGCCGCCCTGCCCTTATCCCGCCATCAACACCCCCGACTCCTGACGCTGAGCCCGGCCAAAAGAAGCCAGCTGCCAAGGAGAGCCACCTGATGCGTGTTGCCAACATTCTGGTCCTGGGCGCGGCTGCCATGTTGGTCTGGGCCTGCGCCTCCACCGAATTCCCGGAGCCCGGCGCAACGCCGAGCCAGCCAACTTCCGTAGAGGTCGGCGGCAGTGACTGCGCCGTCATGGCGGCGGTCGCCAAGGAACATTACAAGTTCGGGCCGGATAACCCGCCCCCGCCCCTCAAGGGTTTGAGTGAAGCCGGCTGGCGTCCCCAGTGCGATTGGTCGAAATACGGCCTGACTTTCTCGGACTACCATGACGTTCCCCAGGCCGCCGAGCCTCGGGAACGCCTGAAATGGGTCGCTTTCGAGCAACCCCAGTATGACGGGAATGGCGCGACCATCCGGACTGAGATCATGCATGGACCGTTGGCAGGCATCGGCTATGAATGCCGCCTGCATTCGGGTATCGCCGGATGGACTGTTGGCGAGTGCAAGACAAGCTGGGTGTCCTGATGAAGCGTATGTTCCTCCTCGCGGGCGTTCTCGCCATGGCGGCTGCCTGCGAAAGCGCGCCTGAGGAAGTGGCGGCCAAGGAGCCGCTCTTCGTCACGGACGACTGCGCCCTGATCTCCGCCATCGGTCGTGAACGTTACGACCTGTCCCGCGACGACCCGCCAGCCTCTGTCCGCCTCAACGGCGAGGATGCGCCGTGGGCCCCCGGCTGCGACTGGCAGGCTTCCGGCTTCAACCTCGTTCAGGTCAGCGGCCCGGAAGGTGAAGCTGCAACGCCGAACATGAGCCGCATTACCTTCAACCGTCCGCGGTATGACGAAAACGGCGCGCTCGTCCGCACCTCGATCACGCCGAACGGTGGCGATACCACTGCCGTTCTCTGTCGCGTCAAACGCGGTGCGTCGGGCTGGTCTATCGATGAATGCGGCCCTGATCCGAAACTCACCCAACCGCGCGCCGTCGCGCCGACCCCGGCCGACCAGACACCGGATACGACGCTCACCACGCCGGGCGGCGATCGTCCGTTGACCGCACGTGACCTCTCAACGCAGGACTCCGGCGCGTCGTCCGGCACGCCGAACTGATCAGCTGGTCGGCACGACCTTCGGATAGCGCCGAGAAGCTTCAGCGACGAACGCATCGATCACGCGTTTGACCGCGTACGTCTTGTTGGCGTCGGCTAGAGCCTGCAGGACGAAGTTCCTGAACTCGAACTGGATCGTGAAGTCCACGCGCGACCCCGTCGGGCTCGGGCTGAAGCGCCAGCTATTCGCCAGCTTCTTGAAAGGCCCACGCACGAGCGTCACGTCGATCGCCAGCTCCGGCTTGCGCGCATCCACGTCGGTAACGAACGTCTCGCGGAAGCCTTTGAAACCTACGGTAACCTCTGCCCTGCAACGCGAACGCTCTGGCTCGTACTGCTGACTCACCAGCTTCAGCGACTGAATCCACGTCACGAATTCCGGGTAACGCCCAACATCAGCGGCAAGATCAAACAGATCCTCCGGCCGGTAAGGCAGGTCCAGCGTCTGGCGATGCGAGGTCACGTCAGCGGCGAGCCAGTTGCGCCTCACGCGCCTCGCGCAGGCGGGCGAAGTCTTCGTCCGCGTGATACGACGAACGTGTTAGCGGGCTGGCCGAAACCAGCAGGAACCCCTTCGACTTCGCGATCGTCTCGTACGTCGCAAACTCATCCGGCGTCACGAAGCGATCCACGGCAGCATGCTTGCGCGACGGCTGCAGGTATTGCCCGATCGTCAGGAAGTCGACGCCGGCGGACCGCATGTCGTCCATCACCTGCATCACCTCTTCCTTGCTTTCGCCAAGGCCAACCATCAGGCCGGACTTGGTGAACTGCGAAGGATCGCGCTCCTTCACCCGCTCCAGCAGGCGCAGCGAGTGATAGTAACGCGAGCCCGGACGGATGCTCAGATACAACCGCGGCACCGTCTCAAGGTTGTGGTTGAACACGTCCGGCTTGGCGTCGATCACGATGTTCGCTGAATCGCCCTTGCGCAGAAAGTCCGGCGTCAGGATCTCGATGGTCGACTTCGGAGCCGCACTACGGATCGCCCGCACCACCGCCGCGAAATGCTCCGCCCCGCCATCAGCAAGATCATCGCGGTCCACCGACGTGATGACGACGTGGCCCAGGCCCATCTTCGCCACCGTCTCGCCAACGCGCCGCGGCTCGTCCGCATCCAGCGCCGCCGGCATCCCCGTGCGCACATTGCAGAACGAGCAGGCGCGCGTGCAGGTATCGCCCATGATCATCAGCGTGGCGTGCTTCTTGGTCCAGCACTCGCCAATGTTCGGGCAGCCCGCCTCCTCGCAGACGGTCACCAGATTCGCGTCCCGCACGATCTTCTTGGTCTCGAGATACCCCTCGCTGGTCGGCGCCTTCACCCGAATCCACGATGGCTTCCGCTGCAGCGGCGTGTCCTCACGCCCCTGCTTTTCCGGGTGTCGCGGCCGCGAGTCGGGTCCGCCCTTGGTATCGAGAAGTGTGGCCATATGGCCTGTTACCTCGGTTTGCCCGCGTATGAAAACGCGACGTTATGTGAAGCTGGTATGTACGTTTGTGCTTTATGCGCCACAGGCTATATTAAACCCAATACATAAAAGAGCGCGGTGTGGCGCCCGAGGGAGTAATTTCACATGGCGTCGCTGCGATCGACTTACGACCCCCGTAACGCTGAGATCGGTATTTTCCAGGCATTGCTGGCCGCCCGCAAGGAATACGGCGCCAAGAAAATCGTCATCCACGACGCCGACGACCGCAAGCTGTCCTACGACGATATCGTCCGCGCAGCCTTCGCCCTGGGCTCGGCCCTGAAGAAGGACACCAAACGCGGCGAAGCGGTCGGCCTGATGCTGCCCACCGGCGCCGGCGCGATCATCACCTTCTTCGCGATCAACGCCTATGGCCGGGTCCCCGCCATGCTCAACTTCACGGCCGGCGCCCGCAACGTCAAAGCCGCGCTCAAGGCCGCGCAGGTCAAGCGCATCATCACCGCTCACGCCTTCATCGAGAAGGCCGAACTCCACGAACTCGTCGGAGAACTCAAATCCGAAGCCGAATTCGTCTACCTGGAAGATGTCCGCGCCGCCCTCGGCGCGAAACAGAAAGCCGCCGGCGCCCTCGGCCCCATCATGCCCTGGGCCGTCGCCTCCAGCCCGAACCCCAGCGACCCCGCCGTCATCCTCTTCACCTCCGGCACCGAAGGAGACCCGAAAGGCGTCGTCCTCTCCCATCGCAACATTGTCGCCAACGTCCATCAGATCCTGGCCCATGTGCCAGACGCCCTGCGCACAATCGATGTCCTGTTCAGTCCCCTGCCCACCTTCCACTGCTTCGGCCTAACCGCCGGCGCGCTACTGCCCCTCCTGAGCGGCATGAAGGCAGTCCTGCACCCCTCTCCACTCCAGACCAAACTGATCCCGAAGCGCGTCGAAGAAACCGGCGCCACCATCCTGTTCGCCACCGACACCTTCCTCAACCAGTACATCCGCGCCTGCGCTGGCAATGAGCTCAGCAAGCTCCGCTTCGCCGTGTGCGGCGCCGAGCGTGTGCGCGACGAAACCCATCAGCTGGTTCGCCGCCGCTTCAACGTCGAACTCCTCGAAGGCTACGGCGCCACCGAGGCTGCCCCCGTTATTTCGGTCAACCAGCCTGGCCACAATCGTCACGGCACCGTCGGTCGCATGCTCCCCGGCATGGAGGTGCAGTTCGAGGCCGTCCCCGGTATCGAAAAGGGCGGCCGCATGCTCGTGCGCGGCCCTAACGTTATGCAGGGCTACCTCTCCCCCTCCAAACCCGGCGAGCTCCAGCATCTGCCGTCCGGCTGGCACGATACCGGCGACGTCGTCGTGCAGGATGAAGAAGGCTTCCTCACCATCAAGGGTCGCCTCAAGCGCTTCGCCAAGATCGGCGGCGAGATGATCTCACTCGCCGTGGTCGAGAACTGCGCCTCCACGCTATGGCGCGATCACGAACACGCCGCCGCCGTCCTGCCAGATAAGCGCAAGGGCGAGCAGATCGTCCTCCTGACCACTTTCCCGAAGGCAGACCGAAGCGAACTCCAGCGCTGGGCGCAGGACCACGGCGTCAACGAACTCAGCCTGCCCCGCAAGATCTTCCAGGTGAACCAGATCCCCGTCCTCGGCACCGGCAAGATGGATATTGGCGGCGTCCAGAAACTCGCTGCAGAAATCGCCGCCCAAAACGAAGCGGGCCCCAAGGCGGCGGAGTAAACGCCAATTAGGAAAGCGGGTTATTCCTAACGCAACTTAGGAATAACCCGCTTTCCTAAGTTCGGTTAGGAATAGGCCTAATTCCTAATCGACCTTAACAGTCTCGCGTCAGATATGCAGCGGCCGGCCATAAGCGGCCAGCACGCTCTCATGCATCATCTCGCTCAGCGTCGGGTGCGGGAACACCGTCTCCATCAGCTCCGCCTCCGTCAGCTCACCCTGACGCGCAATCGCATAGCCCTGGATCAACTCCGTCACGCCTTCGCCCGCCATGTGTGCGCCGAGCAGCTCGCCCGTCTCCTCGTCGAAGATCGTCTTCACGATGCCTTCCGGCTCCCCAAGCGCGATCGCCTTGCCGTTTCCGATGAACGGGAACTTCCCGATCTTCAGCTTGCGCCCCGAAGCCTTCGCCTTCTCCTCGGTCATGCCCACGCTGGCCACCTGCGGATGCGAGTAGGTGCAGCCCGGCACATTCCACGGATCGAACTTGTGGCTCGGCGTCTTGCCCGACATGCCCTCGACCACGACGACACCCTCATGCATCGCCTTGTGCGCCAGCCACGGCGGCCCGGTCACATCGCCGATCGCATACAGTCCCGGCACATTCGTCTTGCCGAACCCGTCGACCACAATGTGCGTCTTCTCCACCTTCACGCCCAGCGCCTCGAGCCCAAGGTTCTCGACATTGCCGACGATGCCAACGGCCAGGATCACCTTGTCCGCCTTCA
>DAINAT010000073.1:0-16802 GCA_036733305.1 Hyphomonadaceae bacterium
CGTGGACCAGCTCGATCGGGCATGTGACTCCCGCCGAGAGTAAAGTCTGGCGCACCATTTCACCCCCCTGGTTCGCCTCGGCGACGATTTTTGCGGCGCCGAAATCGGTAACTGCCCGAAGGGCTGCTTTTGCCCATTCGAGCGGCTTGGCGCCGATGCAGGAATAGTCTGCCAGCACATACCCGACGCGTTCGCGCCGGCCCTTTCCGTCGGCGGAAGGACGCCTGCCCCTGCCCGCCACGATGATGCCGCACGCCGACCCGTCGAGACCGGCCGGCGGATCGATTGCGACCACGACCAGATCCAGCGCTTCGCGTCCGCCCGCTTCTGCGGGCGCTCCGGGTCCAACGCCTCCGGGCGGCGCATCGCATCGCGTGGCCGCAAAATCTTCCAGCCGGAACAGCCCGCCCTCGTCTTCCACGAGCACGCCGTTCAGTTCCTGCTCGGCGAGGCGCGTGCCGCCATAGAGCGCGTGCAACCCGTTGATGAAGGTCGGCGCAAGATTGCCCGCATTCGCCGACGTGCCCGCCTGCGTCATCACGCAGGAGGATTCCTCGCGCAGCTTGCGCAGCGCTTTGATCGGCTTGGGCGTGGTGGTGATGAGCAGGCGCGGATCATTCCCGAGACGCAGGCCGAGCCGCAGATTGCTCAACACCTCATGCGGCTTCTTCCACGTACAGAACTCGTCCGCCCACGCCGCCATGAATTGCGGGCCGCGCAGACGTTCCGGCTGTTCAGCCGAGAAGCCATAGACGACGGCGCCATTCTTCCAGTGCAGCCTGCGGCGCGTCGCGCTGTATTTCGGATGCTCGCGTCCCGGCAGGAAATGCAGACCAGCGGGGCCTTCGATCATCACTTCGCGCAGGTCGTGCTCGGTCGCAGCGACGATGGCGAAGGCGCCATTGGGCGTCGCTTCTGCGAGTGAGGCGATCCATTCGGCGCCGGCGCGCGTCTTGCCCGCGCCACGCCCGCCCTGGAACAGCCAGGTGGACCATTGGCCCGCAGGCGCAAGCTGCGCCGGGTGCGCCATGGCGGTCCATTTGCTGTCGCCGTTTGCATCGACCTGCGCGGGATCGGGATGCGGGAGGAGCGGCGGCGGCGCCTCGGTGACTTCCTTGCTCCAGCCCTCGCGGCTGGCGCGCGTCTCGATCGTTTTCACGACCATGCCATAGCGTTCGGCGATTTCGCCGGCGGTGAAATCTCCGTCTTCATAGTCGCGCCTTGCCGCCTGCCAGATTGCGGGCGCGAACTTGCGGCGCTTCATCGGCAAGCCTTCGCGCGTGACGCGCGCCTGCGCGGCGCCGGCGATCTTCATTGCCGTTGTTGCGAGTTGCTGGAGCCCCTGCCCGATCGCGAGCAGGACTTCGATCAGCGTGGCGTGCGAGACGGTGGAGCGGAGCGCATCGCGCGTGCGGCTTGAGACGTCGCTGTTGCTGTCGATGAGCGCGTCGTCCGTTGCGCGTGCCGCCGGATCGGCGCTGACGCCGTCATTGATCTCATCGTCGTTGATCTCATCGTCGATGGATGTGAGCGCGCGTTTGCGGGCGCGCTTACCATCGCCGCGCACGCGCAGGTATAGAGCGGAGGCGGTGACGCCGAAGCGCTTGGCCACGGCGGGCGCGGTTGCGCCGTCATGATAGGCGGCGATCGCCTCGCTCCACCTGGCTTCCGAATGCCGGGATGATCCGTCTGCGGCGGATCGGGGTGTCTCTACGTCTGCCGCATGGGCAGTTGCCGGTGGGGAATCAGGCCGCATCGCGCCAGCCGTGTTCCCGGGGACTTCATGTGTGTGTTCACTCATCCAGCAGTATCGACCCAGCTCACGGCCCGGTAAGTTCTGCGTGAGACTACCCCCCATTTTCTGGGGGTATGGGTTTGTATTGCCTCGGATTTTTTCCCAATTCCCCTACGGAATTGGAACAGCTCCGTCCTCCGATTCCGGGAGCAACCCGGCGCCCGCCTGCCACAGGACTATCCTGGATCATATTCCCGCGTTAAGGATTGGTGCGACAATCTGTCAGCATCGCCCGGAGACTTTCGCGGCGGCTGATGCCTGGGATTGGGGGGTAACGACGGTGCAAACGGATACGCGCGGTGTTTCCAGCCGCTACAGCGAGATGCTTGCGGCGCTGATCGAGACTGAAACGCGAATGGGCGAACACGCCGCCCTTCTCGCGGAGATGGCGGACGCGCTCAGCCATTTCCCGGATGCGGCGCGCATCGGCGCCAGTCACATTCTTCTTGGGGATCGGAAGATCGAAGCGGCCGAGTGGCCGAGCTTCAGGGATCTCGGCCTGATGCTGCACACATGGCGCGAACAGCGCACGCGCGTGGACGCGATGTGGGACGCGATGAGCGTTGAAGAGCGCGCGGGATGCAACGCGCCACCGGTGGCGGCAGGCGTGGATGTGACGCGGGCGTGGGTGTAGGCGCGCTGGACGCGCCGTGAGTGAGCGCCGGGACGTAGGGTGCATCGGAGATGCACCGTGCCGACGACAGGCGCCGACGGTGCATTTCCGCTTCGCTTCAATGCACCCTACGAGGTGAGCGCCGTGCGTGGGGCGCCGCCCCCTCCGTCTCGCACGCAAGAGCGTGCGATCCACCTCCCCCAGTGCTGCGCACTGATGGAGGCAATTCCCCTTCATTGCGACAGAGCGCCGTTTGCCTCCACCAGTCGAAGACTGGGGGAGGTGGATTGCGCGCAGCGCAAGACGGAGGGGGTGGGTGTTTGGGGGCGGAGGCCGACGGTGCATTATGCCGAATGTGAGAGAACCGTAGCGATTACGCGTTCCCCCGCCTCGGCGATAACCTCGTTTTTGCCGCGATAGTAGGAAAACGCCAGAACGCCTTCGATCAGCGCCCATGCACGCCCACGACGCCAAGTAGCGTCATCGACATCAAGCACTTCGCGATAGGCAGCCCGCGCGTCAGCTCCGAGCAAGCTCCAAGCGAGAGCGAGATCTCCTGCCGGATCACCGACTGCGAGTGCACTCCAGTCAATCACGCCAGAAAGGCTACCGCCTAACATTAGCAAGTTGCCACGCTGCAAGTCGCCATGGGTCCAGACGGGTTTCTGATCCCATTCCGGCAAGGTGAGCGCATAATCCCACTCTGAGATAATCGATCTGATACCAGAAAAATCAGAGAGCTGGTTGAACCGCTCCCGCATTCCACTATCGCGAACACGCAAAGGAACCGCGCGCCAAAAATTGTGCGCGCCTGGTTGAGGCCCTCCACTGGAATCTATCGCGCGTAGGCTTTTGACAAGGGCCCCAACGTCGCGCGCGAATGCGAGATCATTCACTTGCAAAGGCGGAGTTTCGCCATCAACCCATCGCATAACAGACCAGCAATAAGGATACCTGTCGTCGGCAGTCCCCTGACCGATAGGCAACGAAATCGGAAATGGCAGGTGAGGCGCGAGGTGCGGCAACCATTCGCATTCCTTAGCGATTGGCAGTTCTGCGCTCGCACGGCGCGGCAGCCGCACAACCATGTCGGGGCCGAGCCGGTAAATGTCATTGTCCGTCGAGTTAGCCGAAACGCGAGCGATCAGTAGATTTGCCCACACCGGAAATTGCTGTGTGAGCAGACGGCGCACCAAGGCTTCATCCGTTTTAAGCTCGCCGGGAGGAACATGTTGCGCGCCGCTCATTCAGCGGCGCTACTCCGTGCCATGTTCGCGGTCAACGTTTTGAATGTCCGCTAGGCCATGAGTGTGCGTGCGATCGTCGGGTGCATCGGAGATGCACCGTCCCAACAACAGGCGCCGACGGTGCATTTCCGCTTTGCTTCAATGCACCCTACGAGGTGAGCGCCGTGCGTGGGGCGCCGCCCCCTCCGTCTTGCGCGCGAGAGCGCGCAATCCACCTCCCCCAGTCTTCGACTGGTGGAGGCAATTCCCCTTCGTCGCGACGGAGGGGCCCCTACTCCTGCGTGATGGCGGCTTTGGTTATGATGATGGGGGCTTTGGGGAGTTTGCCTGGGAAGGGGCCGCCTTCGGGGGCGAGTTCGACGGCGGCGATGGCGTCTACGATATCGAGGCCTTTGATGACGTGGCCGAAGACGGCGTAGCCAGTGGTGTTGGGCTCGGCGCCTTCGGTGGCGTTGAGCGAGGGGTTGTCTGCGAGGTCGATGTAGAAGGTGGACTGGCCGCTGTTGGGATCTTCGGCGTGCGCGAGGGCGACGGCGCCGCGGACGTGTGTGTTGGTGGCGGTCTCGAGCGGAATGGCGGGGAGTTTGGGGGCGCGGTATTTCAGGTTGGCGTCGAGGTCTCCGAGCTGGATGATGAAGCCGGGCTCGATGCGGTAGACGGCGGCGCCGTTATAGTGGCCGGACTTCACGAGGCCGAGGAATTGCGCGGCGGTTTTCGGGGCGCCTGTCGGGTCGAGCTTGATCAGGATGTCGCCCATCGTGGTGTGGAGCGTGACTTCCGGGCCGACGCGGGCGGGAGCTTCGGGAATGATGGGTGGGGCTATGGGTTCCTGAGCCCAGGCGGCGGCGCTGAAGACGAGCGCGAGGGCGGCGCCTGTGATGGTGGTGAGGATGGCGCTCAGCATGGCGGCCGGATTGACGGGGCGGACTGGCTTCATGGCGCGTTCCCCCAACATCGACATGGTCATTCGCGTGCGTCTCCGGCTCTGAATCTGGCTCTGGCGTTTCAGTTCGATACAAATGCTAGCATCGGGATGAGGCTTGCCCTAGGTGATTTGACCGTGGATCGACGGGCGCTAACTTAAGACACTCTCACTTCAGACAATCTCAGGCGGCACGGATCTCTTTTTGACAATCGCGCATGGCAAGATTGCTTCGTGGCGTGAGGCTGACCGGCTTCGCGCGCTGCTGGCGTATGACGTTCTGGATACGCCGCGCGAGAAGGATTTCGACGACATTGCCGCGCTGGCGGCTGCGGTGTGCGAGACGCCGATTGCGGTTGTGAACCTGATCGGGGATCAGCGGCAGTTCTTCAAGGCCGAGGTGGGGCTGGGCGTGCGGGAGACGCCGATCGATTCGTCGTTCTGCGTGAAGGCGATCCTGGAGGATGACTTCCTGCTGGTGCCGGATGCAACGGCGGACAAGCGCTTCGATTGCAATCCGCTGGTGACGGGCGCGCCGGAGCTGCGCTTCTATGCCGGCGCGCTGCTGAAGACGGCGGACAATTTTCCGATCGGGACGGTGTGCGTTCTGGACTACAAGCCGCGCGCGCTGAGCGAGGTGCAGCAGCAGACGCTGCGGGTTCTGGCGCGGCAGGTGATGAAGCAGCTGGATCTGCGGAAGGCGCTGCGCGAACAGGCGGAGCGGGCGCTGCTGCACAAGGCGAGCGAGGAACGCGCGCGGCTGGCGCAGGAGGCGGGGCGGATCGGCACGTTCGAGGTTCACATCGCGAGCGGGCGCATGATCGTGTCGGACGAGATGTGCCGCGTGTTCGGATTGCCGGTGCAGCCGACCTGCCACGCTGCGGATTTCGAAGCGCTGGTGCTGAAGGACGATCGCGATGTGGCGTCGTCGGATGAGACGCGGAAAGCGGGCGTGGCGCCGCTGGATGTGTCGTACCGCGTGCGGCGGGCGGATGATGGCCGCGTGCGCTGGGTGACGCGGCGCAGCCAGATCATGACGGGCGCGGACGGAAAGCCGGAGCGGATGTTCGGCGCGGTTTATGATTCAACCGACATGCGGGCGGGACAGGCTCTGGTGGGATCGCTGCTGCAGGCGGGGGATGCGTTCCGGCAGGCGTCGACCAGCGCGGAAGTCATGGCGATCGCGGGCGAAGTGCTGGGCCGCGTGCTGCATGCGTCGCGCGCGGGATATGCGCGGATCGATCTGGATGCACAGCGCTTCGACGTGGAAGCGGACTGGGTTGGCGAGGGCGTCAGTTCCATGGCGGGCGCGCATGCGTTCTCGGCTTACGGCGCAACCGCGCGCAAGCTGATGAGCGGTGAAGGCATTGTGGTGCCCGACCTTGCAGAGGCGGAATGGCTGACAGAGGAAACAGCGGCGCATGCGGCGACGAGCACGCGCGCCATGCTGATCTTCCCGGTGATGGTGAGCGGGCGGCTGGCGGGCGCGCTGTTCGCTCACGACGCACAGCCGCGCCAATGGGCGCAGGGCGAGATCGCCTTCATCCGCAGCCTCGCCGACCGGACGCACCAGGCGATCGCGCGCGTCGATGCGGAGGAACAGCAGCGCCTGCTGAACCACGAGCTTTCGCACCGGCTGAAGAACACGCTGGCGGTTGTGCAGGCGATCTCCGACCAGACGCTGCGCCACAGCGCGGACCCGCTGGCGATGGCGGCCTTCCGTGAAAGACTCCGCGCGCTGGGCGCGGCGCACGACGTACTGATGAACCAGAGCTGGAGCTCCGCGCGGCTGCGCGCGCTGGCGGAGGAAGCGCTCGCCCTGCATGCCGAGCCCGACCGTATTTGCGTCAACGGCCCACACGTTCTGCTGGGGCCGCGCGCGGCGCTGGCGCTGTCGCTGCTGTTGCACGAGCTGGCGACCAACGCGCTCAAATACGGCGCGCTCTCGACCAGCGACGGCGTGATCAATCTCGACTGGACGATCGAGACAGGCGGCCTCGACCCGATGCTGCATTTGAAATGGCAGGAGAACGGCGGACCAGCGGTTGCGCCCCCTGCCCGCAAGGGCTTCGGCTCGCGCCTGATCGGCATGGGCCTCGGCTCAGGCACCACGGATGTCAGCTATGCACCGGACGGGTTGGTGGCGACCTTCTCAGCGCCAATGCGGACGTTGAGCGCGCTCGATTGATCCCGCTGTATGGAGCGCATCTTGATGTGCTGTGGGTGGACCACGCCGGGCGGCGCGGTGCATTTGCGCTTCGCTCCAATGCACCCTACGGGGTTCGCTTGCAGCTCGACTGTGGCGGGCCGCCGACGCCACTGAGCGTTGCCTCGTCCCCCTTCTCCCAGAACTCGGCGGTCTTGCTCTTGTAGCGCACGCCCGACGCGGCCTTCACCTTCGGCAGCCACGCCGTCTCACCAAACGCCGCGACCTCGATGTTTCCGCCGCGCGTCGTCTGCGTGAAAAAGATAGCGCCGCTGGGGCATGTCCATTTTACAGCTGCGGCGTTGACCGGATCGGGGGCTGGCCCGGGCGTGCTCGTGATGTTTGCACACGCGCCGAGAGTGAGAACAGCTGTAACGATGAGGTATGATTTCATGGCGCCAAGATATGCGTGGCATTTACGGACGCCACAGGCATGCGCAGCGTTGCGCAAGCGGAACTAGGTAGGGTGCATCAAAGATGCACCGTGGCTGGATCGCGCCGGCCGTGCGGCGCTTGTCGACTGCTTCACTCAACCGGCGCGTGCGGTGCATTTACGCTGCGCTTCAATGCACCCTACGGTGTGGTGTGTTGGGGGACATGCCATGCCGAATTATCGACGGCTTCGCCTGTCGGGCGGGGAATACTTCTTCACGGTGAACCTTGAAGACCGCGCGAGCGATGCGCTTACGCGCAATATCGACGCGTTGCGGGCTGCGTGGAGCCATACGGAAGAGCGGCTGCCGTTTGAGACAATGGCGGCGGTTGTGTTGCCGGATCATCTGCATTGCATCTGGAAGCTGCCATCGGGCGACACGGATTTTGCCGGACGCTGGCGCGTGTTGAAATCGCACTTCACACGGACCTTGGTTGATCGTGGGGAGGCGCCGCCCGGACGTCGCGTTGGCGAGCGCGCCGTTTGGCAGCGACGATATTGGGAGCACGCGATCCGCGATCAGGAAGACCGGTTGCGGCATGTCGACTATGTGCACAACAATCCGGTGAAACACGGGCATTGTGCGCGCGTGGATGAGTGGCCCTACTCCACCTGGCGCAGATGGGACGCGATGACGAAAGACGACCCCACCGGCCCGTAGGGTGCATCGGAGATGCGCCGTGGGTGGAGGGGCGGGAGCGCACCAGCGGGGTGCAAGGATTTGCAGTCCTTTGCGTGAGCGCGTTTCGTGCTTTGCAGGAAACGGCGTCGCAGGCACGAAATCCGTAGGGTGCATCGAAGATGCACCGTGGTTGAACCTCACCGGCAGCGCGGTGCATTTTCAATGCACCCTACGGGGCGGTGGGGCGGCGAATGTCGGTTGGGGGTTTGGCGCGTGTTGGGACGGGCGGCTATGCCGCCCGAGGTATATTTTCAATGCGCCTGCGGTTGATGGTGGGCGGTGTTTTGTAGGGTGCATCGGAGATGCACCGTGGTTGGGCTTCACCGGCCGCGTGGTGCATTTACGCTTCGCTTCAACGCACCCTACGGATCGGTTGCAGAAACCGGGCGGCGTTGCCGCCCGGCGGTGCATTTTCAATGCACCCTACGCGTCCACTGCCGCCTCTAGCGCGAATTCCTGGATGAATTCGCGGCGGGGTTCGACGACGTCGCCCATGAGTTTGGAGAACATTTCGTCGGCGGTGTCGGCGTGGTCGACCTTGACCTGCATGAGGACGCGGGCGTTGGGGTCTAGCGTGGTTTCCCAGAGCTGGCCGGGGTTCATTTCGCCGAGGCCTTTGTAGCGCTGGATCTTGATGCCGCGCTCGCCGGCTTCGAGGATGGCCCTGAGAAGCGAGAGTGGGCCGAAGATGGGGGTGTCGCCGGTTTTCTCGTGGCGGAGGATGCCGCGGCCATCATAGATGCCGGCCATTGCATCTGCGCGTTCGGCGAGACGGCGGGCGTCTGGCGTGGCGAGGAGTTGCGGATCGAGGGCGGCTTTTTCCTCGACGCCACGGACTGTGCGGACGAAGAGCGCGGCGCCATCGGTGATGGAGCCTTGCCATGTGTCTTCGCCTTCTTCGGCGACGCGGTTGAGGCGATCGGCGGCGGCCTTTGCTTCGGCGGCGCCTGCGCCCTGGCGGAGGGCGCCGGCGAGAGCGGCCTGTTCGAGGACGTTGACGGGCGCGCGTTGCGAGAGGCGATCGAGCGTGGCCTTGAAGGCGGCGGCATCGCGCACGCGGGCGCGCAGATCAGCAGAGGCGATCTGTTCGCCACTGTCGAGGATGAGGGTCTGCCCGTTGACGCCCTGCTCGATCAGATATTCGTCGAGCTCGGCTTCGTCCTTCAGGTAGCGCTCGGACTTGCCGCGCTCGACCTTATAGAGCGGGGGCTGGGCGATGTAGAGATAGCCCTTCTCGAGGACCTGCGGCATCTGGCGATAGAAGAAGGTGAGCAGGAGCGTGCGGATGTGGGCGCCGTCGACGTCTGCATCGGTCATGATGATGATGCGGTGATAGCGCATCTTCTCGATGTTGAAGTCGTCGCGGCCGATGCCGGCGCCTAGGGCTGTGATCAGCGTGCCGACCTGGTCCGAGCCGAGCATCTTGTCGAAGCGGGCGCGTTCGACGTTGAGGATCTTGCCGCGGAGGGGGAGGACGGCTTGGTTCTCGCGGTTGCGGCCCTGTTTCGCGGAGCCGCCGGCCGAGTCACCCTCGACGATGAAGATTTCGGATTTGGCGGGGTCTTTCTCCTGGCAGTCGGCGAGCTTGCCGGGGAGCGAGGTGATGTCGAGCGCGGTCTTGCGGCGGGTGAGCTCGCGGGCCTTGCGGGCGGCTTCGCGCGCGGCGGCGGCCTCGACGATCTTCTGCATGACCTGCTTGGCCGGGCCGGGGTTCTCCTCGAACCACTGGCTGAGCGCTTCGGTCATCAGCGTTTCGACGATGGGGCGGACTTCGGAGGAGACGAGCTTGTCTTTCGTCTGGGATGAGAATTTGGGGTCGGGGACTTTCACCGAGAGGACGCAGGAGAGGCCTTCGCGGGCGTCGTCGCCGGAGATCTCGACCTTTTCCTTTTTCGCGAGGCCGGTTTCCTGCGCGTATTTGTTGATGACGCGCGTGAGGGCGCCGCGGAAGCCGGCGAGGTGCGTGCCGCCGTCGCGCTGCGGGATGTTGTTGGTGAAGCAGAGGACGTTTTCGTAGTAGCCGTCATTCCACTGGAGGGCGGCTTCGACGGTGACGCCGTCTTTCTTGGTCATCGAGTAGATCGGTTTGGGGATCGCAGCGGTGCGCTGGCGGTCGATGTGTTTGACGAAGGCTTCGACGCCGCCTTCGTACTGCATCACGGTTTCCCACGGCTCGGGGCCGCGCAGATCCTGCAGGACGATTTTCACGCCGGAGTTCAGGAAGGCGAGTTCGCGCAGGCGGTGTTCGAGCGTATCGCGCTTGAACTCGACCATGGAGAAGGTCTGCGGGCTGGGCAGGAAGCGGACGGTGGTGCCGGTTTCGAAGCGCGAGCCGTCGGCTTTCATCGGAGCATCGCCGATGATGCGCAGGGGGGCTTCGGGCTCACCCAGCAGGAAGCGCATGGTGTGCACCTTCCCGTTGCGGCGGACCGTGAGGTCGAGGTGTTCGGAGAGCGCGTTGACGACCGAGACGCCGACGCCGTGCAGGCCGCCGGAGACCTTGTAGGAGCCTTCTTCCTCGGTGTTGGCGAATTTGCCGCCGGCGTGCAGCTGGGTCATCACGACCTCGGCTGCGGAGACGCCCTCTTCCGGGTGGATGTCGACCGGGATGCCGCGGCCATTGTCTTCGACTTCGGCGGAGCCATCCGGGTAGAGCGTGAGGCGCACGAAGTCGGCGTGACCGGCGAGCGCTTCGTCGATGCCGTTGTCGATGACCTCGTAGATCATGTGGTGGAGGCCCGAGCCATCGTCGGTGTCGCCGATGTACATGCCCGGGCGTTTGCGCACGGCGTCGAGGCCGCGGAGGACCTTGATGGAGCCGGCGTCGTAGCCTTTAGCGATCGGCGTTTCCGGAGTGTCGGACATTCAAAACTTCCCAGGCAAACTCAGTGTCGCGGTCGCATCCTGCGCCGCTCAGTCTTCACGTACGATCCCGTCGGACACTTCAAACCGCTGCGCTCGATCGCCGAAAGCGTCGAACAGGGAGCGATCTGTTCCTGTGAGCCAGGCCTGGCCGCCGAGAGCGGCCAGTTCATCGTACAGAGCGGCGCGCCTATCCGAATCGAGATGGGCCGCCGCTTCATCCAACAATAGCAGAGGAGAGGGGGCAAAATCACGCTCGAAAAGCGCCTGCGCATTGGCTAAAATCAAGCCTATTAACAAGGCTTTCTGCTCGCCGGTCGAGCACTGGTCGGCGGGCAGTCCCTTGGGGGCGTGAATGACGCGCAAATCGGTGCGGTGAACGCCCTCCGTGGTGCGTCCGGCGGCCTGGTCGCGGGAGCGGTTTTCGCGGAGCTGGGTCACGATTTCCTGCTCGATGTCGGTGAGCGGGACGCCGTTGGCGGCGTGGGCCTCGAACTGGCCGTCGAGGTCGATCAGCGCCTTCGGGAAGGCGCCTTCGGGGCGGGCGAGGATGGCTTCCTGCATGACTTTGACCGCGTCGATGCGATGGAGAGCCATGGCGGCGGCTGCGGAGGCCATGCCGAGTTCGAGGGCGTCGAGCCAGGCCGGGTCCGCCCTGCCCCGCTCCAGAAGCGCGTTGCGCTGGCGCATGGCCTTCTCGTAGGCGGCGCTGAAGGTTCCGTGGGCGGGGAAGTGCGCCATCACCTGACGGTCGAGGAAACGGCGGCGGTCGCCGGCCGGGCCGACGAAGACCCGGTCCATGGACGGGGTGAGCCAGATGATGCGCATCAGCTCGCCAAGGTCGTTCTGGGTGGCGGGGACGCCATCGAGCTTGGCCGTGCGTTTGGATCGGCCCTGCTCGTCGAGTTCGAGGGAGAGGTTGATCTTGCGGTCGATGTCGCCGTCGCGAACGTCGGACGAGAGCGCCCATGAGCGGGCGAGCTTTCCCTCGGCGTCGCGGCGGATGAGTTCGGTGAATTCGGACCCGCGCAGGCCCCTGCCCGGCGAGAGCATGGAGACGGCTTCCATCAGGTTGGTCTTGCCTGAGCCATTTGCGCCGTAGAGGCAGACGTGGCGGCCATCGAGACGGAGCTGGAGCGAGGCGTAGTTCCGGTAATCCTGCAGCGCGAGGCGCGTGAGGCGGACATGCGGGCGACGGATGGCGAGGTCAGTCATGGGGTTGGGTTGTATATAGGCTGCCAGTTGCGTAGCGGGCGCCCCCTCCGTCTCGCCGCGAAGACGCGGCGATCCACCTCCCCCAGTGCTTCGCACAGGTGGAGGCAACTCCCCTTTGTCGCCAGCAATGGAGCGCTGTTTGCCTCCACCAGTCGAAGACTGGGGGAGGTGGATTGCGCGTAGCGCAAGACGGAGGGGGTGGTTGCCGGATGCGTCTGGATCCCCGCCTGCGCGGGGAACGCGTGAACGGAGTTCACGCTTCCAACGCCTGCGCTACACACGCAGGGGCATCAGGACGTATTGGGCGCCGTCGTCTTTGGTGTCCAACACGCGCGCCGGAGAGGCGGCGTCGTTGAATTCGATGCGGGTTTCTTCCGCTTCGATCTGGCTGGCGACGTCGAGGAGATATTTGGCGTTGAAGCCGATCTCCATCGGTTCGGAATTATAGTCCACCTCAAGCTCTTCAGCGCCTGAGCCGGTTTCCGCGTGGCTGACGGCGAGCGTGAGCTTGCCCGGGGAAAGCGTGAGCTTCACCGAGCGCGAGCGTTCGGCGGAGACGGTGGCGACGCGATCGACGGCGTCCTTGAAGGACTTGTTGTCGACGTTGAGGACGCGGTTGTTTTCCTTCGGGATCACGCGCTGGTAATCCGGGAAGGAGCCGTCGATGAGTTTCGACGTGAGCACGGCTTCGCCGATGCGGAAGACGATCTTGGAATCGGACGCTTCGACGACGACCTTTTCCGGCGCGCCATCGAGCAGGCGGCGGGCTTCGGCCACGCATTTGCGCGGGACGATGATACCCTTGAGCGTTGCGGCGCCTTTGGGCGCTTCGGTTTCGGCGAGGGCCAGGCGGTGGCCATCGGTGGCGACGGCGCGGAGCACGTTGCCTTTCGGGCCCTTGGCGTGATGCAGATAGATGCCGTTGAGATAGTAGCGGGTTTCTTCCGTCGAGATCGCAAAGCGCGTCTTGTCGATCAGGCGGCGGAGTTCGGCCGCATCCATTTCGAATTTCGTCGGTGCGTCTTCCTTCTGCATCGTCTGGAAGTCTGACGCAGGCAGGGTCGGCAGCGCGAATTTGGAGCGGCCCGAGGAGATAGACAGGCGGCTATCCGAGAGGTCGAGCGAGATTTCCGAGCCTTCGGGAAGCTTGCGCACGACATCAAAGAGGGTTTGCGCCGGGGCGGTGACGGAGCCGGCTTTCTTGATCGCGGCTTCGGCAGCGTCTGTCGCCTCGATGTCGAGGTCGGTCGCGGTGAGGCTGAGGCGGTCGCCTTCGGCGACCATCAGGATGTTGGAGAGGATCGGAATGGTGTTCCGCCGCTCGACCACGGCCTGAACGTGGGAAAGCGCACGCATGAGAGCGTTGCGATCGATCGTGAGTTTCATGGCCCAATCCTGTCAGAAGGCGTCGCCTGATACGTAACGCGCATATGACGGCGCGCCCGGTATCAGCCCGCCATATGCCCCGATGATTGGGTAGGCGGGATGAGACTTTAGCCGATTGCGGCGCTGCGAAAAGGGATGATTTCGTGAGTGCTCAAGGGTTTGGATGAAGCATCCACAGGGTGGGTGGGTGTTGGGCGGGTGTGGGTGAGGTTTTGGGCGGATTGTTGCGAGAAAGACCTTTCAACCGCTCGCCCCGGCGAAAGCCGGGACCCAGGGGTTCACGCATCGGAACAAGCCGCCCCTGGGTCCCGGCTTTCGCCGGGAGGAGCGGGACGAAGAGCTGGGGGTGGTGGTGGGGCGCTGGGTCCCCGCCTTCGCGGGGAATGCGGGGAGAGAGTGGTGAGCACGCCCTCGTCCTTCGACGGGCGGCCCGCTTTGCGGGCCTGCTCAGGATGAGGGCTATCGTGAAAGGCAGCGACACCCCAAAAACAAAAACCCCTCCCCCGGTTGTCGGGAGAGGGGTTTTGAATTCACATCTGATCAGAGATCAGCGGCCGTTGCGCGGGTCTGCCATGATGCGTTGTTCGAGTTGGCGGAGTTCTTCGGCGAGGCCCGCGTTAGCGGAGACCATCGCGGAAATTTTCCGGTACGCGAAGAGGACCGTGGTGTGATCGCGATCGCCGAACATGCGCCCGATCTGCGGATAGGAGCATTTGGTCAGCTGGCGCGACAGGTACATCGCGAACTGGCGCGGCTGTGCAAACTGGCGTTTGCGGCAGGCGGACTCGAGATCGATCTTGGTGACGCCGTAGGCCTTCGCGGTCACGTCCTTGATCGTGTCGATCTTCGGCGCACGGGCGGGAGCGCCGCCCATTTGCAGCTGGATCGATTTCTCGACGGCGGTCTTGTCCAGCGGTTTGCCGGCGAGAACCGTGCCGCAATAGACGTTGCGGACGGCGCCGTGGAGCGCGCGGCCGGAAGCGGGCAGACGATCCGCGAGGAGATCGACCCACTCTTCCGTGAGGTGGAAGTCCGCGTTGATGGCGGCGGCGGCTTGTGAAACCGCGTCGGCCTTGGCGCGAACGATCTCGCGGCGGAGATTGCGCTCGGGCAATTCCATCTGGGCGATGACGCCGCCGTGGATTTCATCACGCATGCGCTCGTCGAGCTGGTCGATGAGAGCGGGCGTCTGGTCGGCTGCGAGGACGACGACGCCGCCGTGCGAGACGATGGCGCGGAGGTGGGAGAAGAATTCCACCAGCGTGCCCGGCTTCGAGCAGATGAACTGGAAATCGTCGAGCAGGACGACCTTGGCGCGGCGGACGAGCGTGCGGAGATCCGACGTGTCTTTCCGTTTCACGCCATCGACGAAGGCGACGGTGAAGTCTTCCGACGACATGTAGAGGACGCTGTGATCACCCCGGGCGGCTTTGAGCGCCTGCTCGATGCCGCGCAGGAGGTGGGATTTGCCGACGCCGTGCGGGCCGACGATGGTGACGACGTTGGCTTCGACGCCGGCGCCCATGGCGAGGCGGCGGGCTAGGCCGAAGGCGATGCGGTTTGAATCGCCGACGAGGAAGTTGTCGAGGGTCTGCGCGGCTTCTGCGCTGAGTTCGACGGGTTCTTCGCTCTCGGCGAAATCTTCCGCGATCCCTTCATCGGCCCCATTTTCATAGCCATGGGCGATGGCTTCAGCTGCAGGCTGCACGAGGTCGAGGACTTCGGGCGCGATGCGGCTGCGCGCTTCGATGCGCACGGTGCGGCCATTGCGGTCGGCCTGATCCCAGGCCTGCTGGATGATGTGGCCGAAATCGGTGTCGACGCGGCTGCGCTGATAGTCGTCAGACGCCGCGAGCAGGACTTCGCCGTTAACTTCTGCGACGAGGTCGAGCTTGGCGATCCAGGCGTCGAACTTCTGGTCGCCGAGACGGCGGCGCAGAGCGTCGCGCACGGCGGCCCAGACGGCCGGGACTTCGTTGTTGGAATCCGAGAATGCGTTAGTCGACGTGTTGCGTGAGATCGAAGTCGGTTCTGCCATTCGGCCCGCTCCCCCCATCCCGTCAGATACAAAACGGGTCGTGTTCTGTTTGCTGATCATGGCCCCTCATCTACCTTTCTGGTCGATGTTACCTCCCCCGATTTTTGGACAAAAAGGCTCTCCGACGACTCCAGCCCCGGAGTCGCAGAACGTGTCCAAACGAAGGAAGTTTACTCGCTACGGAGGAGAGTTTTTCTCCGTTCAACGCCTGCCGTCAACCGCGACAAAAGCCCCTTTGGCAGTTTTATTTTTAACCAAACTGTCTCATTCGGTATTGCCACTGAATCCATTGTAAAAACGCCGTTTGTCGTGGGTTTCAGGCAACGGAATCGTGTTCGATTACTGCTCCGTATGAGGAGCAATATTCGGGTGGTTTCTGCGATGTTTTTGGAGGTGGTACGCTTAGCTAAATTCAACTCTGGGGAGTTGGAAAAGACAACCCCGGAATACCCCGGGGGTCGATCTCCTCACCGAGTTGTCACCCCCTAAGGGGCGCCCGGTGAGGCGAGGCAGTGAGTTAGGCCGCGACGCCTTTGACGCGGGCAGCCAGGCGGGAAACTTTCCGCGAGGCGGTGTTCTTGTGAAGGACGCCCTTCTGGACCGAGCGCATGATTTCCGGCTCGGCGGCTTTCAGGGCGACGATCGCCGCTTTCTTGTCGCCCGAGGCCACGGCCTCTTCGACCTTGCGGATGAAGGTGCGGACGCGCGAACGGCGGGATTTATTGACCTCGGTCCGCCGTGCGATCTTGCGCACCATTTTCTTGGCGGATTTCGTATTGGCCATCGGTCTTCCAAGCTCCGTTTACCCGACCCTGCGGACATGATCCGGGGGTTTTGGGGAGCGGCGTCTTAACAGCGTCGCCAGACGCGGTCAATTCGCCTGTTGAAGGATTTGATCGGTATTGCAGAAACCCTTGCAAGAAGGGCCAAATCGCCCCTGCGTCACTTGTTCTGGAACTTTGCAGGGCGCTTTTCGACGAAGGCGGACATGCCTTCTTTCTGGTCATCGGTGGCGAACATCGAGTGGAACAGCCGGCGCTCCAGCATGATGCCCTGGCGCAGGGTGGTTTCGTAGGCGGCGTTAACCGTCTCCTTGGTCATCATGGCGATGGGGCGGGACTGGCTGGCGATCTTCCTGGCGGCGGCCTTTGCCTCGTCCAGCAGCTTGTCGGCGGGGAGGACGCGGGAGACCAGGCCCGAGCGCTCGGCCTCGGCGGCGTCCATCATCCGGCCGGTGAGGCACATGTCCATGGCCTTCGACTTGCCGACGAAACGCGTGAGGCGCTGGGTGCCGCCAATGCCGGGCATGACGCCGAGATTGATCTCCGGCTGGCCGAATTTGGCGGTTTCGGAGGCCAGGATGAAATCGCAGAGCATGGCCAGCTCGCAGCCGCCGCCGAGGG
>DAINAT010000074.1:0-16725 GCA_036733305.1 Hyphomonadaceae bacterium
AAGACGCCGTGATCTCGTTGAAGAAATACCCGTAAGGGTTGATCAGGAAGTGGTGCTCAGGCCCCGGAACGCGCGCCGAGATGTGGGTGAAGATCATGTCGTCCCACCCGTACAGGGCGACCAGTCGGTAAAGCGCTGCAAGTTCTACGCGCGCTTTCCATTCTTCCGGGCTGCACCGGCTCTTAACGCTGACAAGCTTGAGGTCATCGGCCATGAGAGGTCTCCTGTGGGGTCAGCTTATGGCGCCCGGAAAAGAATGTCATTCGGTCGTCTTTTACCTATTTCGCCTCTATAGCTGGGCGCCGTAGCGGGACTTTTACCCGGGACTGAAGCATGGCCGACCCCAAGATCCACTTCACCGCATCTGCGAAGCCGGAGGCCCGGCAGGCGCTCGAGGCGATGACGCGCCGCTATGGCCAGACGGCCGCCAGCAAGGCCGATGTCATCGTCGCTCTGGGCGGCGACGGCTGGATGCTCGAAACCCTGCGCGGCCGCTATGCCGACAAGCTGCCGGTTTATGGCATGCACCGGGGCACGATCGGCTTCCTGATGAACGAATACGACGAGGCTGGTCTGCCAGACCGCCTCAACAACGCTGTGCGTGCTGTCATCCATCCGCTTGCGATGACCGCCGTCAGCGTGAAGGACAAGGTCACACACCTGCAGGCGATCAACGAAGTCTCGCTGCTGCGCCAGACCGCGCAGACCGCCAGGCTGCGTATCCTGGTCGATGGCAAGGAGCGTCTCGCCGATCTCACGGCCGATGGCGTGCTGGTCTCAACGCCTGCTGGCTCGACCGCCTACAATCTCTCCGCGCACGGACCGATCCTGCCGATCGGCGCCAACCTTCTCGCGCTGACCCCGATCTCGCCTTTCCGCCCGAGGCGCTGGCGCGGCGCGCTGCTGCGCCATGATGCACGTGTCGAGATCGAAGTGCTCGATGCCGATCGCCGCCCCGTGGCTGCATCGGCCGACACGCAGGAGGTCCGCGATGTCGCGCGCGTCGAGGTCCGCGAGGATCATGGCAAATCGCTCACCATGCTGTTCGATGAAGGTCATGCCCTCGACGAACGCATCCTGCGCGAGCAGTTCTCGCTCTAGCGTCGGCTACGGCTTCCGGCTTTCGATCAGCAGGTAGGCGATCAGCGCGTGGCGCTCTTCGTCCTTCTTGATGCCGTTGAAGAACATCGCCGTGCCCGGCACAAAGCCTTGCGGCGCCAGCAGCCATTGCTCCACCAGATCCGGCGTCCATTCCTTGTGCTCGAAATTCTTCAGCGCCGGCGAGTAGTTGTAGCCCGGCGCGTTGCCCGTGCCGCGCTCGAACACGCCGTGCAGGTTGGGTCCGACGAGATTGCCCTTGCCCGCCGCCACATAATGGCACGAGGCGCATTGGCGTCCGAAGATGCTCTTGCCCGCAGCAATGTCGGCCGTGTCGTACGGGGGCGGCAGCTCAGCCTGTGTCGGCGCCGGAACGGTCGGGGCTGCGGGTTCAGCCGGAGCGGGCGCTTCGCCGCCGCAGGCCGACAACGCCAAAGCGCCGGCCAGAACTGCAGAAATTGCTAAACCAGACCGCATAAAAGCCTCGCAGCTAGGGCACCCATTCAGGATTAACCGCTAATGCGGTATCCGGGCTCGCCGATTGCATCGGCAGCGCCAGATCTTTCAGAACATTCGGTTCCGCAAGGGAATATCGCAAAATGACGCTCTCCAGCTGGAAAACCGTCCAGGCCGAATACCAGCGCCTGACCGCGACCCCTCTGCAGGAGACCGCCAAACGCGCCAATCTGGACGCTTTCATCTGGACCGCGCCCCATCTTGAAGCGGACGTCGGCAAGCAGCTGATCGACGAGGCTGCCCTGGCCGCCCTCCAGTCGCTGGCCGTCGAGCGGGGCCTCAAGGACAAGATCCGAGCTCTGTTCGCGGGCGAGATCGTCAACGTTTCCGAACACCGCCCGGCGCTGCACTGGGCGCTGCGCGGCAACGGCAAGGGCATCCTGGCCGCCGAAGCCATGGCGCGCGAAGCCGAGAAGGCCGCAGCCTTTGCAAAAAAGGCAGCCAGCGGCGGCCTCGGTTTCACCGTCAAAACCATCCTGCACATCGGCATCGGCGGATCGGACCTCGGCCCGCGCCTGATCTGGGACGCGCTGCGCGACTACGCCACCAATGGCCCGAACATCCGCTTCGTCGCCAACGTCGACCCGGAAGACTTCGCGGAACAGACCGCCGATCTCGACCCGAAAACAACGCTCGTCCTCGTCGTCTCCAAATCCTTCAAGACGCCCGAGACCGCTTCCAACGCGCTGCTCGGCCGTGAGTGGCTGGTGAAGGCGCTGGGCGAGGCCGAAGCTAACAACCACCTCGCAGCCGTTTCGTCCGCCCCCGACAAGGCGAAAGCCTGGGGCGCCGCCGAAGACCGCATCTTCCCGATGGATGAGAGCGTCGGCGGTCGTTACTCGGTCTGGTCGTCAGTCGGCCTGTCGCTGCAGATCGCACTCGGCGCCGATGTGTGGAACCGCTTCCTCAAGGGTGCTGCCGAGATGGACGCGCACTTCCGCGACACGCCGCTCGAGAGCAACGTGCCCGCGCGCCTGGCCATGCTCGACGTCTTCCGCCACACGGAGAGGACCGGCGCGCCGACCCGCACCGTGCTGGCCTACGCACACCGCCTGCGCAAACTGCCGGACTTCCTCCAGCAGCTCGAAATGGAATCCAACGGCAAGAACGTCTCGGACGCGCCGGGCGGTCTCATCGGCCTCACCGCGCCGATCACCTGGGGCTCGGTCGGCACGCTTGGCCAGCACTCCTTCCACCAGCTGCTGCATCAGGGCTTGCGCGATAGCTCGATCGAATTCGTCGCCGCTCTCAACGCGGGCGCTGGCGACAAGGGCCGGGGCCGAGCCCTGCTCGCCAACGCCTTCGCGCAGGCAGAAGGGCTCCTCGGCGGACGCAGCCGTGAAGTTGCCGAGAAGGAACTCCTCGCCAAAGGCATGTCGCCCGAAAAGGCCAAGGCCCAGTCGGTCCACATGCACATGGAAGGCGGCCGCGGCTCCACCACCATCCTACTCAACGATCTCTCCCCCGAAAGCGTCGGTGCGCTGATCGCCCTCTACGAGCACCGCACATTTGCTGCCGGCATCCTCTGGGGCGTCAACCCGTTCGACCAATGGGGTGTCGAACTCGGCAAGGTGCTCGCCGAGCAGCTGGACAAGGCCATCGCTGGCGAAGACCCCGGCCAGCGCGATCCCTCCACGCTGCGCCTCGTTTCGCGTGCAAGAAAAACGCACGGCTAGTTGCGTCTGCTGGACATCCCGTTGATCTCGGCCAAGAACGGAAAGTCGAGGGGGTGTCCCATGCGTCTCACCGCAATCGCGCTAGCCATGTTCGCGGCAGCCTGCGTCTCCGCGCCGGATACGACACCGATCAACCGCACGCTCACCGAACCGCCCGCGCCGCCTGTCGAAATCGAGCTTGGCGTCGATGGCGATGCGATTGCTCTGGCTCTCTCGGGCGGAGGCGCGCGCGCCGCATCCTTCTCGCTGGGCGTGCTGCTGCAACTGCGCGACATGAAGGGCGCCGATGGCCGCGCGCTGATCGACAAGGTGGCGCTGATCACATCCGTGTCCGGAGGCTCGACCATCGCTGCATGGTTCGGACTGCACGGCGCAGCCGGCCTTGATGGCTTCCGTCCGGCCATGCTCGACAAGGACTGGCAGAGCCAGCTCCACACCACTTTCATGTCGTTCGACAACTGGCAGCGCCTGATGCAGGGCGGCGTCAACGGTCCGGACAAGCTGGCGAACTGGCTGAACACCGAAGTCTATGCCGGCGCCCACATGAAGGATCTGACCAACCATCCACGCGTCATTATCAATGCGGCCGATCTCTACAACGGCACGCCATTCGCGTTCGCCGCGCCATATTTCCAGGCGATCTGCAGCGATCTGGCGTCCGTCCGTGTGGCGGATGCGGTCGCCGCCTCCATGTCCGTTCCCGCGGTCTTCCGGCCCATCGTGGTAAAGCTGCCGGAAGGCGAATGCCCCGTGCCGCTGCCGGATCTGGTGGAGACGACAAGGCTTGATCGCACCTCGCCTGCGCTGCTGCGCGAGACGGCAACCGCCTTCCGCGCTTACCGCGATCCATCGCGCATGAAGTATCTTCACCTCACAGACGGGGGCATCGCGGACAATTTCGGCCTCTCCAGCCTGGTCACCATCCGGCGCGCAGCGGGCAAACCTTACGGGCCTTACTCCGCGCGCGACGCCGTAAAGATCCGCCGGATGACGTTCCTGCTGGTGAACTCCGAGCCAAACTCGGAGAGCGGTTGGGCGATGAAGCCCGAAGGTCCAGACGCGGTGCAACTCGTCGAAGCCCTGCTGAGCGCCGGCATCAACGCGCCCAAGCGCGCCGCCAGCGATGCCTTCGGCAGCGTACTGTCCGACTGGCAGCGTGATCTCATCGACTGGCGCTGCAAGCTGACACCGGAAGAAGCGCGCAGTCTCGGCGCTGGCGAAGGCTGGAACTGCCGCGACGTGCAGTTCAGCTTCGATACCATCTCGTTCGCGGACCTGCCGCCCGATCAGTTTGAGCGCCTCGGCGCCGCCGCCACGGCTGTCAGCCTGCCCAAGGCGCTGGTCGATGATCTGATCGCAGGCGGCCGTCGCGCCGTCGTCACAAACGATCTGGTGCAAACACTTACGAGGTAGTCGAGCGCGTTAGCTCGCCGGCGTCATGATCCGCACACGCGATTTGGCTGACCGTCCGGCTTCGTCCACCACGAACAGCTCGTAGAAGCCGGTATCGTTCGGCCGCCACACCGCATCGCCCGCCACATTGCGGGGCAGCGCCTTGCCATCGACATACCAGGCGAGCTTGCCCCGCCCCTCAGCCGCCAGCACGAACGAGGTGTGCTCCTCGTCCTTCCACACCTCTGCGCCATCTGGCGGGAAGAGAATCTGCGGTGGCGCATTCTGCCGCTCGAACCGCGCCAGCGCGGACGGCGGCGTATGGCTTCCGGCAATCTCTTCGCGCAGGGGCGGACCAGACGAGCGCCGAGGCGTGATCCGCGTCACCGCATCATAAACGTCGAACAGAACCGGCAGCGCCGCATCGCGCCCCGTGATGCCGGGACGCGGCGATGAATCTGCCCGCCCGATCCACACCACCACCGCATGTCCATTGCCAGTGCCCGCCGCCCACGCATCGCGGAAGCCGTAGGACGTGCCTGTCTTGAACGCGATCACCGGCGCTTCCTGCGTCAGCATCGCGGGCATCCGTCCTTCAGGCGCTGGTGCCGAGCCCAGAATGTCCACGATCTGTCGCGCCGACTGCGCGGACATGATCTGCGTCGCTTTCTCCGGCGTCTTCAGCGCCGCTTCCGTCTCCGCCTTCAGCCAGTGCAGCGGCAGCGCCCGCCCATGATCGCCCAGCGCCGCATAGAGCAACGCCACATCGCGCACCGTCATGCCCGCGCCGCCCAGCGCAATCGCTAGCCCTGCGTCCTCGTCGCCCGTCAGCGGCATCGAAAGATCAGCGCCCGCAAACGAAAGCGCCGCAGCAAACCGCTGCGCCCCCACCGCATCCAGCGCCGCCACCGCCGGCACGTTCAAGGAATGTTGGAGAGCCTGCGCCACCGTCACATCGCCCCGGAATGTCCGGTCGAAGTTATCCGGGCGGTAGGTCGCAAACCTGCGCGGAGCATCCGCAATCCGCGTATCGGGCGAGGCTACGCCATCATCGAACGCCATACCGTAGATGAATGGCTTCAGCGTCGAGCCGGGCGAACGCGGACGATTGGTCAGGTCGATCCACCCGCCCGCCGCCGCGCGCGTGGACGAGCCCGCCGCCGCGCGCACTTCGCGGCTGGCGATGTCCACCACCATGATCGCCACCTGCACGCCATCACGCGACGCACCCGCCGCGCGCTTGGCCAGCTGTTCCACTTCCTTCTGCAAGGCGAGGTCCAGCGTCGTCTCGATATTGTCCGGATCGCCCGCCCGCTTCAGCGCCTCTTCCGACGCGTGCCACGCCACAGTCGGGAAGTCGCGACGCTTGGGCGCGGGATAATCCGCCGACTCCGCGGCCAGATCCTTTTGAAACAGCCCCTGATCCGCCAACCGCATCAGCACGCGCTCGCGCGCAACGATTGCCGCTTCGGGACGCAAATCCGGTCGCCGCGCCTCAGGCGATTGCGGCAGGGCGATCAGCATCGCGATCTGGTCCGGCGACAGGTTATCCGGCTCCCGGCCAAAGTAGGCCCACGAAGCTGCCCGCACGCCCTCAAGGTTCCCGCCATACGGGGCAAGCGTCAGGTAAAGCTCGAGGATCTCGTCCTTCGAATACCGCCGCTCCAGTTGCCACGCGCGAAACGCCTCGATCAGCTTCGAGCCGATATTCCGCGGACGCGGCTCGAGCAGACGCGCCGTCTGCATCGTGATCGTCGATCCGCCCGACACGATCCGCCCGGATGTCACCAGCGACCCAGCCGCCCGTGTCAGCGCCGTGAAGTCCACGCCACCATGGCTCATGAAGCGCTTGTCTTCATATGCCATCAGCGCCGCAATAAAGTCGGGGTCCAGTTCCTCGACATGCGCACGCATCCGCCACTTGCCGTCATCGACCGGAAACACGCGCAGCACAGCCCCGCGCCGATCCATCACCACGCCGGAAACTTCCTGGAAACGCTTCAGCGGCGGCGGAAAGAAGAAGTCCACCGCCATCAGCGGCAGCAACACATACAGCACGACCAGCGCCGCCTTGCGCCACCACTCGGCCGGCCACCACCAGTTGCGCGGATTGAGATAGCGTAGCGCGCCAGATAGCGACTTAGCAGTCATGCTCATCGCAGACCCCAGCCATGCAGGTCCTACAGCTTGTCATCCCGGCCGCAGCGAAGCGGAGAGCCGGGACCCATTTTGATGCCGTCGTGCTCTCACAATGGGTCCCGGATAGCGCCGCTTCGCGACGCTTCCGGGATGACAACCATTGATCGACCGCGTGCATTTCTACCGCTTCGCAACCGTAACCGTCCGCGAGATCGTGCGGGCATACGTGTCCGGCTTGTACATGTCCTCCGCGACCACGCCCGGCATTGTGAACGTGCCCGGCGTCACCACGCGAACCATGTAGGCCACGGTCTCGCGCTTCTGGTCGAACAGGTCGAACGCCGCCACGAAGCGGTCATCCCGCGCCTCGGCGATGTTCGGCGCGAGCACTGTGCCGAGGAAGCGATACGGCCCGTTGGCGCCCGCATCTTCCGGCCGCAGCACAGCTTCGATCTCGAAGCCCGCCGGCAGCAGGTCAGCCACCACAACCGGCACCTTGCGCATCTCGGACCCGCCAACCGTGATCGCCACGATCAGTCGGTCGCCCTGGCGGAAGCTCGTGCCATCAATCGCTTGACCGCCCGGCGTCCACAGTTGCTTCAACGCCGTCATGCCATCCGCAGCCGGCGGCGGGGCCGAAGCGGGCGAGCCGCGCGACATAGCCGTCACCCACAATTGGCCCTGACCACGGTTCGTGAACACCGGCGGTGTCTGCACATCGCGCATTTTGTAGACGCCCGACGACAGCGTATCCGCCTGGCCCTGCACCGCGACATTCACCGCGGCCTGTCCACCCGAGAGCGCGTTGGCGGCGAGAAGAAGGAAGGCCTTCTCCTGCGTCGTCAGGCGATCCGGCTCCGGCAGGTCCTGCGCCACGCGCTGCGACAGGCGCCGCACACGGTCAGTCTGCTTGGCTTCCTGCGCCAGCGCGAGCACGCCAGCGAGGTCGCGGCGGGACGTCTGATACCAGTCGCCCGTATTGGTGTAGCCGATCGCAGCCTCCGCCTGATCGAAGGCAGACTTCGAGCGGGCATTGTCACCGATCATGTAGAGCGCCGCCGCGATCTGCGCCTTGGCCAGCGGGTCCGCAATGCGGCTCAACCGATCATCGTGCAGATAGCGCAGGCGCGACTTGTCCATGCGCCCGGCCTTCGCCAGCACATAGGCCGCATACGCCACCGAACGATCCATCAGCTTCTGCTCGGTGTCGTTGGTGTAGCGGCTCTCATAGACTTCGAAGTCATAGCTCGAAGAATACCGGTTCTCGCGAACCGCAAACTCCTCAAGCGCGTCATAGGCTTTATCGAGCGCCGCATCCGGAACAACGAAGCCTGCCGCCTTTGCGCGGAACAGGAAGTCCGTCGCATAGGCGCCCAGCCACGGCGTCGAAAGTGCGTCGCCGGTCCGCCACAGACCGATCGCGCCATCCGCACCCTGCCGGTTCAGCAGCGTGGAGATCGCCTCCTGGATCTGCGCCTTCATGTCGCCCGGCGTCTTGCGCCCGGCCAGCGCCGCGATCTGGTTGGCGTACAGTAACGGAAGTGCGCGGCTGGTGATCTGCTCGGTGCATCCATACGGATACTGGTCGAGCGAGTCATACAGCGCCGCCGCATCCATCGGGATGGGCGAGAACGACACCTGCACATAGCCTGACCCCGGCACGAACGAGCTCAACGAGCCCGCATCCGGAGCAAACGTCCCGCCCGCCGGAATGGTCGTGCGGCGAACATAGCTCGCCGGCATCCACGCCGAACGCGTCTGGATCGGATACGAACGCTGCACCGAATAATTGCTCGGGCCCGAAACGTTGAACGACACGTTCGAGATGCCCTCAGCTGCCGCCGAGAACGTCGCGTCGATGTCGCTGCGCTGGCCCTTGTTGAGGTTGGCCGACAGATTGCCCGTCACCGCGCGAACAGGCGCAGTCGCCTGGATCGCAGCGTTGTAAGCTCCCGCAGCGCCTTCCACGTTATCCAGCGTCAGCGTCGCCGTCGCCGTATCTCCCGGCGCAAGGAAGCGCGGCAGAGCCATCAACGCTGGCACCTGATCGCGCACCGTCACGGGCTTCGAAGCGCCGCCAACGCCGACGTTCGACCAGGCCACAGCCATCAGCCGCAGCTCGCCATTGAACGCGGGCACGTCGAACGTGATCGCCGCCTTGCCGCCGCTCAGCTTCACCGGCGCAGACACCATCACAACCGATTGCGTCGGCACGACGGTCAGACCCGCCCCCCCAATCTGGTCGCCGCCCTGGCGAATATTGCCGGCCGCGCCCTGGTTGGGATCGAGCAGGCGGCCATAATCGTCGCGCAGCTCCACGCCCAGACGGCGCTTGCCGAAGAAGTAGTCAACCGGATCAGGTGACTTGAAGCCGGTGAGAAGAAGGATGCCCTCATCCACCGCCATCAGCTGCACATAGGCATCGTCGCTCGGGCCCTTGGCCGCGATGTTCACCGTCATCTTGGTGTTCGGCCGCTGAACGGCAGGCGCCGTCAGCTCAAGCGCAAACGTCCGAGGCTTGGTGTCGACCGCGATGTGGGCGACGCCCACAGCGCGCCGCGGCTTAGGCGTCTTCACGGCATCGCGCGGCGTATAGACCGTCGCCATGACATAAGCGCCCGCGCCCCAGGCCTTGGTGACCGGCAGCTTCACGCGCGTGCCTTCGTTCGCCTTCACCGTGATGGTGCGCGACGTGATCACGTTCTCCGACGCGACAACGATCTCCGCTTCGCCCGCATAGGGCGCAACAATCGTCACATCGACATCATTGCCGATCGCAGGCAGCGCATCCGGCACCTGCACGCGCACGCGGTCCGGCGCTTCCACGCCATCAACCGGCTGGCCGCCCCAGCCAGACCAGAAGGCGTAGGAAGCCTCCCCGCCATTGGCTTCCTCGGTCAGGTAGAGTTCGAAATCGCCGTAATCGAGCGCCCGCGTCTTCAGGGAGCCACGCTGGCCTTCGCCGATCTTCAGATTGCCGGTTTCAAGCTCGACAACCCGGCGTGACTGGCGCCACTGCCACTCGCCGCCATCGGCGCGATACCAGTCATACTTCCAGTCGATGCGCACGAGGCGCCAGTTGATCGTGGCCGCTTTCAGCGCGCCAAGGCGATCCACCGACACAACCTCAAAGCTGGCTGCTTCGCCTTCCTTCGACGAACGATCATCAAACGCCGGCTTCACGCCGACATAGCGCGCCTCTGGACGATACGAGACGCGCACGTCGTCCCGAACCGCCCGGCCGCCCGGCTCGATCGCCGACACCACGGCGCGCAGGCGCAGGGGGCGGGACGAGGTGGCGTTCTCGGCCGCATGCGGGTCAAGCGAGATGATCGCCTTTCCGGTCGAGTCCGTGTTCTGAGACGCAAGATCGAAGGTCGATTCACGGAACTCTTCATTGTGCCGTCCGAACACGAAGCCTTTCAGATCCGGGAACGGGTTCTGGTCGGTCTCGACCCGAACGTTTCCTTCAACCGGCAGGTCAGCGCCCGGCGCGCCATAGAGGAAACGCACATTGGCCGTGATCGGGCGCGTCTCATTGGCCCGCATCGGTGTCTTGTCATCCGCTGTCAGGTCGAGCGCGATGCGTTGCGGAACGAAGTCTTCAACCGAGAAGCTCTGGCCGCCGATAACGCCAACGCCATCCACCTCGGTCGAAATCCGCCAGTTGCCGCGTGCAGCGGTACGCGGAACATCGAATTCATAGGTGATTGCGCCATTGGTCTTCTTGGCGTCCTTGAAGCGCACGCGACCCGCTTCCAGCCCGTTCGGGCCATAAACGATAACCGAACCCGGCCGGTTGTTGGCCGCGTTCGCGGCTGCATCGCGGATCAGCGAGGTGATGAACACCTTCTCACCCGGGCGATAAACGCCGCGCTCGGTATAGACGAACGCGTCCGCAGCTTGCGCAGGCGCGCGTCCGCCAATGTCGCGCTCGGTCAGGTCAACCGGCGAGCGGTCGAGATCGAGGATCGCAAAATCGCCATTGGGCGCATAAGCCATCAGCATGCGCGGGCTGACATTGCCTTCGCCACGCATGATCGGGCCGGAGAAGTTCACGCGGCCCGAACCATCGCTGTCGCCACGCGCCAGGATTTCGTTGTTGCGCGCCACCAGCTCCAGCTTCACGCCCGAAACCGGCTTGGCCGATTGCAGCGACCGCACCGTCGCCGACATGCCGTCATTGCCGGTATAGGTTGTGAGAGCGAGATCGGTAATGACGAGCCAACGCTTCGCCTTCGCGGCATTGTTCGGCACTTCGCTCGAAGCGCTCAGCTGGTCCAGCTCGACGAAGTAAGCGCCCGGCTTCAGCTTCGGCACTGCCTTGGCGATCGGGAACACCGTCGTCTTGGCCGTGTTGGGCGAGGCTGGCGTATCCAGCTCACCCGTCCACACCGGCTCGGCGACGTCATAAACGTCGGAATTGTAGTCCATGTATCCCCAGCCGCCCTGGCTATGCGAATAGCCCTGGCTGATGGTCTTGAAGGCAAGCGCGCGATCCGTGATGCGCGAGATCGTCACCTTCACCTTGTCGACGTTCACCGTCTCAAGGCCCAGACCGTCCGCATCAATGCGCGGCAGGATCACGCCATCGCCCTTGAAGCCGACGTAAGCAGGGCGATCGCCGAACGAGATGCCCACCGTCTCGTCGAACGCCAGCGTGCGTCCATCATTGGCGGGCAGGCCGGAACGGATCTTGACCTCGCGATCCGTACCAAACGTCAGACCGCCCAGGCAGAGGTTGGCGCCTTCCGTCTGCAGCGCAATCTGCGGGCCCCGGCCCATATCAAGGAACGGACGATAGTCGGTCGAAGGATTGAGCGTGGAGGAGAAGGTCAGGCAGGCGCGGGGCAGGTCTTTCGTCACATCGATCGAATACCGCACGAACTCGAACTCTTTCGAGCCTGCGCCAGCACGCGCCGCATCGGCTTTGCGCGTCTCAAGCTGAGGACCCTGGTCCTTGCCGATAACGACTGCCGCGTCGCTGCCCTTGCCGGGTCCGCCGCATGCCTGAAGAGCAATAGCCGCAACAATCCCCGCCGCCGCAAGCGAAAGCCCGCGCCAGATGTTGTTCGTCCCCACGACGTCCTCCTGAGTCCCCAGCCCAATTCCTGTGCACGTTCACATTATCGCGTGCGCAGGCAGGCGATAGGGAGGTAAAGCCGGAAGCTGCTGAAAAAGTGGGAGTTGTTCCGTCAACTGGCCGAAGCCTGCCGTCACGGCAAACAAGCCATGGTGCCGCGTGAGGGGATTGAACCCCCGACCTTCGGTTTACAAAACCGCTGCTCTACCGCTGAGCTAACGCGGCCCGCGGATCACGGGGGAATAGGCGCCGCAGCGATCCTGCGCAAGCCCCACCCGATCTACGGCCAATCTGACCCGAATCGACCCATTTCCCGTCACAATCCGCCTCTCTTCGCCGTTCTTGTCGTTTCTCCGGAACCAGTTTCGATCCCAACACGTTGGGCAATCGATTGGAGATGGGAGGCGAACATGCAGAAACTGACCCTGATGACTGTCGGAGCGCTGCTCATCGGCCTCGGCGGCTTCGCCTACGACGCCGCCAACGCACAGTCCCTGTACGCCCAGGAGACGTCATGCTCGCGTGAGGTGTCGATCTATTTCGACAAGGACACCACCGAGTTCAACAAATTCTCGCAACAGCTGGTCGAGCGCGTCGCCGCCGACGCGAAAGCCTGTGGCGCCAAGCAGATCGTCGCTGAAGTGAAATCCGGCCCCGAGCGCGCACAAGCCGTCTCGCACGCCTTCAATGATCTCGGCGTCGGCGTCATTCTGACCGGCAATCCGAAACGCGTGCCCGCAGTCGAAACGCTGGCCGACCGCGAGGTCGTCATCCGCCTCGCCGCCAGGCAGACGAGCATCGTCAACAGCTAGCCGCTAACCACATCCCCGCATGTGCAAGACTCCTCCTGCCCCGGCAGGAGGTTTTTTCGCCCGTTTCAGGGGTAAAAACCCCACGCTGGCGCTACCGCCCGCCCATGTTACAAGCCCGCTCAAACGGCATCATCAGCCGGCAGACTGGAAGCTAGACATGGCGCGTATCCTCATCACCTCGGCCCTGCCGTACATCAACGGCGTGAAGCACCTCGGCAACCTCGCGGGCTCCATGCTCCCGGCCGACGTCTATGCCCGCTTCAACCGCGCCATGGGCCACGACGTCCTCTTCATCTGCGCCACCGACGAACACGGCACCCCCGCTGAACTCGCCGCCATCGAAGCCGGCCAGACCACAGCGCAATATTGCGACGAGCAACACGAAATCCAGAAACGGGTCGGGCAGGGCTTCGCACTGTCCTTCGACTGGTTCGGCCGCTCCTCGCGCGAGCCCAACCGCAAGCTTACCCAACACTTCGCCAACGTCCTCGAAGACAACGGCCTGATCGACGAGCGCACCTCCAAACAGGTCTACTCCGTCGATGACAAACGCTTCCTGCCGGACCGCTATGTCGAGGGCACATGCCCGAACTGCGGCTACGAAAAAGCCCGCGGCGACCAGTGCGACAACTGCGGAACGCTGCTCGATCCGGTCGACCTCATCAACCCGTACTCATCCGTCTCCGGCTCGCGCAATGTCGAGATCCGCGACACGCGCCACCTCTACCTCCTGCAATCCAAACTGCAGGAAGAAGTCCGCGCCTTCGTCGACAAACGCGCTGACAGCTGGCCGAACCTCACCACCTCCATCGCCTACAAATGGCTGGACGAAGGCCTGATCGACCGCTCGATCACGCGCGACCTCTCCTGGGGTGTGCCCGTCACGCGCAATGGCGCGCCGCGTCCCGGCTTCGAAAGCAAGGTCTTCTACGTCTGGTTCGACGCGCCCATCGAATACATCGGCTCCACCGTTGAATGGTCGGAAGCAACCGGCGGCAACTGGGAAAGCTGGTGGCGCACCGACAAGGGCGCGGACGACGTCACCTATGTCGAGTTCATGGGCAAGGACAACGTCGCCTTCCACACCGTCTCATTCCCCGTCACGATCCTCGGCTCGAAAGAGCCATGGAAACTCGTCGACAAGTTGAAAGCCTTCAACTGGCTCAACTGGTATGGCGGCAAATTCTCCACCAGCCAGAAGCGCGGCGTCTTCATGGACCAGGCGCTCGAACTCCTCCCCGGCGACTACTGGCGCTGGTACCTGATCGCCAACAGCCCGGAGAGCTCCGACACCGCCTTCACCTGGGAAGCCTTCAAGGCCTGCATCAACTCCGACCTCAACGACGTGCTCGGCAACTTCGTGAACCGCATCACGAAATACACGGCGGCCAAGTTCGACGGCAAAGTCCCCGACGGCGGAGAGCCCGGCGAACACGAAGCGTGGATGGCCAACGAACTCGCCACGCGTCTGCCCGCGCTCATCAGCTATTACGAAGCGATGGAATTCCGCAAAGCCGCCGCCGAAACCCGCGCCATCTGGGCCGCCGGCAACGAGTACATCACCAAGGCCGCCCCGTGGACCGCCTACAAGACGTCGGTGGATCAAGCCGCCGTCGGCATCCGCACCGGGCTCAACCTCGTCGCGCTTTTCGGCATCATCGCCCAGCCGATCGTGCCCGAAACCGCGAAGAAAATCCTCGACGCTCTCGGCATCCCCGAAGACCGCCGCAGCCTCAATCCGGATAAGCTCGGGCAGGGCGGCTACCCCGCGCTCCTCGACGCCTTGCCCCGCGGCAAGTCCATCGAAGTTCCCCCGCAACTCTTCACCAAGATCGAAGACGCGCAAGTCGCGGAATGGTCAGCCAAGTTCGGCGGCGGTTGATCACGCACTCACACCTTGTCATCCCGGAAGCGCGCAGCGCTATCCGGGGTCTATTGTGAGTGTACGACACCATCCCAATGGTTCCCGGCTCTCCGCTTCGCTGCGGCCGGGATGACAAGTCGTAGTTAGCGCTCATCCTGAGCAGGCCCGCAAAGCGGGCCGTCCGTCGAAGGACGAGCGCGTCCCTGCTAACTCTGCTGCAACAGCCCGCGGAACAGCTTCGCCCGCATCGCCGGCTCTTCCTCGCCCAGCGCATCGGTCATCGCGATATTGCCCTCGCAGATCGCCTTGGCCTGCTCATCGGTAGGCGAGGGCGTTCCCATCATTCCTAAAGCCTGCGCCGCTTCGGGATGCGCCCCGGAAAACTTCGTGATCCACGCACCCAGCTCTTCCAGACTCGCGCCCGCACCGTCCTGTTCGCCCGCGCGGATGATGCGCGCCATCACCTGCATCTCGCGCTCCTGCATCGGCTTCGGCAGCTGCTGCACGCGCGCATCGGCGCCGCCCGTCGCTATCGTCACGCACAGCTGCGGATCGATCGCCATCAGCGCGCCCATCTGATCGCCCGAGAAATCCAGCAGCTCGTTGATGTCGCCGTCCGCCGCCGTTTTTCCCAGCTCGGTAAAGCGCGCGAGATAAAGCGGGCGAACCTCCGCCCCCGCCTCGAACGGCGAACGCCCTGCCGCAGCGCCACGCGTCGCCGCATCGATAAGCTTCTCGTAGATTTCCGGCTCAGCTGTCCGCAGCGCCGCGAACACTTCGCCCAGCGCGCCACCCTCGGCTTCAACCTTGAGCAGTTCCTTCTTCACCCACTCCCCGGTCTTCTCTTCATTCCCGACCACCGGCCCACCCGGCGAACACGCAGCCACCACCGCCGCCGTCAAACCCGCCGCAAGCGCACACCGAAAAGCCCTGATCATTGTCGTCCCCTGAGGCCAACACCACGCATGTCGCGTAACCAACAAGGTATTTTGCCCAAGCCATAAGTCGAGTTGCGAGTAGGAAAGAAACAGCGGGCCCGACCCCGTAGGGTGCATCAACGATGCACCGCGCGGCCGGTGCATGCCATGGTGCATCGTCGATGCACCCTACGATGCCGGAATTGGGGGATAGAGCTGCACCGAAACTGTAGGACAATTTTTGCGCACCCCAAACAAACTCAGCGCGTTAGCGCGAAAGTTTGAGGGATAGAGCGACCCAGAATCTACGGCCCCCCGTGCCGGGGTATTCTACCCCGCATGACACGACACAAACACGCGCACATTGGGCTAGGGACCCCGTCGCCGCTTGATCACTGGATCAATGCGACGCTGCGCATGCTTGCGATGCTCGTGCTCCACGTCGCCTCAACGCTCCAGATGATCCGTCGCCGCGAAGTTGTGAATGTCACACAGCCCACGCCTGCGGATCTGCCCCAAGCGAACACCGACACCCAACCCAAGGAAACCCAAACTGTCGCCACAAGCGACCCGGCCCACCCGTGCGCACACCTCACAGCTTGTCATCCCGGAAACGCGAAGCGTTATCCGGGACCCATTGTGAGAGCACGACACACCATCAATGGTTCCCGGCTCTCGCTACGCTCGGCCGGGATGACAACCATTGGTGAAACCGAGAGCGCGCAACACGCACGCTCCTACATCAACACACCCCTCTCACTCCGTGTCCGACGCTTCGCGTCGAACCCCAGACGTAAGTCGGGACCCAGGGGCGGCTTGTTCCGGTATGCGTTGCTCTGGTTCCCGGCTTTCACCGGGACAAGCGGTGATCTGATCACCAGCTGAAACAAAAAACGCGCCCGCCTAAGCGAGCGCGTTTCCAACTCAATCCAACTCACCCCGCTTAACCGCGGGAACGCATCCTCACGCCTGCGCGCTCGGCCGCGCCGTCACGCGCTCATGCCACGCGCGCACATTGCTGAGCCCCTCGGGAATCCCCAGTCCAATCCACGTCGCAAAATCCACCGTCGACAACAGGCAGATATCCGCCACCGTATAATCGCCCGTCGCCAGGAACTCGCGCCCCTTCAGTTCGTCATCGAGCCAGCCCAGCGCCCGCTCATAATGCGCCCGGTTCGACTCGCCGAAATCCTTGTACTGCGGAACCACCACCGCCGCCGTGAACGGA
>DAINAT010000075.1:0-16618 GCA_036733305.1 Hyphomonadaceae bacterium
CAGACCATCGCGCGCCCCAACTCCCTGTTCGGGAGGGACGACACCACGCATCACGCAGGACATCGGTCCGTGCGAACGAGCAATCGCGCAACGACGGGACGTAGGGTGCATCTTGATGCACCGCGACCGAACTCCGGTGCATCAAGATGCACCCTACACGGCGCTCGCTGCGCCACGATGTTTGACAACACGCCCAACACTGGACCCCCGCCTGCGCGGGGGACACGGTGGATGTAGCAAGACCCTCGATTGCCCGCGCGAAGCGAACCCTACTTCATCGTCGGAATGACGAAGCTCGAATCCGCCACGTCGCCTTCCGGCCAGCGCGCGGTCACGGTCTTCACCTTCGTCCAGAACTTCAGGCCTTCCATGCCGTGCTGATTGGTGTCACCGAAGGCAGAGCGCTTCCAGCCGCCGAAGGTGTGGTAGGCGACCGGCACCGGGATCGGCACGTTGATGCCCACCATGCCGACATTGACCTTGCTCGCAAACTCGCGCGCCGCACGGCCATTGCGCGTGAAGATCGCGACGCCATTGCCATACTGGTGCTTGCTCGGCAGCGCGATGGCTTCATCCAGCGTGTTGGCGCGCACGATCTGCAGCACAGGCCCGAAGATTTCCTCGTGATAGGTCTTCATGCCGGTCTGCACTTTGTCGAACAGAGACGGCCCGATGAAGAAGCCCTTCTCATAGCCTTGCAGCTTGAAGTCGCGGCCATCGACGACAAGCTCTGCACCCTCATCCTTGCCCAGCTGGATGTAGTTCGCGATCTTGTCGCGATGCGCCGCCGTAACCACCGGCCCATATTGCGCGCCCGGATCGGTGGAGATGCCGACCTTCAGCGTCTCGATCTCCGCAATCATGCGCTCGCGCAGTTCGTCCGCCGTCTTCTGGCCAACCGGCACGACCACCGGCAGAGCCATGCAACGCTCGCCAGCCGAACCAAAGGCCGCGCCAGCAAGATCCTTGACGACCTGATCCATATCCGCGTCGGGCAAAACAATGCCGTGGTTCTTCGCGCCGCCCATGGCCTGCACGCGTTTGCCGTTGGCTGCGCCGACCTGATAAATGTAGTGCGCAATATCCGACGAGCCGACGAAGCTCACCGCACGCACTTCCGGGTGATGCAGGATCGCATCCACCGCAACCTTGTCGCCATGCACGACGTTGAGCACGCCGGTCACATCGATGCCCGCCGCCTGCCCCGCTTCCATGAACAGCTCGCCCAGACGCACCGGCACAGACGGATCACGCTCCGACGGCTTCAGCACAAACGTGTTGCCCGTCGCGATAGCGACGCCGAACATCCACATCGGGATCATCGCCGGGAAGTTGAACGGCGTGATGCCGGCAACGACGCCCAGCGGCTGGCGCATCGAATAGACATCAATGCCGGGGCCTGCGCCCTCGGTGTACTCGCCCTTCAGCGCGTGCGGGATGCCGCAAGCAAACTCGATCACTTCCAGACCACGCTGGATATCGCCCTTGGAGTCGGCAACGACCTTGCCGTGCTCGCTCGAAAGCAGCTCGGCCAGCGATTGCATGTTGGCTTCGACGAGGCGCTTGAACTCGAACATCACGCGCGCGCGGCGCTGCGGGTTCGTGCCGGCCCAACCCGGGAACGCCTTCGCCGCCGCCTGCACCGCCAGATCAACATCGCTGGTCGAAGCCAGCCCAACCTTGGCCTGCACATCGCCCGTGTTCGGGTTGAACACGTCCGCCTCGCGGCCCGAGGTGATCTTGACCGATTTGCCGCCGATGAGGCCGTCGATACGCCGCATGAGAAACTCCGCTTTACGCGGTGGGAATACCCCCGTCTTTGCTGGCTGACAAATGGAAGCTGGGAACGTCGGGGAACGGCGTGTTAGCGCCCGCCTAGCGCGAATTGGCGTCCTCGAACTGGCGCATCACGCGCTCGGCGTCATAGCGGCCTTCAGTCAGGCTTTCCGGGTCCCATTCGCTGCGCTCCGCCGCGAAGAAATCGCCGCCATAGACGTGGATCGCCCCGGTATGGCGCGCGATCGGATTGGTCACCGAATGGATGATGTTGCGCCCTAGCGGCTCGGCATCGCCCACCGACAGCGCCTTGGCGCCCGCCGCCTCAACCCGCCCGCTGCCGTCGGGCAACCTGCGCCAGAAGATGTTGTCTTCCCGCCCCGTATAGATGCCGATCACCGCCCACATCCGATGATCATGCGGCTGCAGCGTCATATGCGGCGCCCAAACGAGATCCAGGATTGTCAGGTCCGGCGCATGATACAGCTTGCGGATACCCGCACGCGCAGGCTCGCCAATGCCCTTCATGACAGCTGCCGGATCGCTGACAGCACGCTTCACCACCTCGCGCACCGTTACATGCGTGGGGTCTGCGACCAGCGCCGTGCGGCAGTCCGCGACGAATTGCTCAAGTTCGAACATGAGGCCTTTCTAGCGCGCCAGCCTTGACCCGGCCAGTCAGAACGCCGACCTGACGCCCATGAGCATCTTCCGCCTGCCCCGCCGCCCGAAAGCCGTCGTCTTCGATCTCGACGGCACGCTGATCGATTCAGAGGCGCTGGTCCTCGAAGCCTACATGGCGGCGGCCAACCACCACGACGTGCCTTTCACGCACGAGCAGTTCCTCACGCTCGTTGGCCGCCATCGCCAGCACAGTGAAATGAAGATGCGGGAGTATTTCGGCGAGACTTTCCCGCTCGAAAAGTTCTACGCCACCGTCGCTGAACACGTCGGCGACCGCCACGCCCCGCTGAAGCCCGGCGCCTCGGCCCTGTTCGACAAGCTGGACATGCTCGGCACACCCTACGCCCTCGCCACCTCATCCGGCCCCGGCTGGGTGGACAAACACTTCCGCGCCCACAGCCTGGCCGAAAGATTCAGAGGTGTGGTCACGCGCGAAGACGTCACCCACGGCAAACCGCACCCCGAGCCCTATCTGAAAGCCTCAACCATCCTCGGCCACCTGCCGCCGGATATCGTCGCCGTAGAAGACAGCCCCACCGGCGCCGCCTCCGCCCACGCCGCCGGCCTCATGACGCTGATGATCCCCGACCTCATCCAGCCGGACGAGGAAACGCGGTCGCGCGTCTTGCACATCGGCAAGTCGCTCGAGGATGTTCTGGCGATGCTGGATGAATCGTAGGGTGCATTGAAGCGAAGCGTAAATGCACCGCCTGCGCCGGACGCAGCACGGTGCATCTGAAGATGCACCCTACGCTATCAGGAACCTACTTCTGCCCCGGCCAGGACTTGTCGATCGGCAACGCCGGATTGGCGGTGATCTTCAGGTCGGCGCAATGGTGATAGGAGAACTCGCCCTCTTTATTCAGGCCGTGCTCTTCCATGAACTGCAGCACCTGAACCGTGCACTTGTCGCAGTTGATGTTCGGCAGCTTGATATCCGTCTCCCAGAACGTGTCCTTGGCCGGACGCTCGCGGTGCAGGAACAGGCCATCGGCCAGCACGGGCGGCTTCGGCGCCGGATCGATCTTGCCCGAAACCGAAATCGGCCCACGCGTGCCTTCGCGCGTCTCGGCTACCGGATCGGCCGGCAGTTCCTTGCGATCCAGCACCGACAGCGCCACGCGATAGTGGCCCGGGTGATAGATCGTCTCCTTGATCTTGATGTGCAGCATGTCGCCGCCCGTCATCGCCGTGACCTTGCCGGTCGGCGTGCCCATCGTGATGTCCGACGTGCCGCACGGCGCGGCCTTCTGCGGATCGCCCAGCACGTTCACCTCAACCCAGGCGTCCGGCGCCACGAGGATGAAATGCGCATAGGCAGGTGCAGCGGCAAGCAGCAGCGCTGAACCACACAGGAGGGCGGCAATAGGAGATTTCATGGAGCGTAACTCGCTGGAATGGGAAACCTGCGAGTATCTGCTCACATGTCAGAGCGCAAGGCGACGGGGGCGCCGCCTCAACTCCTCGTGTAATTCACAATACCCCTCACGCCGCAGAAACTCCAAACGCCTGAGGGGTTTAGCTCAGCGCAGGAAGACAAATCGCTGCACATCGCCTTCGGCATCCACCTCACACAGCGTATCGAGAATGCGGTAGCCGCGCCTGTCCTCGACCCGCATCATCCCGCGCACCTGCAGATACCGCCCCTCATAGAAGCGCGGTTCAACATCATAGCGGGCCGAATAGAAGTTCTGCACCCGCGCCGCGTCGCGACTGGCATCAATGCAGACATCGAGCGCAATCTCGCGATCGAGCCCTTCGTCGCCGAACCTGCGTTCGCTGGGCTCAACCCGGCGCGCAACCGCAGGGGCCGATGCAGGCGCAGCTGCCGGCGTCTCGGCCCGCGCCGCATGCGCCAGCTGTCGCGCCACGTCTTCAGTATCCCGCGCCAGCTGCGCCTTGTCCTCGGCGAGCTCTTTCTCGCGAGCCGCAACACCCTTCTCTTTCGCCGCAAGATCAGCTGCGCGCGCATCCAGCAGCACCTGCCGCGTCTTCAGCTCAGCCGCCTGCTTGTCGAGCCGCACACGCTCCAGCCGCAGATCCTCGGCTTCGCGACCAAGGCGCGCCTCTTCGGCTTTCGCGGCAACGCTTGCCGTCGTGGTTGTCTTTGAAGCAACCGGCGCAGCGGCTTTCGGCTTGGCAACCGGCGCCTTTTCGGGCGACGGTTTCACCACCGGCGGAGGAATCCTCAGAGGCCCCGGCGCGCCCTCCAGCTCGGGCATCTCCTGCGCGAGCGCCGGAGCGCCCGCAAGCAAGGCAGCTCCAATTCCGGCGATGATAACCTGCCTGATCATGGCGCGAGCCTGCGCCCCCTCATCCCAACCCGCGATGAACAGCTTGTTGGGGCCTGGAGCCAGCACCCCGAGGCCCTTGAAACCCCAACGGCAAAAACACCTGCGCTGTCACAGCGGCGAGCAACGCCAGCGCAATTATCCGCCTCGCCCAACTACGCCTTGACCCAGCGCGCGAGCCGCTGTCTTTCTGCCCTCAAGCTGAAGAGAGTTCCCGATGAAAACCCGTGCCGCCGTAGCCTTCGAAGCCAAGAAACCGCTCGAAATCGTCGAGCTTGACCTGGAAGGCCCGAAAGCCGGCGAAGTGCTGGTGGAAATCATGGCGACAGGAATCTGTCACACGGACGCCTACACGCTCGATGGCTTCGACTCGGAAGGTCTTTTCCCGTCCGTCCTCGGCCATGAAGGCGCGGGCATCGTCCGCGAAGTCGGCGCCGGCGTCACCAGCCTCAAGCCGGGCGACCACGTCATCCCGCTCTACACGCCCGAATGCCGCCAGTGCAAAAGCTGCCTCAGCCAGAAAACCAATCTCTGCACCGCCATCCGCGGCACGCAGGGCAAGGGCCTGATGCCGGATGGCACCTCGCGCTTCAGCTACAAGGGCCAGACGATCTACCACTATATGGGCTGCTCGACCTTCTCGAACTTCACCGTCCTACCCGAGATTGCACTCGCCAAGATCCGCGAAGACGCGCCCTTCGACAAAGCCTGCTACATCGGTTGCGGCGTCACCACAGGCGTCGGCGCCGTCGTGAAGACCGCCAAGGTCGAGCCGGGCGCCAACTGCATCGTCTTCGGCCTCGGCGGCATCGGCCTCAACGTCATCCAGGGCCTGCGCATGGCCGGCGCGGACAAGATCGTCGGCGTCGACATCAACCCGTCCAAGCGCGAATGGGGCGAGCGCTTTGGCATGACCGACTTCGTCAACCCGAACAACGTCTCGACCGATCTCGTCCAGCACCTCGTCGCCCTCACCGACGGCGGCGCCGACTACACGTTCGATTGCACCGGCAACACGAAAGTCATGCGCCAGGCGCTCGAAAGCTGCCATCGCGGCTGGGGCACCAGCATCGTCATCGGCGTTGCAGAGTCCGGCAAGGAAATCGCCACGCGCCCGTTCCAGCTCGTCACCGGCCGCGTCTGGAAAGGCTCCGCCTTCGGCGGCGCCCGCGGCCGCACCGACGTTCCGAAAATCGTCGACTGGTACATGGACGGCAAGATCGAAATCGACCCGATGATCACCCACACCCTCAAGCTCGAAGACATCAACAAAGGCTTCGACCTGATGCACTCCGGCGAAAGCATCCGCAGCGTGGTGGTGTTCTAGTCTTCGGACTCGGGACCACCCTAAGCGCAGGGCAAAATAGGAGAATCTGGCGGGGCCAATGGCCCCGGCCTGATCAATCCAACTCCGGCCCGTATCAAAGCCTTAACGCAAGCATGGTCTACGTTAGGGTAACCGACACAGCCGGAATCCGCCCGTGGCCTACGATCTCTACGCCTTCGATCTGTTCGCTGCACCACGTGACCGGCATGATTTCCTTGACTGGATCAGCCGGACTTTCCGCTCGATCGATGGCCCGCTCGGCAGCGATGCCTCACGCACCACGCCTGCCCTTCAGGACTGGCAGCGCGACCTCGCCGAAAGCTTCCCGGCCTCCGCCGATCCGCACCTGATGTTCCGGTCGGAAGAGGATATGTCGTCCAAAAACGCGACCTACCGCTTCGCGCAGAGCGCCGTGCAAGCCAGCTTCGACTGGGAGGCCAGCGGCAGCGCCCTCTTCCGCGCCAAGAAAGCGGCACAGCTTCGCGGCGTCGGCCTGTTCGAGGCCAGCGGCCACCAAGGCTCCGTCTGGATGATCTCGCCGCGCAACCGCTGGGAAATCGTGCACCGCCACGACGATCCGGGCGCATCCTTCGGCTGAGCCGCTTAGCGCGGCGCCTTCAGTCCCGCGATCAGCACATCCACCAACGCATCCAGCTCCTTCAGGTCGCTCTTGCCCTGATCGAGCTGCACCATCGCCGGATGATGGAAACGCGCCGTGCCGTTGAGCACCATGACGGCCGCCTGCTCGACCGACTTCAGCGTCCAGTCACCAGCCTTCACGCCATCGCGCAGAATCTCGCTGACTTCCTCGACAAGATGCGCGATGTGGCGCGCAACCACGTCATGCGCATCCGCCGTGATGCTGCCGTAGACAGCAAACAGCTCCGGATCATCCAGCACCTTCTTGCGCTTCACCTCGGCCAGCGTACGCGCCCAAGCCTTCAGCCGCTTCGGCGCCGGCGTCTTCTTGTCAGCGCTGATCTTCGTCAACGGCGCCATCACCTGCGCCAGCCACCGCTCAGCCACCGCATCGAACAGAGCGCTCTTCGAAGCGAAGTGCTTGTAGACGTTGGAATGGCTCATATCCAACGCACGCGCGACATCGACGACCCCGGTTTTGCCGGGGCCGTGACGCCGCAGAAGGTCTACGGTTGCATCCAGAATGCGGTCGCGGATTGAATCAGTGGTCACGTCCGCCTGTGTACTCCTTCATCGCTCGCTGTCGAGCATTGCAACCTGCGCCGCCGGATAGCGCTCGCCAGCGACTGCGCCAACCGGCGCCGCCGCATCGATCCGCGCCAAGTCCTGCGGCGTCAGCGTAACGTCCAGCGCCTGCAGCGCTTCAGCCAGCCGCGCCGGCTTGCGCGCACCGATCAACGGCACGATGTCCTGCCCGCGCGCATAGACCCACGCAATCGCCAGCTGCGCCACGGTACAGCCCTTCTCCGTTGCGATCTCCTTCAGCGCCTGAACCAGCGCGAGGTTGCGGTCCAGGTTCTCGCCCTGGAAACGCGGCGACATGGAACGGAAACCGCTGCGCGATCCGCCTGCCAGCGCACTGTCGCTGATGAGCCCGCGCGACAGCACGCCGTAAGCCGTCATCCCGATGCCCAGCTCACGCAACACAGGAAGGATCTTGTCCTCCACGCCGCGCGTCAGGATCGCATACTCGATCTGCAGATCGACAATCGGGTGCACCGCATGCGCCTTGCGGATCGAGTCCACGCCCGCCTCGCTCAGGCCGATGTGGCGCACATAGCCTTCCTTCACCATCTCCGCGATCGCGCCAATCGTGTCCTCGATCGGAATGTCCGGCGCCACGCGCGCAGGGCGATAGATATCGATGTAATCCACCCGCAACCGCTTCAGCGTGTAAGCCAGCGCCGTGCGTGTTGCGGCTCTATCTGTGGCGTAGCCAACAAAATGCCCATCAGGCCCACGCTGCCCGCCGAATTTCACCGAGAGAATTGCCTTGTCGCGCTTCGACCCCGTCTTCAGCGCCTGACCGATCAGCATCTCGTTATGGCCCATGCCATAAAAATCGCCCGTATCGATCAGCGTGACGCCCGCCTCCAGCGCGGCATCGATCGTCGCAAGTCCTTCGGCCTCGTCCGCGTGACCGTACCAGTCCGTGGACATACCCATGGCCCCAAGGCCAATCGCGGACACTTCAGGCCCGGTCTTCCCAAGTCGACGTTTAAGCATGGCAAAGCTCCTGTGCTGACACAGGAATTGAGCCCGCAAGTAACAAAAGTCAATATCTGTTACTTGATCTTTTTGGGCGCTTAGGGAGCCTGCGTCATGTTCAGCGGCATCGGCGTGCCGATCTGCGTCCACGTGCCCGCCCAGGTTTTCGTTTCACCATTCCACGTCGCCTTGTAGGCGCCCTGGATTTTCTCGAAGGTCAGGGAAAGGGTATCGCCATCATTCGCCGCCGCATCTGCAACCAGCAGCATGCCCGGCGCCTGCAGCGGGCTCTCCAGCGTCGCGCCCAGCTTGCCCGTCGTATCCTTCGTGACGACGAAGATGATCGGCAGATCCCCGCCCGGTGTCTTCACAGTGCCGGTCCATTTGCCAACCGCGTCCTGGGCAAAGATGGGCGCCGCCAACGCAAGCGTAATCACGGCGCCAACAATTATCCTGCGAACCGATTTCATGTTTTCGCCATACCCTTCGCCATACCCAATGTTTTCGTTCGTCCTATCGTGGCGGATCATCATTCTGTCCTGTACGAACACTATGCTCCGCCCCTCCCCGCCAATCAAACCGGGAATACACTGTGACAACGATTGAAACCGTCAAAACCCATCGCGTCGCCGGCGGCGAGCTCCGCTATTGCAAGCACAACAGCCCCACCACGGGCACGCCGATGACGTTCAGCGTGTTCACGCCCGAAGGCCCCGGCCCTTTCCCGGTCCTGCTCTGGCTCTCCGGCCTCACCTGCACTGAAGACAATTTCACGACCAAGGCTGGCGCATATCCCGCCGCCGCCGAACACGGCCTGATGATCATCGCCCCCGATACCTCCCCGCGCGGCGAGAATGTCGCGAACGATCCCGCCTATGACCTCGGCCAGGGTGCGGGCTTCTATGTCGACGCCACGCAGGCGCCATGGGCGCCCCACTTCAAGATGGAAAGCTACATCACCGACGATCTGATCCCGCTCATCCGCGCAGGCTTCCCGGCCGATCCTGTGAAGCTCGGCATCTCGGGCCACTCGATGGGCGGCCACGGCGCGCTCACTCTCGCGCTGCGCCACCCGGAACTCTTCCGCTCCGTCTCTGCTTTCGCTCCGATCTCATCGCCGATGAACTGCCCATGGGGCGTGAAAGCCTTCACCGCCTATCTCGGTCCCGACCGCAACACATGGCGCGGCCACGACGCCTGCGAACTTCTGCGCGAAGGATCAAGCCACGGCTATTTCGACGACATCCTCGTCGATCAGGGTCTGGGCGATCAGTTCCTCGCGGAACAACTCAAGCCCGAGCTTCTCGAAGAAGCCTGCCGGAATGGTGGCCAGAAACTCACGCTACGCATGCAGCATGGCTACGACCATTCGTACTTCTTCATGGCGAGCTTTATTGCCGAACACATCGACTGGCACGCTCGCAGACTCGGTTGAACAAGAACCTGTTCGAATTCTGGCAGCGCCCATTTATCATCGCATGCGTAGACATGTTCTGTTCGCGCGTATAATGCGAGCCAAGGTTGGGAAGAGATAATTTTATATCCGTGCAACCGCAAAGGCTGACCATGGCGTCACGGCTTCCCAACATTGATAATTTGTCGCTCAGCGATCTCAACGAGCTGGCCTCCCGCGTTCAAAAGGCAATCGCTGCCAGGAAGGACGCCGCAAAGGCCGAAACCCTCAGCAAGCTGAAAGCACTGGCCGCCACCGAAGGCTTCAGCCTCGACGAACTCATGGGCAAAGCGCCCGGTGGTCGCCGCGAACGTTCTGACAAGGGTGTAAAGCTCAAGCCGAAATACATTGGCCCCAACGGCGAGATCTACACCGGCCGCGGCCCCACGCCGAAATGGCTGAAAACGCTCGAGCGCAAGGGCGAAAAGCGCGAGAAATTCCTCGCGAAATAAGCCTGTTGCAAGCGGCCTGAGCGGACGGCCCGGAGCGATCCGGGTCGCGTTCGGCCCCGGCGCCTATGGTCCGGTACGCCCGGAAGGCCGCCCCACACCCTCTAAACCCCATGAAAACGCAGGCAAAATCGGTCGCACGCGTCAGCCTTGCGCTCCCCAATCGCCCCGCGTATATCCCAGCCCCTCAACCTCGGTGGGATAGCTCAGCTGGTTAGAGCGCAGGACTCATAATCCTGAGGTCCCCGGTTCGATTCCGGGTCCCACTACCATCCACCTCCAGGTTTTAATTCGGATTTTTCCGCAGCCATCCAGGCTGTGGATGGCCGGTGTTCTGACAGGTGTTCTGACAGTCGTTCCCGATTCCAGCCGGATATCCGTCGGGCACGAACGCCCATCCCCCGGCTCTTCCGTCCGGTCACGCCGCACGACTACTTCGGCGCGTGATCCACCGCCCGGTAGAACAGACCCAGCTTCAGGCTCTCCCCGACCCGCGCCGCCCGGGCCTGCAGAACCTCCGCCATCTCCGGCGGCATAAGTTCAGCCGTCGTCGCGCGCCACAGCGTCAGCCAGCGCTCGAAATGCTCCGGCTTGATACGATCGCGATGCATGAAGTGCCGCATCATCAGCCCGCCCGGATAACGCCCGCTACCGAACATCACCGAATGCCAGAAGTCAGCGAGCTTATCGAGATGATGCGGCCAGTCGCTGATGGCGTCGTTGAAAATCGGGCCGATTTCCGCGTCGCTGCGTACGCGCTCGTAGAACGCATCAACCAGCTGGCGGAGCTGCGCGAGGGAAGGATCATCATCAGCCATGGCGGCGAGCCTATAGCATACGCGCCACGCCGGTTTGCGCCAAATCACACACCCAAATGCGAGGAAGGCGTCGGTTGCCCGACGCCTTCCCGGATTGGGCCCACAGTTGGGGGGACGAGCCCGCTCCTCATCCTTGTCTCAGCGGCTGGCGCCGCGTTTGTCTCGCAAGTGTATCTCTTTGTCGCGCAACCAAGGTGTTTTGGCGCCCTACCCGACCAAACAGATCAAACCAGCCCCGCCACCATCTCGCCAATCGCCAGCGAAGACGTAAGCCCCGGGCTCTCGATCCCGATCAGGTTCACCAGACCCGCAACGCCATGCGCCTCCGGTCCATCAATCATGAAGTCCGCGCTCGGCTGCCCCTTGCCGACAATCTTCGGCCGCACTCCAGAATAGTCCGGCGACAACGCCCCATCCTTGAGCCCCGGCCAGTACCGGCGCACTTCGCGATAGAAATGCTCCTGCCGCGCCGGATCGACTTCATAATCAAACGGCGGCTTCGCCCCTTCCGGCAGCCACTCCGCATCCGGCCCAAGCCGCGTACGCCCGCCCAGATCAATCGCCAGGTGCAGTCCCTGCGTCGACGAGTTATGCATCGGATAGATCAGCCGCGCGAACGCCGCCCGCCCGCTCGCCACGAAGTACGAGCCCTTCACCCAACTCATCCGCACGCCGTTATAGCGCGGCCCACCCTCAATCGACCGCGCAACATTCAACGCCTGATGCCCCGCCGAGTTCACCACCGTCCGCGCCTTGATGCGCGACGGCGACGCCCCGCCCGTCTCGATCTCGATCCCATCACCAACAACGGCGCCACGCACCACTGGCGTATCCAGCACCAGCGATCCGCCGCGATCCTCGAACTCGCCCTGCAGCGCGAGGAAGTAGTGATGGCTATCAAACAGCCCCGACACTTCCGTATGGATCGCCACGCGCACTTCGGGGTTCAGCGCAGGCTCCAGCCGCCGCGCCTCCGCCCCATCGATCAGCCGCGTCTCCTCCACGCCATTGGCCAGCGCACGCTGCAACAGCGCGGGCGTCGCCGCCGCCTCGCCATCGTCCACCGCAACCACCAGCTTCCCGCACTTGTGCGCCTCAACGCCATGCGCCGCGCAATACTGATAAAGCTTCCGCCGCCCCTCGACGCACAACCGCGCCTTCAGCGATCCCGTCGGATAATAAAGCCCCGCATGGATAACTTCGGAATTGCGCGACGACGTCTCCGTCGCAATCGCCGACGCCGCCTCCAGCACCAGCACCTCACGCCCCTTCAGCGCCAGCGCCCGTGCACAGGCCAGCCCCACGGCCCCCGCCCCGATAACAACCGCATCCGCCTCGAACGTATCCATGCGCCTTGCTTAGCTCAGCCACGCGAACAACAGGCAAATTTCTAGTTGCGAATTATTCTCATCTAGCTCAGACTTGCCCAATGACCGACGCCATCGCCGACCCGATCGTCTCCATCGCCCAGCTCGAAGCCACCATCGGCGCGCCGCCCCTTGGCGTGAAGATGAAGATCATCGATCACCTCGATGACGCCGCCGCCGACTGGATCGCGCAATCCACCCTCGCCTTCATCGGCATCGGCAAGCCCGATGGCCCGCGCATCACACTCGCCGGCGGCAACCCCGGCTTCGCCCGCCGCACCGACGAACACACGCTCACCATCCCCCTCGAAGCGCTCGACGATCCAGATCTTGCCCAGCCCGGCGAAGGCGCCGGCGTTCTCTGCCTCGTCCCCGGCATTGGCGAGACGCTCCGCGCCAACGGCCGTGTGAAATCACGCAGCAACGCCGCAATCGAAATCACTATCGAGGAATGCTTCATTCACTGCGCCAAATCGTTGATCCGCTCCGCCTTCTGGGAAGCGCAGCCCGCGCAACCGCCCGCCGACCCAACCGCCTTCGTCAACGCCACGCGCTTCCTCGCGCTCGCCACCATGGACAAGCGCGGCCTCGTCGACATCAGCCCCAAAGGCGACCCCGCCAGCCTCCTGATCCGCCTCGACGCCACAACGGCCACACTCGCCGAACGCCCCGGCAACAAGCTCGCCTTCGGCTATCGCAACATCATCGAGCAACCACGCGCCGCCATGCTCGCCCTCATCCCCGGCGCCAACACTACGGCTCACCTTACCGGCAACGCGTGCCTCACCACCGACGAAGCCACCCGCGCCGCCTTCACCGTCGAAGAGAAGACGCCCAAGCTCGCCACCATTCTCGAAAACGTGGCTCCCGTCCTCCGTCCCAGCCCCGCCCTGCAACGCGCCGCCCCCTGGTCAGACGCCCAGCCCACACCCACCATCGACCCCGCCGCCACCTTCGTCGCGCACGTAAAGCTCAACAAGGAGAAAGGCGTCGCCGCCACCATGATGCGCCTCGCCGTCAACCGCGGCCTCGTCGAAGCAGGCCTCAAGACCAACTACAAGAACGAGCTGTATTAGAGCCCGGAGAAGTCCTCCCTCGCCGAAGGCGGGGGAGGTGGATTGCGCGCAGCGCAAGACGGAGGGGGCTGCCGCAAAGCGGCGGATGGCGAAACACCCAAGCCCTACTCCGCAGCCACCATCCGCGGCGCCGGAGCCGGCGAATTCCACTTCGCCATCAGCGCAGCCAGCTTGGCCTCAGCCGCCACCACGGCCTTCTCCTTCACATGGCCATAGCCACGGATGTCATCCGGCAGCGACGCAATCTCAACCGCAAGCGCATGCTTCTCAGCCGTCAGCCCGGAAGCCAGAACCTCAAGCCGCGCGATATACTCATCGCGCAACCTGCGCTCCATCTTCCGCTCTTCGGTCTTCCCAAAGATATCGAACGTACCGCCGCGCAGACCCTTCAGGCTCTTCAGGATCTTGAAGCCCGTCATCATCCACGGCCCGAACGATTGCTTGATCAGCTCGCCCTTGTGGTTCTTCTTCGAGATCATCGGCGGCGCCATCAGGAAGGTCAGCTTCGCGCCCTTCCCGAACTGCTCTTCCACAGCCTGCTTGTACTCCGGACGCGTATAAAGCCGCGCCACTTCATACTCGTCCTTGTAAGCCATCAGCTTCGCAAGATACGTCGCCGCCGCCACCGACAGCTGCTCGCCCAAGCCAAGATTGCTCTCCGCCGCACGAATGCGCGCAACACGCGCCTCATAGAGATCGGCATAAGCCGCATCCTGATATTGCGTCAGCATATCCGCACGCCGCGCAATCAACTCGTCCAGCTTCAGCGGTTCGATCTCCGGCCGCTTCGGCGCCGCCGCCTGGATCGCATCAGGATTGGCCGCAGCAATCCGGCCAAGGTCGAACGCCGCAGCATTCTCCTTCACCTTCACTTTATTCAACCGATTGGCTTCCTTGATCGCCGCTTCAGTCACCGGGATCAGGCCGTTCTGATACGCCATGCCCAGCATGATCATGTTGGTGTAGATCGCATCGCCAAAGTGATGCTCGGCCAACGCTTCCGCATTCGTCGCCGCAAACGCCTTTGCCCGCGCCCGCACGCGCGCCGTCAGCAGGTCCGGGTCAAACCGCACATTGCGATTGTCGATGATCTCTTTCGTCGGCGTCACATCATGGTTCGCCACAACACTCGTGCGCTGCTTGTCGAACATCACCAGAGCATCGCCAGACGACGCCACCACAAGATCGCAAGCAATGATCACGTCCGCCGAAGCCGGCGGCGTCTTGCCCGCCTTGATGTCATCCGGGTTCAACGCAAAGCGAACGTGGCTGAGCACCGGCCCGCCCTTCTGCGCCAGCCCCGTCATGTCCAGCGTCTGCGAAGCCTTGCCGTCGACGTGCGCCGCCATGGCGAGCACAGCCGCCACCGTCGTCACGCCCGTACCGCCCACGCCCGTGAACACCACGTTCCACGCTTCATGGCCCAGCACCGGCAGTTTCGGCTCCGGTAATCCCGAAGCATCAAAGTCCGGCGCGCCACGCTCCGCATCCGTCTTGCGATCACCGCCCGTCACTGTAACGAAGCTCGGGCAGAAGCCCTCAATGCACGAATAGTCCGTATTGCAGGTCGACTGGTTGATCTGCCGCTTGCGGCCATACTCCGTCTCAACCGGCTCGACCGACAGGCAGTTCGACTTCACCGAACAATCGCCGCATCCTTCGCAAACCGACTGGTTGATGAACACGCGCTTGGTCGGCGCTTCCATCTTCCCGCGCTTGATGCGCCGGCGCTTCTCGGTCGCGCACACCTGGTCATAGATCAGCACGGAAACGCCCGGCGTATTCCGCAGCTCGATCTGCACTTCTTCCAGCTTCTTGCGGTCGAAAATACGCGTGCCTTCCGGCAGATCGGACACAGACGCATAGCGCGTCGTGTCATCCGCCACGATCACGATCGTCTTCACGCCCTCGGCCTCAACCTGCCGCGCAATCTGCGGCACGGTCTGCCCGCTCTCCACCTGCTGCCCGCCGGTCATCGCCACGGCATCATTGTAGAGGATCTTGTAAGTCGCATTCACCTTGCCCGACAGCGCCGCGCGGATCGCCAGCGAGCCCGAGTGCGAATACGTGCCATCGCCCAGGTTCACGAACACATGCGGCTCGGTCGTGAACGGCATCTGCCCGATCCACGGCGTGCCCTCGCCGCCCATCTGCGTGTGCATGTCCGTCCGCCGCTCCGGCGTGAACGTCGCCATGTAGTGGCAGCCGATCCCCGCCAGCGCACGCGAGCCCTCCGGCAGCGTCGTCGACGTGTTGTGCGGACAGCCTGAGCAGAAGTGCGGCTTGCGCGTATTGATCTGGTTCATGCCCGCAACAGCCTGCTGCGCGCCACGCACCTTCGCGAAATAAGCATCCGCCTTGGCCCGATGCGGCCCATCCGGCAGACGCCCCACCAGCGCCAGCGCAATATCCGCCGTCGCCAGCGATGCGATATCCGACAGCAACGGCGCGCCATCGCGATCCCGCTTGCCCTCGACAATCGGACGCTCAGCATCCGGCAGGTGGTACAGAATATCCTTCAGCTGCGGCTCGATGATCGACCGCTTGTGCTCGATCACCAGCACACGCTCAAACCCGCGGCAGAAATTCCTGATCGCCGTCGGCTCCAGCGGCCACGGCATCGCGACCTTGAAGATCGACACGCCCAGCTCCGCCGCATGTTCCGGCGACAGCCCCATCGCGCCCAGCGCCTCATAGACATCGCGCGCAGCCTGCCCCGCCACCACAACGCCCAGCTTCTTCTGTTTCCCGGTCAGCAGCGCACGATCAAGACCATTCGCCCGCACAAACGCCTGCGCCGCCGGCACCTTGAACTGGCGCAGCCGCGCTTCTTTCCCCAGCGGCGTATCGCCAATACGAATGCCCACCCCGCCCTCAGGCAGAACAAAGTCCGTAGGCCGCACGAAGTTGTAGCGATCCAGCCCCACCTCAACCACGGCGCCCGAATCCATCGTGTCCGCCAGACAGATCATCGACGCCCACAGCCCGCTGTAACGCGACAGCTCCCAGCCGATCATCCCATAGTCGAGCACTTCCTGAATCGTCGCGGGCGCCAGCACGGGCATCTCCGCATCGATCATCGCAAACTCGGACTGCGACGCCAGCGTCGACGACTTCGAGTTCGGATCATCCCCACACAGCGCCAGCACGCCGCCCTTGGGGTCAGTCCCCGCCATGTTCGCATGCTTGA
>DAINAT010000076.1:0-16570 GCA_036733305.1 Hyphomonadaceae bacterium
CAAGCCTCTGACCTTCAAAGCGTCCGGGTTCGCCAATGAACTGGCGTTCAAACTGGAATCGCAGGTCGAGAACCCCAAAGCGATGATGGACGGCATTACAACGCCTGCGTCGATCAAGCTCGATACCGATCTTCTGAAGACCGCATTGGATGGCACGCTGGCTTTGGGAGCAAAGCCGACCTTCGACTTCAAGTTCAACGGCGAGATTCCTTCCGCTATACAACTCGCGGACGCTTTCCAGCTAAAAGACCTTCCGGCGCGCGGCGTGCTCGGCAAGCTCTCGCTCAATGGACAGGCTCTTGGTTCGTTTGATGACATCACACTGAAGATCGCCGGCGCCAAACACGAAAGCCCACTGTTAAATGCCGATCTGAAAGGCGAAGCGCGAATTGCCAAGACGATCACCCTTCTGCTCGACGCGACCGCTGAAGCGCCGCGCCTCGCAGATCTCGCCAAGGCGATGAACATTACGGCGCCTGCGGAAGCAGCGCTCGGCAAGGCGCGCGCGACCACGAATATCACCGGCACACTCGACGACCTCGCGTTCAATAACGTCAATTTCGAGCATAACAGCGGGCTGCTGGGGCTGCTGTTCAACGGCAACGCGAGATTGAAGGATGAACTCACTTTCGTAGGCAACCTGACGATTGCCGCGCCTGATCTGCGGAAGCTGGCGGCGGCAGCGGGCACACAACTGCCAGCTGGCGACATCTACAAATCGTTCTCGTTCTCCGGGCAAACCTCCGGCGGCGCAAACGATGTGCTGCTGAAGAATGCCGTCGTGCAGTTCGACGACATCAAAGGAACCGGAGAAGCCGCGCTGAGCTTTGCTGGCGCAAACGGCAAGCCAAGACTTAGCGGCACGCTGACGACCGGCGATATCAACGTCACGCCTTACGCGACCGCCTCCGGCGCCCCCACGGAAACACCCGCTGCCGCGACCAAAGGATGGGGAAGCACACCAATCGACCTGACTCCGCTGCGGCTTGCGGACGCCGCACTGGTTTTGAAGACGGGCGGCATCACATTCGACAAGTTCGACTTTGGCCCATCCAACATCGTCATCTCACTCACCAACGGCAAGCTGACCGCGGACCTGAAGCAAACATCGCTCTTCGGCGGCGCCGGTGGCGCCAGCTTCGTGGCGGATGGCAGCAGCGCGACGCCAGCAATTGCTCTCAAGGCCAATCTGGACGGCTTGGCACTGAAACCTCTGCTGGTCGCGGCAGCAGGCTTCGACATGGTCGAAGGCAAGGGTGATATTGAAATCGACATTGCCGGCTCGGGCACGAACCTTCAGGCGATGATGAACTCGCTCGTCGGCAAGGGAGACTTCCTGTTCGACAATGGCGTGCTCAAGGGTGTGAACCTTCAGGAACTTGGCAAGGCCGCGCAGACAGCTCTCTCAAGCAAGAGCATTTCCCTCGGCGCATTCTCTTCGACGGCACAGACGAACTTCAATGCGCTCAATGCGGGCTTTGCCATGAAGGATGGCGTTGCCTTGCTGACCGGCATGAAAATGGACTCGGACGCATTCACGGTCTCTGGCGGAGGGGCGCTCGACATCGGCAGACAGCAAGTGACGCTTAGCCTCTTCCCTGAATTCAAGGATAAGAAAGCTGGCCTGAATGGCTACGGCCTGCCCATCAAGCTGGCAGGCGGCTGGGAGGGTGTTGGCCTGAATCTGGACTGGGACTTCCTGCGCGAGAAAGCCGTATCCGGCTTGCAGACCAAGGCCTCAGCGCAAATCCAGGACGAGCTGAAGGAGTTGGGCGACGGGCTGCGGACCAAGCTGGGGCTGGGCAAGGCCTCGCCCGCTTCGCCGCAAGCACAGACGCCGGCCTCGCCGGCGCCTGCACCCGCTGCTGACGAAGGTCAGCCGGCCGCTCCAGCACAGCCCTCAACGACTGCGGCTGAAACGCCAAAGTCCGCGGAAGACCGCCTGAAGTCGGAAGCGGACAAGGCGCTCAACCGGCTGTTTGGCAAAAAGGACTAGCGCCTACTTCGGCAGGATCGACGTGATGGGCCCTTCCGCCTTGATGCGGCCGTAGGCCCCGCCACCGATACCGAACAGGATACCGGCCACCGTCGTCGCGATGATCGACCAGTCGCGATCCGGCTTGGCAATTTCCTGCAACACGGCGAGCCCAAGGGTGAGCCCCCCGGCCGTGAGAAACCGAAGCGTGGTCGAAAGGATTGCTGCCTTATCCACTAGCTTGGACATGAATGACTCCTGCTTCCAGCCGAACGCCAATCGCTCAGCCGGACCGGAGTTTCCTCTCAAGGACAGCTGGGTGTGGCGCCGCGTTTACCTCCATCCCCCACCTATCGCGGCGCTGGATATTGAAAATACGGGCGTTTTCGAGGGCTCTGGAGCTGACGCTCCCCCGAACCACCGGGCGGATTCCGCGGGTTTCAGTGTCTTGCCGGGACCGATGCTTGGCGTTAAGACCACGGCCTTCGTGAAAGGCGCTCCGTCAGGAAACGCCGCTCCGGATGCCGGCTTAGCTCAGTTGGTTAGAGCGCTAGATTGTGGATCTAGAGGTCCCCGGTTCGAGCCCGGGAGCTGGTACCAGGAGCGATGTGGAGTCCGCCACTCGCTAAATCCAAAGCCAATTGTGTAATCGTAGATAGCTGCAGCCGCTGAACAAGCGCGCTACGGCTTGCTGGCTTGACGACGTGAATTCTGAGCCGTGTGCGCTAGATTGCACGATAGGTACTGGATGCGCTGGGACAGCTCATGGAAAACAACGCCGACGAACAGCGCTCAATAGTCAGGATGCTGGGCGCAATTCTGGGCGACACGATCCGTGAGCAGGACGGCGAAGACGTATTCCAGCAGATCGAAGCGATCCGGCGGGCGTCGGTGAATTTCCATCGCGAGAACTCGGAAGCGGCAGCACAACTGCTGTCAGAATTGATCGGCCAGCTCAGCGTTGGTGAGTCTGTCCGATTCGTTCATTCGTTCACCAGCTTTCTTCAGATCACCAATCTCGCGGAAGACCACATGCAGCGTCGCGCGGCGCGTGCGAGAGACGCGCGGCCCAACACGCTCGCCGGTGCATTGCACGAACTGGAGACGAAAGGGATTTCGCGATCAGCCGTAACTGCGTTGCTCTCGAAAAGCCTGATCGCCCCTGTCATCACGGCCCACCCAAGTGAAGTCCGGCGCAAAAGCGTACTGGATCGGCAGAACGCCATAGCCACCGATCTTGACGCAGCCGATCGAGCAATTGGCGATGATGAACGCAAGCGCGCGTTGGACGACCTGCGCAGGCAGGTTTTCATTTTATGGCGGACGCGGCTGCTAAGGAATGTCCGCGTCGCCGTCGACGATGAAATCGAAAATGCCGCGTCCTATTTTGAGCATAGTTTCCTGCCCGCTTTGCCGGCGCTCTACGCGCACTGGCAAGATGCGCTCGAGACCGAAGACCGCATCCCCAGCTTCCTGCGAGTCGGCTCATGGGTAGGAGGTGATCGAGACGGCAACCCCAATGTTGAAGGTGCAATGATGCGCAAGGCGCTCGCGCGCCAGTCGAGCGCAGCGCTGCGGTTTTATCTCACGCGCATAGATGCCTTGGGCGCTGAACTCTCCCTGTCGTCGCGGTTTACCGGCGTCACCGCAGACATGCAGGCGCTCGCTGATCGATCTGGAGACGTGTCGCCACAGCGCGCGGATGAACCATACAGACGCGCGCTCACGGGCATCTATGCGCGAACTGCCGCGACACTGATGATTCTGACGGGCGAGCGTCCCGCAAGCATGCCATCCACAAGCGGAGAAGCTTATAAAAGCCCGTCAGACCTTCAGCACGATTTGAGCGTGATTCATGGATCGCTGCTCCAACATCAGGGGCCCGCATTCAGAACAGGTCCGCTGCCCGATCTCATTCGCGCCATTGATGTTTTCGGATTTCACCTTGCGACACTGGATCTCCGGCAAAACTCCGCTGTGCACGGCAGGGTCGTTGCCGAACTCATGATGATCGCCGATGTGACGCCGGATTACGGAAAGCTCAGCGAAGAAGAACGTTGTGAAATCCTTCTACGCGAACTTGACCATGAGAGACCGTTATCATCGCCGTTCGCGAACTATAGTGACGAAACACGCCGTGAGCTCAGCACGCTTGCAACAGCGGCCCAGATCAAAAAGCAGCACGGCGCCGCTTCGATCCGCAATTACATCATCTCCAATACCACAGCCCTGTCGGACCTGCTGGAAGTCTATATTCTGCTGAAAGAGGTCGGCTTGTTCCGACCCGGCGCGACACCTGCCACGCAGATCTTTGCAGAACCGCTTTTCGAAACCATCGGCGATCTGCGCGCAGCGCCTGAAACGATGCGCAAATACCTGGGCTTGCCGCTGATAAAGGCCCTGCACGGCAAGGCCGGCATCCAGGAGGTGATGATTGGATATTCCGACTCCAACAAGGACGGAAGTTATCTCACATCCATCTGGGAGTTGCAGAAAGCCTCGCGTGCACTTCAGGCCGTGGCTTCGGATTCTGGCCTTCGCCTTCAGCTTTTCCACGGACGCGGCGGCGCTGTGGGGCGAGGCGGCGGGTCTAGCTTTGAAGCGCTGATGGCGCAGCCAGAAGGCACAGTGAACGGACGTATCCGTATTACAGAACAGGGAGAAGTCGTCGCCAACAAGTACGGCGATCCAGATCTGACACGACACAGTCTCGAAACACTGACGGCAGGGGTTGTTCTGGCGTCGCTTTCCCCCCGTCAGGGTACAGTAGCCACGGCGCGGCAAGGCGATGTGATGGACAAACTCTCGCAAGCCGCCATGCTTGCCTATCGCGCTCTGGTCTATGAGACGCCCGGCTTCGTTGACTATTTCTACGCAGCCACCCCCATCACGGAGATAGCTGATCTGAATATCGGCAGTCGCCCGACATCGCGTCAGGCTACGCGAAGCATTGAAGGTCTTCGCGCCATTCCGTGGGTGTTTTCCTGGGCGCAATCACGCGCCATGGTTCCGGGTTGGTTTGGCTTCGGCTCCGCTGTGAAAAATGCGGGGGTCGACCTGACCTTTCTGAAAGAACTCTACGAGACCTGGCCGTTCTTCCGCTCGGCAATCGCGAATATGGAGATGGTGATGATCAAATCCGATCTCTCCATCGCAGGCCGCTATGCTGGCTTGGTCGAAGACAAGGCGCTCGCATCAAATGTATTCGGAGCCATATCGGAGGAATGGCGTCTGACTCGCGATACGCTGCTCAAGATTACCGGCCAATCCGATTTCCTTGAGAGGGACCCCGACCTTGCCGGAGCAATCCGCTCGCGCTTGCCTTACATCGATCCACTCAATCACCTTCAGATCGAGCTGATCGCGCGCCGCCGCAAGGGCGACAATAGCGAGGAAACCCGCGAGGGCATTCTGCTGGCCATCAATGGCGTCGCTGCAGGCCTTCGCAACACGGGATAGGCCGCCCTGATGCTCGACGCGCGTCAGTTCTTTCAGTAGCTTGGCGACATGACAAACACACGCACGCTCATCGCCTTCAACACCGCCACGGCGAGCGAGAACAAGATACACGACGACACCGTCGCCAGCCGCTTTGGTTTTACCGGCGGCCTCGTGCCCGGAGTGGATGTGTTTGCCTATCTCGCTCACGCACCGATGGCTCAGTGGGGCATGGAATGGCTAAGCGACGGCCAGATGCGGGCGCGCTTTATCAAACCGATTTATGACGGCGACAGCGCGACCGTCACCAGTTCTCAAACGCAGGATGGCCTTGAGTTTTCGATTTCAGCACGCGGCGATCTTTGCGCGACTGGAACAGCGAGACTGAAGGGTGCCAACAAATCCAATCAGCTTTTGTCGTTGGCGCCTTTGCCCGATCCGGAGTCGCGACCACCGGCATCAATGAGCAGCCTGGCGCCCCGCCATGTGCTGGGCACGTTACGCGAAACCTATACGCGCGAGGCGGGCCTGGATCATATTGCTGCCGTGCGCGATGATCCGGCCCTCTATGAAGATGGGCGGATCGCCAATGCGGCATGGCTGTTGCGTCGTGCGAATTACGTGCTCGCGGATAATGTGAAGCTTGGCCCATGGATACATGTTGAAAGCGACATCAACATGCATAGCCTCCTGCGCGACGGCGAAGAGTTGGAGGTTCGCGCGGTTGTTGCGGAGAATGTCGACACCAAGGGCCATCTCATGGTCGTGCTCGACGTACAGATGCTGTCCGCCGAACGCGCTATAATGACATGCCGGCACTGGGCGATATACGAACCGCGTCAAGTGCGACAAACGCGATAGACCCACTTTGAAAACAAAAGCCCAGACTCGATTCAACGAGCCTGGGCTTCAATCATGGGTCAGGCTGGCGCCCTAGAATGTCGCGTAGCCCTTTTCAGTGATGTAGCGCTTCAGATCAGCCACGCGGCTTTCGGGATTCGGGTGGGTCGACATCCATTCCTGCGGACGGTCGGTGGAGGCCGCGCCCATTTTTTCCCACAGGCGAACGGCCTGCTTCACGTCGTAGCCGACCTGTTTCATGTAATCGACGCCTACGCGATCCGCTTCAGTTTCATTTGAACGGCTGAAGGGCAGCAGGATGCCAACTTGCGCGCCGGCGCCGGCGGCCGCCATCACCATGTTGAGCGATTCCGAACTCATCTGGACCTGCGAACCGACGAGTGCGCCAGCGCCCTGGATAGCCACGCTGGTCAGCGTCTCCTGGCCAATGCGCCGCGCCGCGTGACGCAGAACAACGTGGCCAACTTCGTGCCCGAGCACAGCCGCGATCTGGTCATCGTTATCGACGAAATCGAGCAGTCCCTTGTAGAAGCCCACCTTTCCGCCGGGCAGGCAGAACGCATTCTTCTCCTTGCTGTCGAACACCACGAACTCCCATTGGGCGCCCGGCACGTTCGCAACGCTCGCGATCTTGCTGCCGACCGTCTGCAGACGCTGGTTGGCCTTTAAATCTTTGGAGATCGGCGTCTGCTGCTTCGTTTCTTTCCAGGCTTCAGCGGCCATGGGAATAAGATCGGAGTCGGCCGGCGTAAAAAACTCGCTTGCGGTTTCGCAAGCGCCAGTCGTACCCGCCACGCCGAGCAACATCGTGCCGGCCCAAAGACGCCTTACGACATCGCGCCGATGCATGCCGTCGAGCGACACAATCCGCGGTGCGGCGACATTATGGTTCTCACACATGCGCATCTCCAAAATCGAAGGAATCTATTTAGCTAACATAGTCCGCAGTTCGTCCGGGACAAAACCCCGAAATCAGCTGGATTTTTCACTTTCAATCGCTACGGCAATCAGATGACGCCTTCACTCCGCAATTCAGCCAGCGCTGCGCTTGAAAGACCAAGCACTGAAGAGAGCACCTCGTCGGTATGCTGGCCAACTGCATCAGGCGCAGGCCGGCGAATATCGCCGGGCGTTCTGGACAGCTTTGGAAAGACATTGGGCATTGGAACGCGGCCAAGACTGGGATGATCCTCCCAATGGATAGCCTCGCGCGCGACGAATTGCGGATCCGTCACCATCTTGTCTGGACGATAGATCGGGCCGGCTGGGACGCCAGCTTCCGACATGATGGCGTCCACCTCCGCTACGGTGCGCAGACGGGTCCAGTCTGAAATCATGCCGTCAAGTTCGTCCTGCCGCTCACCGCGCGCGTGGTGGGTCTTGTACCGCGGATCTTCCGCCCACTCCCCCTTGCCAATCGTCTCTGCGAAGCGCGCGAACACCTTGTCCTGATTGGCGCCGATGACGATGTCGCCATCGCTGCATGGGTAAGCGTTGGACGGGGCGATGCCCGGCAGAACAGAGCCGGACCTGGTCCGCATGTGTCCGCTGGCGCCGTAGTCTGACAGCAACGACTCCGTGACCTGCAAGACTGCTTCGTACAAGGCAGAATCGACAACCTGACCACGCCCTGTTTTCTCGCGATGATGAAGCGCTGCCAAGGCGCCCATGCAGCCATAGGAAGCTGCCAGCGTGTCGCCGATCGATATCCCCATACGCGCCGGCGGCCTGTCTGGCTCTCCCACCAGATATCGCCAGCCGCCCATCGCTTCTCCGACGAGCCCGAACCCTGCACGATCCGCATAGGGCCCGGTCTGGCCATAGCCAGAGACGCGAACGATGATCAGGCCCGGATTGATGGCGTGCAGCGCCTCCGGCGCAATGCCCCATTTTTCCAGTGTGCCCGGACGAAAATTCTCGACGAGAATGTCCGCCTTCGCCACCAGTTCACGCGCAATCTCCTGTCCGCGCGGCTTGCGCAGATCCAGCGACACGGATCGTTTGTTGCGCGCGATCACGCGCCACCATGCTGGCTTTGGCCCTTGCCCCCACTGCCGCATAGGGTCGCCATCACCCGGCGCCTCGATCTTGATGACATCGGCGCCCATGTCACCCATCAACTGACCGCAGAACGGGCCCGCGATCAGCGAGCCCATCTCGATGACGCGCAATCCCTCAAGAGGGCCGCTCACTTCGGAAAGCCTCCGGCGCGGCTCACCAGACCCGGCAGAGTGCGCCCCATCTTGAGCGACAGCCATTTTGCCGTTTCGATCAGCTCCTGCAGCTTCAATCCGGTTTCGACGCCGGAACGCTGGAGCATATATTGGACGTCTTCAGTCGCGACGTTGCCGGTGGCGTTGGGCGCGAACGGGCAACCGCCAATGCCGGCAATGGACGCATCAAGCGTCGCCGCACCGGCCTCGACGCCAGCCCATGCGTTGGCAACAGCGGTGTTGCGCGTGTCATGAAAATGCAGCCGGATCGGCATCCCTGGCGCTGCAGCCTTGACCGCCGCCATCACAGTTTTCACCTGAGCTGGCACCGCAACGCCGATGGTGTCTCCCAGAGCAATCTCGCGAGGGCCGGCCGCCGCCACTTTTCGCGCGAGTTCAGCCACACGCGCTGGAGCTATCTCGCCATCGAACGGACAGCCGAAGGCAACAGAAATAGTGGCCTGCACAGAGCGTCCATGGTCTTTGGCGAGACGAATGATCTCTATGGCGTCATCTACGGTTTCGTCAGATGTACGTCCCTGATTTCGCGTTCCGAAGCCATCGCTGGCAGAGATAACTGCGCCCAGTTCATGCACCTGTGTTTCGAGCGCTCGCAGCGCTCCACGCTTGTTCAGCACCAGTCCGATATAAGTGACCTCGTCCCGCGTGCGTTTTGGCAAGCCAGAGCAAACGGCTTCCGCATCCGCCATCTGCGGAACGCGCCCAGGGTGAACAAAACTCGCTACTTCGATCCGCTTCGAGCCGGCAGCTATCGCGCGCTCAATTAGCTCCAGCTTGTCAGCTGTCGGGAAGAATCCCGTCTCGTTCTGCAAGCCATCTCGGGCGGCAACTTCTACCATTTCGATGCGCGTGTTCATACGATCCACTCTAGCGGCTCGACCGCGCTTTGTGAGCCCCCGAATTCGATCAATGACGGCTGTTAGAGACGTTGGCGAAAAATCCGAGAGCATCACGGACAAAAAAGCCGTTGAGGGCGGAATTCATGTGATCCGCCGCCGCATATTCCAGATACGTCACCGCCAACCCTTGCCGGCGGAGCTTTGCTGCGAGAGACCTCGCCAGCACCACGGGCGAGATATCGTCTCTTCCTGCGCCCAGCACCATTATCGGCCCGCTGAAATCATCCAGAGCCGCAGCCACGTCATAACTTTTCAGGCCCTCCGCCAGCTCCAACTGAAGTGTTGGCGGCGTGAACCAAGGTTTGCGCGCGTCCATCACCTCAGAGAAATTGGGCGCTGCTGCCTCAAGGATCACGGCATCGACCTGCCTGCTTTGACCGGCGATGGCTGCGCAAACGGGACCGCCTAGCGAATGCCCCCATAGGATCAGTGGCCGGCTGCCCGCAACCCCGTCTAGGTAGCTTGCCATGCCGGCCTGAAACGCAAGCATCGCGCCGATCGTCGGCTGGCCGCTACTGTCGCCATAGCCAGGATAGTCCATCAGCAGCGCCTCCCCCCACGGCAGTATCTTTCCTGCATACACCGTCCCGTGGCTGCGCCTATCGCCGGACTCCCCACCGCAGTGAACAATCAGAGACTCATCGCCGGAACCGTTCGCGCCTGCGACACGCGTAATAGCGATGCGTTCGCCTGCCAGCGTTACGAAGTCATGCGATATTCTCGCCGGGACGCGGTCGGCAAAATTGGGAAAGATCCGGCTGAAGTCAGCGCTGAACGCACCCCGTTGCGTCAGTCGCTCTTCCGCATCCAGCTTCAGGTCCGCGACCGTCATCGCCTTTTGTGCGCGGACAACCGGCTTGAAGAACCATGACTCGTCGACCGACCACGAGACGCACCCGCCAAGCAACACGGTGATCACCGCGGCAACACAGAGCCCGCGCTTCATTGCCCACCCCTGAAAACGGATGAACCGTGCTGACGAAATCAGGCTGAAATCGGGCTGACGCTTGCTCAGGTCGATGTTTTCACGCGCGCGATGGCATTCCGCCATCCCGACAACTGTCGCGTGCGATCCGATTGCTCCATGCCAGGTTCGAACTTGCGATCGAGATTCCAAAGAGCTGCCGCTTCGTTCAACGAACTGAACTCGCCCACGCCTACAGCCGCCAGGATGGCAGCCCCGAGCACCGTCGTTTCAGTATTCCTCGGCCGTAGCACCTCGATGCCCAGAATATCAGCCATGAACTGCATCAACCAGTCATTGCGCGCCATGCCTCCATCGACGCGCAGGCGTTGTGGCGCCACGCCATCCTTCGCCATCGACTCCAGAAGCTCAGCCGTCTGGAACGCCACACTTTCCAACGCCGCGCGCGCGATGTGCGCAATGGTCGAGCCGCGCTGCAAGCCGAGGATGGCGCCTCGCGCCGCGGAGTCCCAATGCGGCGCGCCAAGACCGACAAAAGCCGGAACGAGATAGACGCCATCGGTGTCCGCGACCCCCTTGGCCAGCTCGCCAGCATGTGCGCCATCGCGGATGATCTTCAGCTCATCGCGCAACCACTGGATGGTCGACCCCGCTGAAAGAATCGAGCCTTCCAGAGCATAGGTCGGCTTTCCATTACATTGATAAGCGATCGTTCCGAGCAATCTGGACTTCGAGCGTTTCAATTCCGCGCCCGTGTTGAGCAGCAGGAAGCCGCCCGTGCCGTAGGTCGACTTCACCTCTCCTGCTTCAAAGCACGCCTGGCCGACGAGCGCGGCCTGCTGGTCACCGGCCACACCGCGTATCGGCAGCGGCGGTCCAAAAATATCACTCACCCCGTAAACTGCCGCAGAGTCCTTCACCTCGGGCAGCAACGCCATCGGCACATCGAACAAAGCGCACAGGTCGGCGTCCCAGCGTCCCGAGCGAATATCGTAAAGCGAAGTCCGCGAAGCATTGGTCGCGTCAGTCGCATGAACCTTTCCACCTGTGAGACGCCAGATCAAAAAGCAATCGACCGTGCCGGCTGCCAGCTCTCCGCGCTTCGCACGCTCGCGCGCTCCGGGGACAGCATCAAGAATCCACGCAATCTTGGACGCGGAGAAGTATGGATCGAGCACCAGACCCGTACGCTCAGCAACCATGCTCTCATGGCCTTTGAGCACCAGGTCTCGCGTGACATGCGCCGTGCGCCGATCCTGCCAGACAATGGCGTTGTGAATAGCCTCGCCCGTTCGCCGGTCCCAGACAATTACGGTCTCACGCTGGTTCGTGACGCCGATCGCCGCGACCTTTCTGCTTCCCAGCCGCTCGAGCGTCTGCTCGGCAGTGCGACGCTGGGTTCGCCAGATCGCTTCGGGATCGTGCTCAACCCAGCCCGATTGCGGAAAGATCTGCGGAAATTCTTCCTGAGCCGACGCAACGACCGATCCGTCAAAGGCGATTGCCATCGCCCGGCTGGAGGTTGTGCCTTGATCAAGCGCGAGGATGACGCCGGTGCTCATGCGCTTTTCCTCAACTCGAACTGGATTGTCGGCGTTCCCTTGTAAACGGTGCGCGCTCTTTCCTTGAACCCGAATTTCTGCGCCAGCTTGATGGACGGCGCGTTGTCCGGATCGATGATCGCGACCAGGCAGTCCGCACCAAAAATCCGTTGCTCCCAAGCCAGCACAGCCTGAAGCGCTTCACTCGCATAACCCTTGCCGTGAACCTCAGGCAGGAGCGCCCAGCCAAGTTCGCGGTCATCGCCGAACGGTGGCTCCATATCGCGCTTTGCATCCATGATGCCGATCTCGCCGATTACCTTGTGCGTTGCCGCTTCCTCAATGATCCAGAACCCATGTCCCAGCAGAACCCATGAACCGGAATAGCGCTGCACACGCTGCCAGACTTCTTCTTCGGTATAAGGACGTCCACCGATAAACCGCGTCACGATCGGGTCGTTCCAGATCGGAATACAGGCGGCTAGATCAGCAGCCGTATGCGCGCGCAAACGCAGCCGGCTGGTTTCGATCAGCGGCGCCCGATCAAACCCGCTGGAAGTCATGCACCGCCCCCAGACCAAGCACCTGACCGATTTCGTCCAGCGCCGTACGACTTTCATGCAGCAAGGCCGGATCAGCCAGATCCGTCAGCGCCAGGCGATCCCGATAGTGCCGCCTGACAATATCTTCCAGCGCTGCAACGCGCGCCGCATCCAGAACGACTTGCGCGCCAAGTCCCGCGAGTTCGTCATCGCTAAGCACCACGCGCAACCGCAAGCAGGCTGGGCCGCCGCCGTTTCGCATGGATTGACGCAGATCGAGATAATGCGCCTCGCGTATCGGCCCGTTGGTCGCGAGGACTCTGTCGACGAAAGCTTTTGCCCGTGACGCCTCCTCGGCTTCATGCGGCAGGATCAACGCCATGCCTCCTGCCGGCAGCGACACGATCTGTGAGTTGAACAGGTAGGACTTTACCGCCTCATCGAGCGTCAGGTCGCTCGCAGCGGCTTCAAGAAACACCGGGTCAAAGCCTTTCGCGCCACAGGCGCGCTTAAGTCCCTCGATCATAGCGTCTCTCTGCTCGAAAGCCTCGGAATGATACATCAGGACATTGCCGTTCGACACAGCCACGACGTCGTTGTGAAACGCGCCGGCGTCGATCGCCGCTCGCCCCTGCTGCGCCAGAACCGCGCCGCCGCCCGTCCAGAGCTGGTGCTGCGTCGCGACAATATGCGAAGCCTCCATGGCCTGCCGCCCGACAAAACGCTCGCCATCCGGCTTCGCAAACGCTGAACGCCCATAGACGAAGAGCTCGACACCTCGTTCACCGTGAGATGCTGAAAGCCGGCAATGGTTCGCCGCTCCCTCATCTCCGAAAGTTGCAAACGGCACCGGCGCATGCACCACGAACTTCGCGGGATCTGAAAAGATGGCAGACAGCACGCGCGACGTCGTCTCGGCTTCCATCGCGCGATGAAAGTGCGACGACAGATTGGCCGGCGTAAAATGCACGCGCCCATCACCCGTATCCGCGGACGGCGAGACCGTCGCCGCATTGGCCGTCCACATTGCCGAGGCCGACGAGACATTCGCCAGCAGAACAGGGGATGCCCGAAATGCAGCACGGATCACATCAGGATCGCTTCCGCCGAACCCCATCTTGCGCAAGCTGCTGACATGAGGGCGCTCTTGCGGAGGCAGTACAGCTTGCGTCAACCCCATCGCCATGAGCTTCCGCATCTTGGACAGCCCCTGCAATGCAGCTTCGCGCGGATTGGATACCTTCCCCTCGTTGGCCGCCGCAGCCAGATTGCCTTGCGCAAGCCCGCCATAATTGTGCGTTGGTCCGACGAGGCCGTCGAAGTTGACTTCGACCGCACTCATGCGCGCACGCCGACGATCGGCTCGTCATCCTTCACGGCGCCAGCAGCAACGAGACTGGCCATCGGCCAGGCAGAATAATCGGCCGCATAATATCCGGCAGGACGATGATTGCCCGACTGCCCCACGCCGCCGAACGGAGCAGCGCCCGACGCGCCCGTCGTCTGGCGGTTCCAGTTCAGCACGCCAGCGCGAACAGCGGATTCGAAGCGCGAGAAAAGAGCAGGATCGTCAGAGATCAAACCTGCCGCCAGACCAAACCGTGTATTGTTGGCTTCCTCAATCGCCGCCTCGAAATCCGAGACACGTATAACCTGCAGGAGAGGACCAAAAACTTCCTCATCCTTGCGGTCGCTGATCGCTGTGACGTCAATAAGTCCTGGCGACACAAAGGCTGCACCGATATCCAGTCGCCGGGCCTCTCTCAACGCGACACCACCCGCCCGCAGCCAATCCGACTGGGACGAAAGAACCGCTTCGGCTGCGCGCGCAGAAATCACTGGCCCCATGAAAGGCTGCGGTTGGCTGTCCGGCATTCCAACCATTAGTCGATCGATCAGTTGCGCGACCGCCTCCACCACCTTGTCGCCGTCTTCACCCGACTTCACGATCAGGCGTCGCGAACAGGTGCAGCGCTGGCCAGAAGTCACGTAGGCGGATTTCACGATCAGGCGCGCGGCCGCCTCAAGATCGCCAGCACGCCAGACGACCAGCGGACTATTGCCGCCCAGCTCCAGCGCGACAATCTTTTCCGGCTTGCCGCCGAGCGCACGATGGATCGCACGCCCCGCAGGCACCCCGCCCGTGAACAGCACGCCATCGACGCCATCGTGAGCCACAAGATGCTCAGCCGGCACCCGCGCGCCTTGCACGAGGTTAATCACCCCAGCAGGCAAACCCGCTTCTTGCCACAGCCGCACAGTGAACTCGGCAACTTCAGGTGTCTGTTCGGAAGGCTTGAAGATCACAGTGTTGCCAGCAATCAGCGAAGGCATGATGTGACCATTGGGAAGGTGGCCGGGGAAATTGAACGGGCCAAGCACTGCCATGACGCCATGCGGATGATGGCTGATGCGTGCGACAAAGGCGCCTGCGGGCGCTTCCTTCGTTGGCGTTCTTTCGTTGTAGGCTTTGACTGAAAGTTCTGCCTTCCCGACAATGGCCGCGGCTTCGGTTGCCGCATCCCACAATGGCTTGCCCGTCGATCGCGAGATGACCTCGGTCATTTCCGTCTTGTGAGCATCCACCAGCTTCGCGAAGGCTCGCACAAACGCGATACGCTCTTCAATGGGGCGACGACGCCACTCCGCGAAAGCAAGACGCGCGGACGCGACAGCAGCATCGACATCCGAAAGGCTTGCTTCGTTGCCAGTCCATATCCGGGCTTCATCGGCTGGCGCGATCGACGAAAAAACGGGGCCTGATCCTGATGTCCAGCGTCCGCCGATAAAGCACTCACCCGTAAAAGCCGGCATGCTCATCCGCGTTTCTCCGGCAGTCGATATACCAGAACCTCATCGCTGGAGCTGGCGCCTATGCGCTTCAGGACAGCTGACATGTCGTCTCCACGCGAAAACTGCGTGACGGCGAAACGGTCCGCGCTGGCCAGGGCGATCAAGCCCTGAGGGCCACGAAGATCGCCACCAGCAAAATCAGCTGCCGACATTCGGACGGCTTCACGCACTGTATCGATGTGGTCGATGAAAGCTTCAACCGTCGGTCCTGCATCGAAAATATCGACCACGTCGTTGTAACGGAAGCCCTGAGACTTCAACATCGCCAGCGCAGGCTCGGCGTCAGGATGCGGCCGCGAGATCACGTTGCGCGCGACATCCGGCAGCAGCGCAACATAGATCGGATAGCGCGGCATCAGATCGGCAATGAAGCGATGATCGCGCGCGCTCAGCACATCCGCCTTGCGATAGTCCATATGGAAAAACTTGGCGCCGACCGCGTCCCAGAAGGGGCTCTTGCCCTCCGCATCCGTGAACCCCCGAATCTCCGCCATCGCCTTCGGACCAAACCGCACAGGATCGACGGCAATCAGCATCAGCCGCGCGAACGACAGCAACCGCCCGCGCCCCCCGCCCCGCGCCTTGCGTTCGATGAACAATGTCCCGAGCTCTGAGTCACCATGATAGTCATTGACCAGGAAAAGCAGATCAAGCTCCGCCCTGACGCCTTGCTCGGGCGACACCTTCGAGTCCCTGGAGATACGGTACGAATAGAACGGCCGCTCCACACCCAGATTTGTGAAGATGCTGGCCGTCCCAAGCAACTCGCCATCTTCCTCCATCACGAGGAAATAGCACTCGTTCTCCGGCGGGAGCGATCCGCGCGCGAACGCCTTCAGCGACCGCTCGATACGGGCTGCCATCGCCTCGCGCGACGAAGGCATTGTCAGCATTCCCGGATCAACGCGGGCAATCATCCCCTCGAGCTGATCGAGGTCATTGAGGTTCGCAGGTCTGACGATCGCTGTTGTCATTGTAACGGCTTAACTCTCAGCCTCGAACTGCGCCAGCGTCTCCGCGCCAAACAGTTCCACCGCAGCGCGAAGATCGTCCGCACTGATACCGCCGCCGCCCGAGGCCTTTACGTAAAAGCGATCCTCAACCAGCCGGCCATAACTTCCCGTTTGTGACGCCTGATCCCAGTCTTCTACGATAATCGCGTCGCCCACCCGCCGGCGGCGCGAATAGCCATCCGCCGTCTCCCGGTCGAATTCCGATGTCGAAGGGCCGCCAAACCCGAGCTTCTCCGCAATCGTCCTCGAATACACGATCTGCAGCAGGACCTGCCGGCGCCCGTCCCGA
>DAINAT010000077.1:0-16534 GCA_036733305.1 Hyphomonadaceae bacterium
CGAAGGCGCAACCCTCCCTCCGTCGCTCCGCGACAGCCCCCTCCGTCTCGATGCTGCGCATCGATCCACCTCCCCCGCGCTTTGCGTGGTGGAGGACGCAATCACCGGCGCCAGTCCTCCCTCGCGCAAAGCGCGGGGGAGGTGGATCGGCGCGTCTTCGCGCCGAGACGGAGGGGGCTGCGCGTCTTCGCGCGGACCTCCCTCATCCCACTCGATTGCGAATTACCAACTGCCACACCTCGCAGCCATCTGCGAGAACGCCCCCTCACGCCCAAACGCAAACGACCCGGCTTTCGCCGGGCCGCTGCTATCCCAGATCGCTCTGGACTTACGTGCCGCGTCGCGTTGCGCCCATGACGGCCGACACAACAAACAGAACGAGGAAGATGAAGAACAGAATCTTCGCGATACCCGCAGCCGACGCCGCGATGCCGCCAAAACCAAGCACCGCCGCGATCACGGCAACAACGAGAAATACGAGTGTCCAGCTGAGCATTGTCGAGATCCTCTATCAGCAGCGCCCATGTTTCAAAGTGGGCTTCGGCGTATCAACGAGCCGCTGCGGCGTGAGTTCCCTCCACCATTCCGCCTTCGGAATTTAATGCAGAATCATAGTTGCGATGAATCTCCAGCCCATTGCGATCAATGATCACAACGTCCTGCATCATGCGCTGACCTTCAAACTGGATCACACAGAAGCTCGGCCGGGTTGAGCGTAGTCGCGTGGAAAGCGTACCCGATCCCATCTGCACCATCGGGCGGCGAACGCCCGGCACGGGAAATGTGAACGCGTCATGGATATGGCCCGTGATGATCGCATCCACCTTCGCCGCCGCGCAGCGCTTCAAGGCTTCATCACCGCGCTTCGTCTCGACCGTTATCTTCGCCAGCTGCGGCTGGTTCAGCGGATGGTGGCAGATCAAAAGTCGCCACGCATCTTCCGGCCCCTTGGACAGCCGATCGAGCGCAGCGTCCAGATCGCCAAGGTCGATCACCCCATCAGCCCAGTTCATCCGGCCCTGAAAACCACGCGCGGAATTGATGGCGGACACGCGAACCTGTCCCTCGCCGAAATTCCGGATCTGCCCAACGATATCCATCCCCTCCATGTACCGCTCATACCGATCAAACGGCGCGACCACACGGGCAGGGATATGAAACACCGGCGTATCATGATTGCCCGGCGCAGAAATCACCGGGAAGCCCAGCTTGTCGAACCAGGCGCGCCCCGCCTCAAACTCGGATCGCTTGCCCGTCTGCGTAATGTCGCCCGCGATGATGATCCCATCCGGCTTCAGGTGCGAGATGAACTGCTCAACCGCGGTCAGCGCCTCGATATCTTCGGCGCCGAAGTGAATGTCCGACAGATGCACCAGGCGGACAGGTTTGGGTGTCAGCCCGCTGTCAGGCATTGTGCAGCTTCCTCCACGAACGACACGGTGACCTTCGGTCCCGCATCAATGTGCTCGCCATCGGCGATCACCGGAATGTCTCCGCCATCCTTGTTGACGATCTCCATCGCGTTCGCCGGCACAACGGTCACGCCCGGCGCAGTGCGCCAGTCGGTGAAGAACGAAGACCATACAACGTTGAGTGCGCCGCCGGTCGTCGGCGAGGCAAGGGCGGCCACTTCCATGCCTTTCCCCTCCTTCGTCAAAGCGCCGACAACAGCGCCGATAATGCTGGTCGTCGGCAGATGCCCCCCATCCGAACCGTACCCGGCGCCATGCGTCGCGTCGAGGTTCAGGCTGTTCAACACTTCGATCGCAGCAGCCGTTTCGGTAGCGGCCTTCACCAGATCTCCACGGCGCAGGCTCTCGCGCGCCTCGGCAAACCGAGCAGGAGCGCCAGCCAGCATGGCGCAGAAGAACAGCTCGTCATTCGCCTTGCCGGCTGGAAGCGTCATTCGTTTCGGCGAACGAATGACATCGGCAATCGTCTGGTCCCACGTCTTGTCGCCGTGGATCGCCTTGGGCAGCAGGTTCATTGTGCCGCCCGGCAGCAGCAGAAGGTTCGGCGTCACTTGGCCCACAGTCTCCAGCGCGCCCTTCAGCGTGCCGTCGCCACCCCACACCACGAACAGGTCCGGCTGCTTCTCGGCGAGCTTCTTCAGCTGTCCAAAGAAGTCCGACCCATCCGTCGCCACGATCTCGGCGCCGCGAATGCCATTGGCTTCAAGAGCGGATTTGAGGCGTTCGCCTCCGTCAGCCGAAACGGAACCGGAGTTCGGATTGTACAGCGCAATCGTCTTCATTTGGAAATGTATCCCCGGCCATAATGCAGGCCCGCGCAACAAACGCAGGCGACCGAGGCAAGGTTCCGCTTGCGGAACCAAGGCTGGCAAATTAACCGGCCGGGAAGAACGCCATCGCGCCAGCGACCAGCAAGCCGGCCGCAACGGACAGGCAAAGCACGAGCGCAACCAGACCGCCACGATTCGTGACGTCCCGTTCGATCTGCTCGATCAGCTCTTTTTCCTGGATTTCTGTCATAGGATAATTCGTCCGTTCACCGCCTCATCAATGGCTCAGGCGGGTAGTTGTTCCCGGCAAAAATGCCGCGGGAGCGCCACTGAAGCAGCGCTCCCACAAAACGAGATAAATCAGGGCTTAGCCGCGATACTCGCCATTTGCCCAATAGGTTCGGCCGCTGCGGCTATCGACGTAATAGTAGCGGTTGGCCCGGTTATCGAAGATCAGGGCTTCGCCGTTTGGCCCGCGATCCTGGCGATAGCCGCCGCGATCGCTGTCGCGGTTATGGTCAGACGCCGCGCCCGCCACACCGCCCGCAATGGCGCCGGTGGCCGCGCCGATCGCTGCGCCCTGGCCCGCATTACCCGAGCCCGTGTTGTTGCCGATGATCGCGCCAGCCGCTGCACCCAGGAGAGCGCCACCAGCCGCGCCGCGTTCGGTCGCGCCGGAGGACGTACAGGCGGTAGCCGTCAGGCCAGTCGCCACGGCTGCGGAAATGATGAGCAGCTTCATGATTCAAACTCCTTGATCTGGCAGGTAACGCAACGTGCCTTGCGCCCGTTCGTTCCGGATAGCGCGCAGCCTTGGCCGGTTAGCGCGCAGCCTTGGTCACAGCGCCAACTACGCCGCCGATGATCAAACCAACCACAGCAACCTGTGCGACCAACGCGATCGACGGCACAGTTACCGCCGAGATCACAAGGCCAGCGCCTGCGCCCACGAGAGCGCCAGTCGCCATGCCGGCGCCAACGTCAGACCCTTGCTTCGTTTGGCGGGCAATCGGCATGCCTTCCATCGACTTCAGCTGGACCAGCACTTTGGAAACATCGCGCAGGTTGGTTTCTTCACCGCCCGACATGTTCTCCGCAGTGCTCTCCGCCAGACGCTGCGCGTCGAGCTTCCAGCTCTCGAGAATACGGCGCTTTTCGTCAACGCTGAGCGTGGGTTCGCTGAGTACTTCTTCCGGGCGGTCAAAGTGGCGCTGTGGGTATGCGATCAGGTCTTCAACATGCGTGTTCATGGGTCTGGGCCTTCCTCGCTCTGAATGGTCACTTCAAAACGAGGCTCAGCGGCTACGAGTTCCGGGAATCACACAATTCATAAGTTTGCAGATCGGGGGAACCGGTCATGCTTTGTAACAATGAAAAAGCGGCTGGGTTTCCCCAGCCGCTTGCCACGGTACCTAGCTCAAACTTCCGCTCAGACCTCACGCTCCGGCAATGTGGCGTAGGCGATGCCGCCATCAACCGCGATCGAGTCGCCGCAGACATAATCGCCAGCTTTCGATGCCAGGAAGATCGCCGTGCCCGCCATGTCTTCGTCGCGGCCAATGCGGCGCATCGGTGTGCGCGAGGCGACAGCGTCTTCCATGTCGCGCGCGGCGCGGTTCATCTCGGACGCAAACGGTCCCGGCGCGATGGCGGTGACAATGATATTGTCCTGCACCAGACGCGCAGCCATGCGCTTGGTGAGATAGAGCAGCGACGATTTCGAGGCGTGGTAGGAATACGTTTCGAGCGGGTTCAGCTTGATCCCGTCGATCGAGCAGATGTTGATGACCTTCGCCGGCTTGTCAGCGCTCGCGCCCTTCTTGAGCGCGGCGTGCAGCGCCTGCGTCAGGAAGAAGGGCGATTTCACGTTGAGGTTCATCACCTTGTCCCAGCCAGCTTCCGGGAATTCGTCGAAGTCCGCAGCCCATGCCGCGCCAGCATTGTTGACCAGAATGTCGAGCTTGCCTTCGCGCTTGTAGATTTCTTCCGCGAGCATCTTCGCGCCGGCGACCGTCGAGATGTCCTGCGGCAGCGAGATGCAGGGCGCGTGGCCCAGTGCGGTCAATTCGGCGGCGGTCGCATCGCAAGCATCGGCCTTGCGCGCGGAGATATAGGTCTTTGCGCCGCTCTCAACGAAGCCCTGCGCGATCATCTTGCCGATGCCGCGCGACCCGCCAGTCACGAGCGCCACGCGTCCCTTCAGCGAAAACAGGTTCTCAATCATGGTGGTTCTCCCGGTGTATTATCTGATTGGGGCAGGCGATCAGGTGTGCATCAGGTGCTCGGCCAGCGCCGCGTAGGCGGGCAGAGAGACCTTGTCGAGAATGCTGTTGCCGTTGGCTGCGATCGGATGCGAGGCGAAGCGCGCGATGACTACATCAGCCTTCGGCGCGATCCAGCAGGCCTGTCCGTGGATGCCGCGCGCAGTGAAGGCGTCGAACTTGTCGTGGCTGACCCAGAACTGGTTGCGATAGCTCCAGCCCGCAACGGTGGTGTAGCCAGCCTTGGCGAAATGTTCGCGATCGCCGCCCTTGATGATGTCGTCGATGACCTCTTCCGGCACGATGTCCTCGCCGTTGATCGTGCCGCCAAGCCGCAGCATTTCGCCGAAGCGGGCAAGATCGCGCAGCGCCACGTTCATGCCCCCGCCACAGGCAGGCGTGCCGATACGGTCGACGATCAGGTATGCATCTTCCTCGGCGCCGATCTTCTGCCAGATGCGCTCCGACAGCAGTTGCGTGATCGGCGTGTCCGTCACGCGCTGGACGATCCATGCGAGGACTTCAGTGTTGCAGGTCTTGTAGGCGAACGCCTGCCCATGCTCGCCCTGTTTTTTCAGCGTGCGCAGGAAGTCGAAGATGGTGTCGGGTCCTGCATAGCCTTCGGGCTGCGGATTGAAGCCGGCGGCGATGCCATAGGTGCGCACCTCGGCGTTCCGATCGGTGTAGTTCTCGGAATACTGAACGCCGGTCGTCATATCCATGACCTGCCGCACAGTGGCATCCGCATAGGCCGTGCCATCCAGCTCCGGCACGTAGCGCGTCACAACAGCGTTCGGATCGATCTTGCCTTCGTGCGCGAGCACGGCGGCGATCAGGCCGATGAAGGACTTGGTCACCGAGAAAGCCAGGTGGGGCAGGTGGGGTTCAAGCGCGCCGCGATAGGTCTCGTAGACGATCGCGCCGCGATGCAGGACGACGATGCCGTCCGTGAACATCTCGTCGATCGACCGGCCCCAGGTAAGTTGCTTGCCTTCCTGTGTCGTGAAGCTGATCGCATCGAGATCGGTGCGCAGCTTTTGTGGGAAGGCATAAGCCGCGCCCGGACCGCGCCGCACGTTGGCCGTCGACCTCATCTCGCGCTGATGGCTGTAGGACCAGCGCGAATTGGGGAAGCCGTTCGAGGACTGGGCATTGTCGCCGCGCACGACGAGATCAGGCGCGGGCGGGAAGCCCTGCATCAGCTTTCGTACCTTCGGGTCGCTCGTCTGGGCGGTCCAGTCAGTGGTCATGGTCGCCCTCCAGCCTGTGTGCGCCTAGTAGCCGCCGACTTTCGCGTAGCGGTCGCGATGGAAGCTTTCGCCGCCATAGAGCGCTTCGAGGACGCGGGCGCGTTTCATGTAGAGGCCGCTATCGTGCACATCGGTCATGCCGATGCCGCCATGCATCTGCACCGTCTCGTTCGAGACGAGGTGCAGCGTCTCGGCCGCACGCGCCTTGGCCAGCGAAGCCAACTCCGGAATGTTGTTGCTGTTGTCGTCCAGCGCTGTGAAGGCTGCGGCGACGCACGAGCGGGTGAGTTCGAGATCGGTAAACATGATCGCGGCGCGATGCTGCATCGACTGGAACGAGCCGATCAGCTGGCCGAACTGCTTGCGGACCTTCAGGTACTCCGCCGTCATCTCGAAGGCTGCATCAGCCGCGCCCAGCGCTTCAGCAGCGATGCCGATGCGGGCGCGATCCAGAACCGCATCCAGTGTGGCAAAGCCCGCGTCAGCCGAACCGAGCACGGCATCTGCGCCAACTTCGACATTCGTGAAGCTGATGTTTGCGGCGGCGTGTGCATCCAGCGTCTTCAGCGCGGTGCGCGTCACGCCCTTGGAGTCGGCGGGCACGAGGAAGAGGGTGATGCCGTTTTTGTCGCTTTCGCCGCCCGATGTGCGGGCCACGACGATCAGCAGACCAGCCTCGGCGCCGTCGACCACATAGCGCTTCTCGCCCGAGAGCGTGTAGCCGGCGCCGGACTTGGTCGCCGCCAGCTTGACGTGCGAGGGATCGTGGTGCGGGCCTTCGTCAACGGCGAGGGCGGTGATCAGCTCGCCGGATGCGATCTGCGGCAGGTAGGCCTGCTTCTGCGACGGGCTGCCTGCGAGGATCAGCGCCGATGCGCCAATGAGGGCGGTCGAGACAAGCGGCGAAGCGGCGATGGTGCGGCCTTGCGCTTCGAGCACCTGACCGAGGCCCACATAGCCGAAAGCCGAACCGCCGAATTCTTCCGGGATCAGAACGCCGGTGAAGCCCAGCTCGGCCATCTCTTTCCAGGCGGCCTTGTCGAAGCCTTCGCCTTTGGAGCGAAGCGCGCGCAGCTGGCTGACCGGCAGCTTTTCATCCGCAAACGAACGCGCGCTGTCGCGCAGCATCTGTTGCTCTTCGCTGAGCACGAAAGCCATGGCTGTCTCCCGGACGTACCGTTTCTTCAGTTTTGTGTATTGGGTCTTAGCGTCCCGCGTACTGTCCAATCAAGTGCGTCTTCGAGGCGATCATTGCCCCAGAACAATTCGCCGGTGTCCGTGACGAAGCTGGGCGCGCCGAAGATGCCGAGATCGGCCGCCCGCGCGGTTTCCTCCTTCAGCGCTTCCTTGATGGTTTCGGAGGTCATGGCCGCGAGGACTTCGAGCGGATCGAGACCTGCGCGCCGCGCTGCGGCATGAAGGATTTGTGGATCGGAAATATCGCGGTCGTGGACGAAGTTGGCTTGATAAACGGCCTTCACGAAGTTCGCCCGCTCCGTCTGCGGAAGCGACAGGGTGATGCGCGCCGCCATCAGCCCATTCTGGGGAAAGCGACCCGGCCGCCTGAAGGGCAGGCTGTATTTCTCGCAAACCCGCTCGAGGTCGCGCCACATATAGGAGCCCTTCACCGGCACGGCGTTGAAGGGGCTGTCCTTGAGCCCCTGCTGGGCATTGAACAGCGGGCCGAGCAGGAAGGGCCGCCACTCGATTTCGACGCCCCGCGCGGCCGCCGCTTTGTCGATGCGCATGACAGCGGGATAGGAATAGGTCGAAGCAAATTCGAACCAGAATTGCAGTTTCACAAAAACCTCGGCGTCTACGATTCGTGACCCTAGCAGATTGCGCGCCCGAAAACGGCGCCCATATGCCTAACCGGACACCGCTGGTTACTCTGGCGGAAATGAGGGCAAGGGACCAATCCAAATGTCGATATCGATGCACAAGGCCTCGGCGCCTGTGTTTTTGCGCATGCTCGGAAACCTGGATGCGCTGCTGGAGAAAGCTGAAAAGTACGCCAAGGATCGCGGTTTCGATCCGAACCTGCTGGTAACGGCGCGTCTTGCGCCGGATATGCGGCCGCTCTCGGCGCAGATCCAGTTCGCCAGCGATACCTCGAAATTCGCGATCGCACGCCTTTCGGGTGGTACATCGCCGTCGATGGCAGACACCGAAACCACGATCGCCGAGCTGCGCGAGCGTATCGCAAAAACCGTGGACTACATCAAAAGCGTTCCGGCCAGCGCGGTTGATGGCTCGGAGGAACGGGAGATCGTGCTGAAATTCCCGAACGGCGAGATGAAATTTGCGGGCCTCGACTATCTGACCGGTTTCGTCCTGCCGAACTTCCTGTTCCACGTCACCACGGCCTACGCGATCCTGCGCCATAACGGCGTGCCGCTGGGCAAGCAGGACTTCCTCGGCGGTCGTTAGAAGTCGGCCCAATAGAAAGACAAGACTGGCTAAGCGCCCCATCGTGCTGGAAAGTGTGCTCGGGATTCGGAGCGGACAATGACCTGGCTCGATGGCGGCGCGTTGGCGTTCTTCCTTGTCACGTGGGCTTTCCTCGGCTGGCTGATAGATCGGTCGCCATGGCACAAGCACACGCTGTCGGCTGCGATGAAATTCCAGCGGCGGGAATGGATGCGCCAGATGGCGTCGCGTGAGGTTCGCCTCGTCGACGCCAACATCATCACCGGCCTGCAACAGGCGACATCGTTCTTTGCCTCAACCGCGCTGCTGGCTGTCGGCGCCGGCTTCGCGTTGCTGACGGCGGCTGACACCATCATCGGCGCGTTCGAGGAAAGCTTCGTCCATCTCGAGATCGACCGTGCGGCCTTCTATGTGAAGACGGCGTTTCTGATGAGCCTCTACGCCTACGCCTTCTTCAAATTCGGCTGGGCCTACCGCCTGTTCAACTATTCGGCGGTGATGTTGGCGGCTACGCCGGAAGCGGGCGAGCAGGGTGCCGAAGAAGCCGCAGCAGCTGTCGCTGAAATGAACATCGCGGCAGCGGGGCAGTTCACGCACGGCCTGCGCGCCTTCTTTCTCGCCATTGCCGTGCTGGCCTGGTTCATCGCCTGGTATGGCTTTGTCGTCGCCACTCTGGTGATTGTGTTCGCGCTGGCCAACCGGCAGTTCAACTCCCGCGCCCGCTTCGTCGCGCAGGGTGCGTTGGCGCGGCTGAACAGCAAGACCTGACCGGCACGTTGCGTATCTGAAATGTCTGATTCGGCCATCATATCGGGCCGCCGCTGCGTCCTATCCTGCAGCAATCAAGGCAAGCGGCGCACGCTGTCACAATATTCATGATCAGCCGCTAGGCCGTCCAATGGTTTAGCTTGAAACCGTAGGCCGCTCCGGGTCAACTTGGGTGGGGCGGCAGGGGTGTTACATGGACGGCCATACGTCAAAGATGTCGGAAGGCGCACGCCTGCTGGAGGTCCAGCGCGCGGCGCATCGGCGTGACGGCCCGCCACCCTCGCGCATCCGTATCGATCGTATCGACCGACTGGAAGATATGGTCCGTAAACGGCAGGAAGCCTTCGCCGGGGCCATCTCGACCGACTTCGGCAATCGTTCGCGCTTCGAGACGGCGCTGCTTGAAACGTCCGTGCTGTTGTCGGCGCTTCGCCATGCCCGCAAGAATGTGCGCTGGTGGATGGAGCCGGCGTATCAGGACGTCGATTTGGCGTTCTGGCCGGGCCAGGCCTGGATACGCAGGGAACCGCTTGGCGTCGTCGGCATCGTGTCGCCGTGGAATTATCCGCTGCAGCTTGCGCTATCGCCGCTGGTCGATGTCATCGCCGGCGGCAATCGCGCCATCCTTAAGCCGTCCGAGCAAACGCCAGCCTTCTCCGAGCTTCTTGATCGCGCGATCTCCGACACGTTCTCGGAGGAGGAGGTCGCCGTGGTGCTCGGCGGCCCCGACGTCGCCACGGACTTCACCAAGCTGCCGTTCGACCATCTCGTGTTCACGGGTTCGACCACGATTGGCCGCAAGGTGGCGCTGGCCGCCGCCGAAGGGCTCGTGCCGACCACGCTGGAACTCGGCGGCAAGTCGCCCGCCGTCATCTGCCCGTCAGGTTCGATGGCCAAGGCGGTGAAAGCCATCACCTACGGCAAGTTCGTCAATGCCGGGCAGACGTGCATCGCGCCGGACTACGTCATGGCGCCGCGCGAACGCATGATCGAGCTGGCAGAGCAGGTGATCGCCGAAGCGCGGCGCTATTACCCCAACGCCGGCCCAGACTATTCCACCGTGATCAGCGAGCGCTCCTTCGATCGCATGATCGCGGCCATCAACGAGGCGGAACTCGGCGGCGCGAAGGTCCTGCGCCATCCTGCGCCGTCAGATCGCGCGAAGCGTCTGCTTCCGCCGGTCGTGGTCATGGATGCGCCGGAGAACTGTGCGCTGATGCGCGAAGAGATTTTCGGCCCCGTCCTGCCCATCGTCGGTTACGACACGCTGGATGACGCGCTCGACTGGATCAACAGCCACCCGCATCCGCTCGCCCTCTACATCTTCGCCGAGGACAAGAAGGAGCAGACCAGCGTGCTTGATCGCACGCAATCAGGCGGCGTCACGGTGAACGGCACCTTGCTCCACATAGCGCAGGAAGGCCTGCCGTTCGGTGGCGTAGGTGGAAGCGGCATGGGCTTCTACCACGGCCGCCACGGCTTCGATCGCTTCACGCATCCGCGCGCCGTGTTCAAGGCCGGCTTCTTCAACGCAGCCACATGGCTCGCGCCGCCTTACGGCAATCGCGCCAGACGCCTCCTGCGTTTCCTGATGCGTTAGGCGCTACTGGTGGTCGCGCAGGCCAAGGACGCGCTTGGCCACGACGTTGAGGTTCACCTCTGACGTGCCGCCCTCGATCGAATTGCCCTTGGCGCGCAGCATGGCGCGGGTGGACATGAGCTCGCCCGTCTTGAAGCCTTCGCCTTCCCAGCCAAGGCCCTGATGGCCCATCGCCTCGACCTGAAGTTCGGTCTTGGTCTGGTTCATCTTGGCGGCGGCGTATTTGATGATCGACGTGCCCGGGCCAACATCAGCGCCGGCCTTCGCCAGCTCGGTGTTGCGCTGGATCGTCAGCATGAACGCCTGCTCATACATCATCGACTTGGTGATGCGGGCGCGCAGGTCAGCGTCGGCAATCGCGCCGTCCTTCGTGCCGGTGTATTTCTTCGCGATGTCAGCCAGCGTCGGCCCCGAATTGCGGTCTGACCCGAAGCCGGTGGCGGAGATGTTCTGACGCTCATACTGCAGCAGGCGCTTGGCGATGTCCCAGCCCTTGCCCGGCGTGCCGACGAGCTGGTTCTTCGGAACCTGCACGTCGGTGAAGAATGTTTCGCAGAACGGCGAAGAGCCAGAGATCAGCAGGATCGGGCGCGTCTCGACGCCCGGCGTCGTCATGTCGAACAGGACGAACGAGATGCCTTCGTGCTTCTTCGTGAAGTCGGTGCGGACGAGGCAGAAGATCCAGTCGGCGTGGTTGGCGTAGGACGTCCAGATCTTCGAGCCATTGATCAGCCAATGATCGCCCTTGTCCTCGCACTTGGTCTGCAGCGAGGCGAGGTCGGAGCCTGCGCCCGGTTCGGAATAGCCCTGGCACCAGCGGATCTTGCCGGCGACGATCTCGGGCAGGAAGCGCTTCTTCTGTTCCTCGTTGGCGTATTCGAGCAGGACGGGGCCGAGCATCCAGAGGCCGAACGAGGCGAGGGGCGAGCGCGCATTGATGCGCTTCAGTTCGTTGTCGAGTACGATTGCTTCCGCTTTCGTCAGTCCGCCGCCGCCGTATTCCTTCGGCCAGGTCGGCGCGGTCCAGCCCTTGGCGGCCATGCGATCAAGCCAGAGCTTGGAATCCGGGTTGACGAATTTCTGGTTGCGGCCGCCCCAGATCACTTCTTCCTCGACCATCGGCGTGCGCATGGACGGCGGGCAGTTTTCCTCGAGCCAGGCGCGGGTATTGGCGCTGAATTGTTCGAGGTCGGCCATGGAAGTCTCCCGGTGCGGCGCGCGTCTTTGTTATGAGACAGGGCTAGCGACGCCAGGGGGCAGGGTCAATCGCTCCCGGCTACAGCTTGTACTTTTGCGCGGCTGCGGCGCCGGTGTGAAAGCCCATCAGATTGACCACGTGCACCAGCGCGAAAAACGCCGCGGCTCCGGCAAGGACTGTGACCAGTGGCCAGGAAATCCATTGCGCGTTCAGGCTGTCTTTGCGCGGCTGCCCCGCCTTCCAGCCGGCAAACATCGTCGCGGCGGCGAAAGCGAGCAAGACTGCGATGGTGAAAGCCATTTCCATGGGCACAGACATGGCAAGACGCGACGGCGGCGGCAAGCGGGGCTCGGCAGGCGTTGCATGGGGCTTTTGGGCGCGGGGCTAGAGCGCCAGTTCGAGTTGGATCACATTGTCCACGCGCGGCTGTTCGGCTTGCGGAGCCGACAGTGAGGGTGGAGTTTTAGCGCCGTGATGCGTCTTGGCCCAGTAATGCGGTTTGAATTTCATCTCGACGAAAGCGAACAGCATCGCGAGGGATTGCAGCGGCCAGTAGAGCGGCAGGGTCAGCAGGGTGGAGAAGCGCGCGTAACTGGCTTTCGCGGCCAACGCTGCGAACACCACACCGGCATAGCCGATCATGCAGAGCGCGGCATGCCACCATTCAAAACTGTGCAACTGGAAGACGCACAAGGCGATCCACGCAAATAGCGGCAGGTGCAGGACCGAAGCGATGAGCGACACCCCGAAAGTCAGTTGCAGACCAAGGAAGCGTATCAGGCCTATCTCGCGGACAACCTTGAACGGCTTGCGCATCAAGACCAGCCACGTCTGCAAATGACCCTTCATCCAGCGCGTGCGTTGTTTCATCCACGAGCCCAGCTTGGCAGGCGCTTCTTCATAGGTGGGCGGCGTGATCGTCTGTGCGGCATGGCCCCTGCGCGCGAGCCGCAAGCCGATATCCGCGTCCTCGGTAACGTTCCAGGCATCCCAGCCGCCAGCTTCAAGTAGCGCCTGCTTCCGGAAGTAGTTGCTCGTCCCACCCAGAGCGAGCGGTAGCTTCAGCCATGCCAGGAAAGGCAGCCAGACGCGGAAGTGGATCGCGTACTCCACCTCGAACTGCTGCGCGAGCCAGCCGGCCTTGCCATTGTGGATCAGCAGAGGCGCCTGCACGACGGCGAGTCTGGAACCGCCGGCTTGAAAAGCCGCCATTGCGGCGCGCGGCTGATCTGGATCGGGCCGATCTTCAGCATCGAACACCGCGATGATGGAACCTCGCGCCTTGGCGAGGCCGTAGTTGAGAGCCTTGGGCTTTGTGCGTGGCTCGCCCGGCGGCACGGGAATGATCTCGAACCAGGGCGGCGGATTGGCGGCCAGCACAGCGTTGATCGTGGCCACGTCGTCGGCTTCAACCAGGATCTTCACGTCCATCTTGCTGACCGGATAGTCCAGTCGGCCGATTGCAGCGACGAGCTCCTTCACCACATCAAGCCCCTCGCGCAGCAGCGGGATGAGCAGGGTCATCGTCGGCAGTTGGTTATCCTGGACACGGGCTGGCTTGCGCACCGGGATTTGCCGGGCGGCGCGGATGGCTGCGAAGAGACGCAGCCCGATGATGGTCGCGAACAGCACCCCGACGCTGATCTCTGCGACGGTCAGGGTGATGTTCGTCGCGGTGAACAGGAACCAGCTGAAGGCGATCACGATCGTCCAGCCGATTGCGCGCTGCACAATGGTCAGGCCGGACTTGGCGCTCAGGTCGGGACGCGATGCGGCAAGGCCCTCACTCGCCTTGCCGAAAGCTTGCGCATCGGCGAGGCGTAGCTGGAACAGCTCGTGTGATGATAAAGCTGTCTCGTCCACGGCGCTTCGCGCGCGCATGGCTCCTGGCCCGTCGAACAGGAAATCCCCCCAAGTCTCTGACTACCCTGCCGACGATCTATCCATGCTCAGCGCGGAGCAGCAACGGGGATTCGAACAACGCGCGTCGCCTTTTTCGCGCGGATACACGCGTGAGGAGAAATCCAGCGCCTAAGCGCGGCGGCGTGTGTGCACAAGGCTCGATGACGTACGTGAGGCAGCGTCTTTCTTCTCAAGTTCCGAGGCCGGAACCGGGCGGCTGTAGAGGAAGCCTTGCACTTCCGTGCAGCCGAGTCCTGCGAGCACAGCCGCCTGTTGTTCGTTCTCGACGCCTTCGGCCGTGACGCGCATCTTGAGGTCTCGCGCCAGCGAGATGATGGCGCGGACGATCGCCTGGTTCTCGTTGGACGTATCGATGTCGCGCACGAAACGCTGGTCGATCTTGATCTTGTCGAACGGGAATGAGCGCAGATAACTGAGCGAGGAATAGCCCGTTCCGAAGTCGTCCAGCGCGATCTTCACGCCAAGTTCGCGCAGCGCATGCAGCGTGCGAATGTTCTGTTCGGTCTCGTCCATCAGGACGCTTTCGACGATCTCGATCTCGAGGCGGCTCGGATCAAGCTGTGAGGCAGCCAGCGCGCCGACGACGGTTGCGACCAGCGATGGCGACTTCATCTGGGCAGGCGAGAGGTTGATCGCCACGGTCACTTCATCGCGCCATTGCGCAGCTTCCTCGATCGCCTTGCGGATGACCCAGTCGCCGAGCGGTACGATGATGCCGGTCTCTTCGGCGATGGAGATAAAGACTGCCGGCGAAACGAGGCCATGACCGGGCCGGTTCCAGCGCAGCAGCGTTTCGTAGGCGGCCACTTTGCGCGTGCGCGTGTTCACCAGCGGCTGGAAGTAGACGTCCATCGAATCGGTCGCCAACGCGTTGCGCAGGTCGGTCTCGATATTGGCGCGAATTCGCGCGTCTTCTTCCATGCCGACTTCGAAGAAGCGGGCGCAGCCACGGCCCTGGGCCTTGGCGCGATAGAGCGCCAGCTCGGCATTCTTCATCAGGATCGCGGGGTCCGTGCCGTTGTCCGGCGCCATTGCGACGCCAACGCTGCCGCCTGCGAGCACTTCCCTGCCATTCAACAGGACAGGCGCGAGCAGCGCGTCGACGATAAGATCAGCCAGATCGCAGGCTTCGGCAGCCAGCATGTCGCGACACATGACTGCAAACTCGTCGCCGCCAAGGCGCGCGAGGAAAGCGTTCGGGCCGACGCAATCGCGCAGACGCTGGGCGACCACCTTCAGGAACGCGTCGCCTGCGGGATGGCCCTGCGTATCGTTGAGCGCCTTGAAGTTGTCGAGATCGATGACGAACAGGGCGAAACTTTCACCATGCTGTTCGACGGATTCCTGTGCGACTTCGAGCTGGCGCACCAGCATGGCGCGGTTCGCAAGATCGGTGAGGCCATCATATTCGGTGACGTAGGCGATGCGGGCTTCGGCGTCGTGGGAGCGGGTGACGTCGGAGCAGACGCCGCGCCAGCCGCCGTCCGCAGCCGGTTGGCCCGATAGCGACCACCATCCGTCATGTCCGCCAATCTGCACGCGCAGCACTTCGTCATGGAAGGCCTGGCGTTGTTTGAGCAGTTCGTCGAGCCGTTGAGCCGACTCCGGAGTGAAGAGCGCCAGCAAGCTTCCGCCTTCCAGCAGGTTCTCGGGCAGGCCGCTGGCGTCGATGAAGCGCTGGGAGGCTGGGCCGAGGCTGCCATCCGCATCAATGCGCCACAGCCAGTCGTTCGAATGCGCCTCGAAATCGTTGAGCAGCATGCTCATCGTTTCCTTCGCATCCTCAAGCGCCGCTGCGCTGATATGCCGGCGCAGGAAGTGGGCGTTGCTGCTGGCTGCGAAGCGTTGGAGGGCGAGGATGCAGCCGGCCAGGAGGAGGGAGGCGCTGATGGTCCAGGGGTGGCCACCGAGGGCCATTCCCAGGCAGGCGCCCCCGCCCACGAAGAGCGAATAGCCGAGCGAGGCAGCCGGATAGCTGGAATTCAGGAGCGCGCCGACGCACAGGACGGCTGCGGTCAGAACGCCAAGAAGCATCGCGTTGTCAGGGCCGGACGATATCATCAGGGCCGCGATGATCGCACCCCAGATGGCGCCGCTGATCAGGATGTAGCGCTTGATGTGGCGTTCTTCGGCCGCTCCGTCCGTAATCTGCTTCGCACGGGCTACTTCGCGTGTGCGGAGGAAGACGAGGACTGCGCTGGTGTAGGTCCAGACGAACACCAGGGGCATGGTGGCTTCGTTCCAGAAAGCGATAGTCAGGACGACCGCGTTGAGCAGCGAGTGGATCGCCGCCATGGGCGCGAGCGCATGGAAAGCCTTGCGCTTGGCGATGCGTACAGCGTCGAGATGCTCGGCCGGAATATCGGCCTCGCCCAGGAATATGGCCCTGAAGCTACTCAACTGCATCCGAAACCCCGACATTCCAGGCGGTTCCCGAAATGAATGAGGAAGGTGCCATATGAAGGTTAGTGAAGCGCTGCGATTTGTCTGCGGCTTCCCTGATTTTTGATTCAGCTTTCGTTAGCTTTCAAGCGCCGCCGCGAAGGCTTCTATCTCTTCAGGCTCCGTCGCCCACGATGTAACGAAGCGGTGGGAACCGTCCGGCCACGGATAGAATCCGGCGCCGGCTGCCTGGAGCCGCTCGGCCGCCCCGGGGGGGAGGTGGGCGAAGACTTCGTTGCCGTCCACCGGGTGCGTGAGCTTTGCGCCGGCGCTTGTGAGCGCCGCAGCAAGGGTGGTTGCAGACATATTGGCGCGGCGCGCCAGATCAAGCCACAGCCCGTCTTTAAGATATGCGCTCATCTGCGCGCCGAGGAAGCGCATCTTGGGCGGCATGTGGCCGGCGCGCTTGGCGCGGATCTG
>DAINAT010000078.1:0-16489 GCA_036733305.1 Hyphomonadaceae bacterium
GAAGTGCACTTCGAGGCGGGGTATGTGCCGGCCAATCATTCGATGGATGATTTTGCGCAGGCTCTGAGATCGGTGGGCGAGCCGATCTTTGGGAAGGATGCGACTGAAGTTTCGATGGCGCGGGTTCTGTTGCAGCTGTTCGACATTACGCGGCAGTTCGGGATGCATCTGCGGCCGGAGCTGATCCTGCTGCAGAAGACGATGGTGCAGGTTGAGGGCGTCGCGCGGTCGATCGATCCGTCGCACAATATCTGGCAGGCCGCGAAGCCGATTGTGGATCGGTGGACGAAGCGCGAGTTCGGACCTGAAGGGCTGAAGAAGCTTGCGGTGTCGACGGCGCGTGAAGCGCTCGCACGGCTGCGGCGGTTGCCGGAGACGCTGGTGAAGCTGGATGCGGCGCTGGATCGCGCGGCGGAGCCTGCAGCGGCGCCGGTTGTGGTGAAACGCACGAGTGGATGGGGCTGGGCGCTGACCGGCTTTGCGATTGCTGCGGCGTCGGCTGCGGGGCTGTGGTGGATATTGGAGCTGCGTTCCAACTAAAACGATTGGTGCTCATAGAATCCATTTTCTATGTTCCCGCTTTGTGCTAAGCGGGAACAGGGCGATTCTAGGAGAATACGAATGCCAAAAAACCGAGAGAAGACCAGCAGCGCCGCTGCGACCTCAGCATCCAAGACTCTGCAAAACCCTCGAGCCAGCGCAGCTGCCAAATCAGCAGCCGCATCTGCCTTGGCTCAGCGCGCCGCAGGTGTGAAAGAAACAAAAGCCGCTACTGCTTCCAAAGCAGGCGCAACGCTCGCCAACCCTAACGCTTCCAAAGCGGCAAAATCGGCAGCGGCGTCCGCGCTGACACAACGGCGAAACAAATAGCGCAGGCAGGCCTGCCTAGCGGACCTTCTTCTCGATCACGTCCCACATCTTTGCGACGGCATCGATGCCGCCGAGGTTCTTGAGGGCGCGGGCGCCCGTCGGTGATGTGACGTTGATCTCGGTCATCATGCCGCCGATGACGTCGATGCCGACGAAGATGAGGCCGCGCTTTTTCAGCTCCGGCCCGATGCGGGCGCAGATTTCCTTTTCGCGGGCTGAGAGTTCGGTGGCTTCGGCCGTGCCGCCGACGACGAGGTTGGAGCGAATGGCGCCGGAGGGCGGGCGGCGGTTGATGCCGCCGACGGCTTCGCCGTCGATCAGGAGGATGCGTTTGTCGCCTTCACTGACCGCGGGCAGGAAGGCCTGCGCGATGAAGGGTTCGGGCACCATCTTGTTGAACAGGTCGACGATGGATTCGAGATTGCCGTCGTCCTTGCCGAGCTTGAGCACCCCTGCCCCGCCATGGCCGTGCAGCGGCTTCAGCACGATGTCGCCGTGACGCTCGCGGAATTCGCGGACGCGGGCGACGTCGCGGGTGATCAGCGTTGCGGGCTGAAGATCGGGGAACATCAGGGTGAGCACTTTTTCAGGCGATGAGCGCACGCCAGCAGGATCGTTCACAACGAGCGTGTCGGGCGTGACGAGTTCGAGCAGGTGGGCCGCCGTGATGTAGCCCATGTGGAAAGGCGGGTCCTGGCGCATCAGAACGACGTCGGCGTCCTTGCGCAGGTCGATCAGGCGAGGCTCTTCGAAGGTGGCATGAGGCTTCTGGCCGGGGAAGACTTTCGCGGGGCGGACGCGGGCGGAGACGACGCCTGAGTCATAGGCGAGATCGCTGACGCCGTAGACGCTGACCTGGTGCCCGCGGCGCTGGGCTTCCTCGATCATCATGAAGGTGGTGTCGCCCGCCGGGTTGACCGTCTCGAGCGGGTCCATCTGGACGGCGATACGAAGGGACATGGGACGGCTCCAGCGAAGAGCCCTCTAGGTAGGTCGGCACGCCGGACAGTGCAATCTGGCGTGGGGGCGCAATCTGGCCGGAACTATCCGTGTTTGGTTAGTGGCGACTCTCCCTGCCCTACTGGCCCTGTCCTACTGGCGTTGCTGCGGGGGCGGGAGCGAGGAGGAGTTCAGGAGGCCGATGCTGTTGCCGCTGGCGCCCGGAGGCGGGGCGGCGCCGGGGGCGTAGGGATCGGTGTACTGGCCGCGCGTGGTGGGTTGCGAGGGAACGATCGGCGCGGGCGCTGCGGCGGGCGGCGCGATGCGGATGGCGCCTGCCGTGTTGTCGGGCTGCACGGTCTGGCCTTGTTCGTTGACGATCGGGGCGGTGGCTACGCTGATGTCTGGCGGGGGCGAGCCGCGTTCACGCATCTTCACGTAGGAGACGACCTTGGCGACGCCCTTCACGAGGCTGGCGTGTTCGGCGGCCTTGCGGAGTTCTTCGTCGGTGCGGGCGAGGCCGAGGAGATAGACCACGCCGTTGTGGGCCTGGATGTTGAAGTTCGTGCCCTTGATGTCGTTGTCGGCCAGCAGACGCAGGCGGACCTGTTCGACGATCCACGAGTCGTTGAGATCGCGACCGAGATTGTAGCTGTCGACCTGCAGCTCGTTGGCGACTTCGTCGATGGACGCGACCTGCCAGGCGATGCGCTCGGCCTCCTTCGCGTCGGCTTCAGAGGGCACGCGGCCGGAGAGCAGGACGAAGCGATCGACAACCGCGACGTCGACTTCGCCAAAGCGGTTGAAGCCGCCGGCGCCGAACAGGCGTGTCTTGATCTCGGTGGCGGCGGAACTGTCATCCAGCGCTTCGCCGAAGGTGCGATCGGACAGGCAGCCGCCGAGAAGCGGGGCAGCGAGGATCAGGCAGGCAAGGACACGCGCGTTCATACAACTTCCCAACTGTTCGGCCGTTTAGGGCTTATGCCTTGATAGGAGGAGCATAAGGCGATTTTCGGGCGCTTTGCAGCCTCGGGGGAAGCGCGCCCCTTAACTGCCTATTTTTCAGCCCTCCACGCATCCGACATGTGCCTGGGGAAACGGCCGGGCGACATCAGGACGATGTCGAAGCGCCAGATATGGTTCTGCAGCTTGTGGCGGCGCGTGGTCCAGGTGCGGGCGGCTTGTTCGATGCGGCGGCGGAGGCCGGGCGTTACGGCTTCGAGCGCGGTTTCGTGACGGGCGCGCATTTTTACTTCGACGAAGACGAGCAGGTTCTTCTTGGTGGCGATGAGGTCGATCTCGCAGGCAGGCGTGCGGGCGCGGCGATCGAGAATGCGGTAGCCCTTCATCTGCAGCCAGAGCGCGGCTGCGTTTTCGGCGCGACGGCCTTTGCGCTCGCGCAGGCGACGGAGGATGGCGCTCTCAGTCTTCTTGACCATCTTCCGGGCCACCTTCTGGGCCATCGTCCGCTTCACGGAGTTTCAAGGCGCGTTCGTACACATCGCGACGCTTGAGATTGAAGCGTTCGGCGATTTCGGCGGCGATCTCTTTCAGCGGGCGCGTATCATCGGCGGCGAGAATGGCGGCGTCGAGCGCGTTGGCGTCTGGCGCCTCCTCCCCTGTCGGCGGGCCGACGAGGATGACGATCTCGCCGCGTGGGGGGCCAGCTTCGGCGTAATGGGCGGCAAGATCGGGCAGGAAGCCGCGGCGGGTTTCCTCGAATTTCTTGGTCAGCTCGCGCGCGACGGCGGCTTCACGCTGGCCGAAGACTTCCGCCATGTCGGCGAGGCTGGCAGCGAGACGCGAGGGGCCTTCGAAGAAGATCAGCGTGCCTTGTGACGATTTCATCTCGGAGAGGAAACGCTTGCGTGCGCCGGACTTGGGCGGCGGGAAGCCGGCGAAGGTGAAACGATCGGTCGGCAGGCCGGAGGATGCGAGCGCGGTGAGCGGCGCGGAGGCGCCGGGGATGGCGTAGATCGGAATGCCGCGTTCAGCGGCTTCGCGGACGAGCTTGTAGCCGGGATCGGAAATCAGGGGCGTGCCGGCGTCCGACATCAGGGCGATGCGGCTGCCCGTTTCCAGTTCCTTAAGCAGTCCCGGGCGTGCCTGTGCGCCGTTGTGGTCATGATAAGGGCGCAATCGGGCGGACACTCCGAAGGCCGACATAAGCTTGCCGGCGACACGCGTGTCTTCCGCGCAGACGACATCGACGGACGCAAGAATGTCGAGGGCTCTGAGCGTAATATCCCGCAGGTTGCCGATGGGAGTCGAAACAACGTAGAGCCCGGGCTCAAGCCTTGGATCAATACGGAAAAGGCGGGAGGAGCCGGTTTCATCCGGTTGCCGGGAATCATCCTCCAGCCTAGCTTCCGTTTCGCTATCCGGGCCCTCGTTATGGGCCGGGTCTGAAGACGTATCCTCAGGAGGGGTCGCGCATGTCATCCAAATCTCGGGTCCGCGGGCTCGCCGCCATTTCTCTTGTTGCTCTGACCGCGCTGGGCGCTTGCACCAGTGGTCCGGTGCGGCCGACCGCTCCCCTCTCTAGCAGCGGCATGCGCCCTGATCCAAGCCGTCCTCTTCCGCCGGGCCAGCCGATGCCGTCTGCGCCGGTTTCGACCCAGTTCGCGGAGGGCCGGAACGCCTATCACCCGCGCCATGTGCCGGCCAACGAGCAGCAGAACCTGAAGCGGATCGCCGTGCTGCTGCCGTTCAACTCGACCAATGCCGAGGTGCAGCGCCAGAGCAAGGGCATCTACAACGCCATCCAGATGGCGCTCTTCCAGGTGGGCGTGAAGGACGTGGTGCTGATGCCGCGGGACGCGACCAGCCCCGATCCGCAGATTATCCAGGGCGTCGCCGAAGACGCGGTGCGCGATGGCGCGGTGGCCGTGATCGGGCCGATCTTTGCCCCGCAGGTGCCCGCCGTCGCCGCCAAGGCCGCGCAGGTGCGTGCGCCGGTGCTGGCGTTCTCGACCGATGCTTCGGCGTTCGGCCAGGGCGCCTATCTCGTCTCGCTGACGCCGACGAGCGAAGTGGAGCGGATTGTCGACTGGGCGTCGAAAGATGGCGTGACGCGCTTCACCATGCTGGGGCCGGACAATGCCAGCGGCCGTTCGATCGAGCAGGCTCTGCGGCAGGAAGTGACCGAGCGTGGCGGACAGGTGGTCAGCGTTGAATACTACACGCCGGGCAATGCCTCTCCGCAGGAACAGGCGCGCCGGCTGGCGAAAGTGATCGAAGCCGAGAACCGCGCCTATCCGGGCAAGGTGGCGGTGCTGATCCCTGAGAGCGGCGTGCAGCTGCGGTCGGTTGGCTCGCTGTTGCGCGCGATCGCCAACGTCACGCCGCGCGAGGTTCGCTTCCTTGGCACGGGCCAATGGAACGATGCGGACATCTGGCGCGAGCCGTCGCTGTATGGCGGCGCCTTCCCTGCTCCCGATCCGGTTGCACTCGGCGATTTCGAGAAGCGGTATCAGGCGATCTATGGCGAAGCCCCGCCGAAGCTGGCGAGCTTTGGCTATGACGCCGGCGCGCTGGCCGCGACACTGGCGGCGAATGAGCGGCTCGACTCGGCGATGATCCAGCGGCCGCAGGGATGGAGCGGCGTCAACGGCCTGTTCCGGTTCCAGCCGGATGGCAGCGTCGAGCGTGCGCTGGCGATTATGCAGTTGCAGAACACGGGCGGTGTGAAGATCGTCTCGCCGCCGCTGCAGGCGTTTGCTGCGGGTTCGTAAAAGGTCGGTGGATCGCAGGGTGCATTGAAGCGGAGCGGAAATGCACCCTACGTTTACGGCGCTAATTCAGCAGCAATGCGATCAGCCATCAGGCGGCCGCCGGGCGTTAGCGCTATGCGGCCGTTTTGCTGTGTAACGAGGCTCAGCTCCGTGTAGTCGGCGAGCTTGGCGGCGTTGAGTTGCAGGTTGAGCTCTTCGATGTCTGACAGCGCGAAGCCTTCGATGACGCGGAGGCCCATGGTGACGCGTTCGCGGGCCTGAGCAACGCTGTCGAGGGTTTCGGTGACAGCCCAGCCGAGGCCATTGGTTTTCACCTGTTGCAGGTATTCGCCGGGCTTTTCTGCCGCTTCGATGGCCCAGCGTTCATTGCCTGTCGTGAGGCGTCCGTGGGCGCCGGGGCCGACACCGGCCCAGTCGCCAGAGGACCAGTAGATGCGGTTGTGTGCGGACTGGTGTTCGGCGCCGCGCGCGTGGTTCGAGATTTCGTAGGCGGGGTAACCGGCTGCGTCGGCGAATTCCTGCGTGATCTCGTAGAGGTCGGCGGAACGTTCATCGTCGAGCGGCGACCAGTCCTTGCGCTTTACGGCATGGAAGAAGGCGGCGCCGGGTTCGATCGAGAGTTCGTAGAGCGAGAGATGATCCGCGCCGAGTGCGAGGGCGCGGGTGAGTTCGGCGCGCCAGTCGTCCGCGGTCTGGTTGGGCAGCGAGTAGATGAGATCGATCGAGGTGGAGCGGAAATGCTTGCGTGCTTCGGTGAGAGCCGCGAGCGCGGTTTGCGCGGAGTGCGTGCGGCCGAGGAATTTGAGGCGGGCGTCGTCGAGCGATTGCAGGCCAAGCGAGAGGCGGTTGACGCCTGCGGCTGCGAAGTCGGCGAAGCGATGCGCGTCGTCGGGGTTGGCTTCGATGGTGATTTCGGCGCCGGGCTTGAGGCCCCAGAGGTCGTTGATCTTTGCGATGACGCCGGAGACCTGCTCACCTGTCATCAGCGAGGGCGTGCCGCCCCCGAGGAAGATCGTGTCGGCCTGACGCGGGCCTGTGCGGGCGCGCCAGCCTTCGAGGTCATGCAGGATGGCGTCGAACAGCGGGGCGGTGTCACGCGCCTTGGCGGCGTAGACGTTGAAGTCGCAGTAGGGGCACACGCGCGCGCAATACGGCCAGTGGACGTAGATCCCGAAACCGCGTTGTGGATTGAAGCCGGACATGGGCGATCGCAGACGCCGAAATGCGGCCGAGGTCAACTGGCTCAGGCTGCGGGCCGCTTGTCCGGGATGGTGAATTCGATGCGTGCGCCGCCCCGGAAGGCCGGGTCGATGCCGATTTCACCGCCATGGCTCTGGATGATGGTGCGGCAGGTGGCGAGGCCGATGCCTGTGCCCTCGCCCGCCGTATGCACGCCACGCGCGAGCGGGTTGAAAGCAACGGCAGTGAATTCCGGATCGAAGCCCATGCCATTGTCTTCGATCGTGACGCGTACGCCCTTTTCATCGCGCGCGGCATCGATGCGGATGACCAGCGAGCGATCGCGGCGGCGGTTCTTGATCGCGTTGGAAATGAGGTTGTGGAAGACCGTGGTGATCAGCGTGGAGTCGCAGCTCAGGCGCATCTCGTGCAGCACGTTGATGCGTGCGCCTGCGGCTTCGAGATCGGGGGCGCTCTGGGCGGCTGCGGCCTGCACCAGCTCGCTGAGCGCGTTGTCGGTCAGCGCGATGCGGGTGTAGGCCGAGCGGGAATAGTCGAGCATGCCGTCGATGATCTTCGGCATTTCGAGCACGCTTTCGCGGATCGAGCGGGCATGGCGGCGGGCGGCTTCCGTATCACCCTTGGCGAGCGCTTCCTCGAGCAGTTCGCCGTAGAGCATGACGTGGCGCGCGGGCGCTTTCAGATCATGCGCAGCCGAGGAGGCGTATTGTTCCAGCGCTTCATTGGCGCGCGAGAGACGTGCGGCTTGTGCATTGGCCTCCTTCTGCCAGCCTTCGACGATTGCCGAGAGCCACCAGATCAACAGCGCGACCAGGGTTACGCTCATTGAGGCGTTGAGCGCGAAGAGGGCTTCCGAGGACCAGCCCTGAAGCACCGTCAGCGCGAGACTGACCGCTGCGGCGACGACGGGCAATGCGACTGCAATCGGCAAGGCGCGGCGCAGCAGGCGACCACGCAGGCTGGCCTGCAGGACCACACGACCGAAGCCCAGACGCGGATGAAGCATCACACAAACCAGCGTCAACCAGACGATCAGGGCCGCTGTATGCAGCGCCATGGTGTTGAGCGGGCTGTTTGCATCTGGCGCGCCGCCGAAGAGCGCGAGACCCAGTATGCGGAACATGGCGGGCGTTGCAGCGATGAGCGCCAATATGCCGGCGAGCAGCGACCAGCGTGGTCGCAGGTTTATGACGATCAGCGTGACGGCGGCCAGTGCGAGGCAGAAGAGCGTCGCCTGTGACGGGATGACCGCCCAGGGTTCGACGCCACCGGCATGGCGCGAAAACTCCGACTGGATCAGGAACACCAATGTCAGAACTGCGACGGCGGCCGAGCCCCAGTGCGAGCGTTTCGACGCTCGCAGCGACATGAGGAAGCTGACCGACAGCGCCATCAGCACTGCAGCGGTGCGGGGCTTCATCGAGGGAAAGCCGGGGATGAGGGTCTGCAGCGGTTCGAAATCGAAGCCATAGCCGATGATCAGCACGGCGGCGGCAATCGATCCGATGGCGAGCGCATGCCATTCGAGCGCCGAGAAATAACGGCGTCGCGGCAGGCGGAGATAGTTCTCAACGGTCGATTGCGGCATGCGCTGATCTATCGCCTGACGAACGGGAATGAAACGCCAGCGGCGTGTTACGCTGGATTAGTGACGGGGCAATTCGCCCCTGCTCCAGTAGTCAACGATGGTGCTGGCCATGGCGCGGTAGTCTTCAAGCGTGGTCGGCTTTTCGAGATAACCGCTGCAGCCGCCAGCGTAGGCGCGGTCGATATCCTTCTGCAGCGCCGAGCCGGAGCACATCACGACGGGAACCGAATTGCCTTCCGCGCGCAGGAGCGACAGCACGCCGAAGCCATCGAGATCGGGCATCTTCACATCGAGCACGACCAGATCGGGCTTTTCGGTGCGTATGCGATCGAGCGCCGTTATCGGCTTCATCTCGCTGGCAACGTGAACGCCGCCCTGCGCAGAAAACGCCTGTGTCATGAATTCCAGACAGCGCGGGTTGTCATCCACGATCAGGACGCTTGCGAGCTTCGACATGACTCCCCCCGGGTCTATTTTGCGCCGAGTCTATCCCTTCGAGTCGGGCTGTGAACCCGGGAATAGCCCCGATCACGCTTTTGCCATCCGGCGCGGCTGTTTTTCTAGCCCGCCAGAAAGGTTTTCAGCTTTGCGAAGGCAAGTGCACGATGACTCATCGCGTGCTTCTTTGCCGGGTCCATCTCGCCGAAGGTTTCGGTCTCGCCTTCCGGCACGAAAATGGGATCGTATCCGAAGCCCCTGTCGCCACGTGGCGGGAAGACGAGCTGCCCGCGCAGTATGCCTTCGAAGCTTTCGACATGGCCGTCGGGCCAGGCCAGCGACAGGACACAGACGAAGCTGGCGCGCTTATCAACTTCTCCGTCCTCGGAGGTTTCGGACTTGAGACCGTCTTCGACCTTCTGCATGGCGGCGCGGAAATCCTTTTCCGGACCTGCCCAGCGGGCCGAATAGATGCCCGGCGCACCCGAGAGGCCGTCGCAAGCCAAGCCGGAGTCATCAGCCAGAGCTGGTTCGCCAGAGGCCTTTGCGGCGGCGAGGGCTTTGAGTTCGGCATTGCCCCGGAAGGTGTCGGCGGTCTCTTCAGGCTCGGGCAGGCCCAGTTCACCTGCGGAAACGGCGGTAAAACCGATGTCGCTGAACAGGTCGGTGAGTTCCTTGACCTTGCCCTTGTTGTGGGTCGCGGCGATCAGGCGGCCGGGCGGTAGCTTGCGGCTGGCGCTCATGGCTTTCTGCTTCCTTTCGTCTACCCGGTGGACGGGCTTATTGTTTTTCGATATGGTCCGAATCCATCCCGCCAGACAAGTTGGCGTCTGGCAAGTTAGGTCCGGGTAGGCTTAAGTCCTGGAGCTGATGGGGTATTTGCCGCGTGGGTCGCGGTACGGGTCGATTGGAGCCCAGTTTTCTATGCTGATGCGCGCGACCGGCCGTGGGTCGATCTCGTCATTCCTGAAAGTCGCGGTGGACGTGGTCTGGGTGATCGCGTGCGCCCTGCTCGGCTTTATCTGGATTATCGCCGCCTTCGCGATCTACGCGATGGTGACCGGAAATCCGACTTTCCTCGACTTTGCGAGCTCCACCCAAGGCAATCGCCTGGGTACGCCGCTTGGCCTTTCGATATGGATCGCGATCGGATCGATCCTGTGCGTGGGCGTAATGATCGTCTGCGCTTATCTGCGCGGGGTCTTTGAAACGCTGGTCGCGGGCGACCCGTTCGTTCCCGAGAATGCGACACGGCTGTCCGCCATCGCCATCGTGCTGGCCGTCATGGAAGCGTCGGCCATGTTCGTGGCCGCAATCGTCAGCCTGGTTTTCGGTGTCCTCGTACCCGCTGGGGCGCCTGTCGCCTTCCAGTTCCCGAACGTTAATTACCCCGTATGGCTCGCCGTCGTGACCCTTTGGGTGCTTGCACAGGTGTTCCGTGAGGGCGCTGCGATGCGCGAAGAGCAGAAGATGACGATCTGAGCCCCACTTAACTGTGATGGTTCAGTCATTGCACTCCCGCAAAGTCTGACTTTACGGGTTCTGGTTAAGGGCGAAGCGCTGCCCCGGTTTAGCGCAAACGACAGGCCGGCGGATGGTCCGCAGGTCATGAGCAAAGGACGACAGCGACGCCAATGGCGATCCGCGTCACCCTCGATCGGGTCCTTCTGGACCGGCGTATGTCGCTCACCGAGCTGGGTGATCGCGTCGGCATTACGCTTGCGAACCTGTCGATCCTGAAGACCGGCAAGGCCAAAGCCATCCGTTTCTCGACCCTTGAAGCGCTTTGCCGCGAACTTGGCTGCCAGCCGGGAGATATTCTGGTCTGGGACCCCGACGAAGCGGCCGCCGAAGACGACGAAGAAGACGGGCGAGCGGTAGCCGCCGAATAGCCATATGGAATAGTTGGGGCCTCCCCTGCGCGGAAGCCTTGACGGATGACAGCGTCATCTTGATGTCCAATACTCGGATCTCATCACGAGCTTTCGAGCCCGGGGACCTGGAATGACCGGCGAAACGACCGGCGATTTTACCCAGCTGCTGCTGGGACTGTGTGCGGGCGCGCTGCTCGCCATGGCTGCAGCGATGCTCCGTGCGCCGCGCAAGGCTGTGCGCTGGTCCGGCTTTGCCTTCTTCTTCACGTCTACTTTCTTCGCCCTGAAGCTTTGGAGCGATCAGACGGGTGCGTTTTCCTATGAAGCGCGCGTCTTCGTGGGGATCGTTGCGATGTCGTCCGTTGGCTGGTTCTGGCTGATGGTAATGGCGCTGTTCAACGACTGCGACGACTACAGGCCGGCCATGTTCGCGGCGCCGGGTTCGCTGGCGCTTCTGGCGCTGGGGCATCAGTTGCCGGGCGATTCCCTGATGCCGCTGATCTGGGCGCTGTCCACACTGGCGCAGGCGGGATTTGCCATTGCTTCCCTGATCATCGTGGTGCGGAGCTGGAAGGACGACCTGGTTGAATCGCGCAGGCGGGTGCGCGGGCCGTTCATGGCCGGGGTGGCGCTCTACATTCTCTCGATAAGCGGGTTCAACATCTGGGAGGTCTTCTTCGGCGCGGTTCCTGACTGGTATCCGATGTTCAACGCCGCGATGCTGACCCTTTGCGTGCTGGCGGGCGCCTTCACCTTCATCGAGGCGCGCGGGGAGATGTTCGGAGAGGACGCCGAGCCGGCTGCGATCCGTCAGCCGGAACCAGCCGTACGTACTACCGCGCCGATTGCAGCCGTGAATGGCCATGCGGCGGCGCAAGCAGCCGCCAACGAAGCCTTCGCTATTGATCGAGCAGCCAAGGCGGATCTCGACCGGCTGGAATGTCTTATGAGCAAGGACGAGGTGTGGAAGGAAGAGGGCCTGACCATCGCCAGCCTGGCGCTGCGCGCCGGAATTCCGGAAACGCAGCTGCGCCGGCTGATCAATGACTGCCTCGGCTACCGGAACTTCCCCTCCTATGTGAACGCGCACCGAATCGCGGCGGCCAAGAGCCGGTTGGCGAATCCGACCGAGGCGCGCGTTTCAATCTCGACCATCGCCTACGATATCGGATTTGCTTCGCTTGGGCCCTTCAACCGGGCGTTCAAGGAAGAAGCAGGCGTTTCGCCCTCCGAATGGCGCAGGAAAGCACTCGGCCTGTCCTCGCCGATTCCTGAAGAAGCCTGATCGATTTCTGAAAAGCGCTTTGCTTTCAGCGCGATGAATCGGCGAGCCGGTTCGCGATCATCGTGAATCTCCGTTTTCCGGAAAGCCTGATCGATTTCTGCGAAGCCCCACCGTTTCCCGAAATCGGCGAGCGGGAGGCCGCGAGGCTCACCATCCTTGGTTCATCCATAGAAGGAGAAACCACGTGGATACGAACCTCCCCTCCCCGAAACTGCCTGCCCTGAAACGCGCTTCCCTGAACGAGACCAACCTCCTCACCAACATCTTCTCCGGCGCCATCGCGATTGGCGCTGTCTTCCTGGCGGTCGGCTCCATGACCGGGACCGCACAGGCTCAGACGGCTGCCTACTCGACGGCGACCGTCTCCTACGCCGACCTCGACCTTTCGACGCATGACGGCGCCCGTGTGCTTCTGAAGCGGATCAATTCGGCCGCGAAAGAAACCTGCGGTCCCGCCCCGGTGATGAGCCCGCTGACGCCCGCCGCCCCGGGCCATTACGACCGCTGCGTTGAGCAAGCGGCCGACAAGGCGGTGGCCCAACTCAACGCCCCGCTAGTGGTCGCCCTGCACGCGGGCGCGCCGGTGAATGCCGACAAGACGCCCGTCAACGATCAGTTTGCTGCCCGCTGACGGTTCCCTGGCGATCCTCTCGCCAACACGCCTGACGGCGGACTTTCCGGCTTTCCTGTCCGATCCAGCCGGGAAGTCCGCCGTATTTTCTATGACTCGGTCCAGACCCCGTACTCGCTCCACGACCTTCGGGCGTCGAACCACTTCCATGCGCCCATTGTGACGGCTGCCACGATCGCGGCGCCAGCGGTCAGGGGAATATCGTAGCGCGAACTTGGCCAGAAAAACCAGGCAGCTGCCAACGTCGCCAAACACGACGCGATATGCAGGCTGATGGCAACGGCAATCAGAAGTCGCTCGGAACCGATTGATGCCGCTGACCACGGTTCGCGCTTCTCCACGAACTTGTCTCTCGGTAGGCTAGCCAGTTTGAATGCTGTGAAGAACAACATGACGACCGGAAGACGCTGCGCCGGTGAAGAACTGCTGAGGATAATTCCCGCATTGGCGACAAGATAAACCAGCGCCATCGGACCAGCGACCCTGCAGAACGACAAGATCTCCAAAACCAATCGGGCGAACATCGCCTTACCTCATGAGCTGAGCCGCTACTTCTTCCTTATCGGGGCCTTCTTGGCGGCGAGCTTCATCGGCTTTGACTTCTGCGGCTTGCCCTGATCGGGCTGGGCCTTGAGCCAGAAGCCGAGGGCCATGACCTTGGCGTCATCGAAGAAGGCGGCGTCGACGCGGTCGAGGAAGTCCTGCCGCGTGAACTCGACGCGCTTGATGTCTTCCTTCTCGGCCGCGAGGCCCGAGGCTTTCGGATTGACCAGATCGGACGTGATCACGGGCGCGTAGTAAAGGAAGATGCGTTCCGAGCTGGAGCCGGGCGAGACGTAGCCGTTGGAGACGAGCATCAGCTTGTTGGCCTGATAGCCGACCTCTTCCATCATCTCGCGGCGGATGCAGTCTTCGGGTTCTTCGTCTTCTTCCACCGAGCCGGCCATGGCTTCGACGATGTAGCCGGGGCCCTTGTCGAAGGTCGCGATGCGGAACTGTTCTGCCAGCACGATCACATCGCGCTCAACGTCATGGATCAGGGCGGCGGCGCTGTCGCCACGCTCGAAGACGAGGCGCTGCACGTCCTCAAGCCTGCCCTTCCCAGCGACGCGATCATAATCGAACACGTACTCGTCGATCTTGTAGCGGCCCTTGAAGACGGTCTTGCGCGACTTGATGTCGACGGTTCTTTTCTTCGTGGCCATCAGGCGAATTCCTCGACGATGATGCGGGCGATCTCCGCGTGGGCCGCGGCCTTGTCGATATTGGGCGCGGCGCTTTCCGAGAGGTAGCTCGCGATGACGATGGGCGAGCGACCCGGCGGCCAGACGATGGCGCAATCATTGTGCGAGCCATTGCCGCCTGTGCCGGTCTTGTCGCCAGCGCGCCAGCCTTGGGGGAAGCCTGCGCGGAGACGATCGAGGCCGGTCGAGGCTTTTTCCATCCAGCCAATCAGGCGTGTACGGCTGTCTGCGTTGAGGACTTCGTCGGTGGTGAGAATGCGGCGCAGCGTGCGGGCCATGGCGTGCGGCACGGTGGTGTCGCGTGGATCGCCTGCGCGATTCTCATTGAGCTCTGGCTCGACGCGATCAAGCCGCGTGTGCGGATCGCCGCTTTCGCGGATGAAGCGGGTGAACCCTTCAGGACCGAACATCGGCACGAGCAACAGGTTGGCAGCCGTGTTGTCGCTGACCGTGACGATGGCCTCGCAAAGCTGTTCGACGCTGAGCGAGCCCATGCCGGAGGTGGCGCTGATCTGTGCGGCTGTGATGGGCGATGTCGCGATGAGATCGGACGGCGTGTAATACATCACCGCGTCGAGGTTCAGCCCCTCCTCGCAGCGCTTCAGCGCGCCAGCGGCGAGCAGCCATTTGAATGTCGAGGCCATCGCGAAGCGTTCCTGCGCGCGATGATTGATCTCGGCGTTTGAGCCCGTGTCGATTGCGCTGACGCCAATGCGGCCGCCGAGGCGTGCTTCGATGGCAGCGATGCGGGCGGCGGCTTTGGCTGTGCCGGTCGCGGGCTGTGCAGCGGGCGATGCGCCGCCTGCACAACCTGCGAGGGCGAGCCCTGCCCCGGCCGCGATGATCCCCCGGCGCGTTTGCATCCTAGAGGCCGAGCGCCTTGCGTTGGGCGGCGAAGAGTTCGTCCGTGCCAACGACAGCGAGATCGATAAGCTGGTTGAACTCGTCGCGGCTGAAGGCGCGCTGTTCGCCCGTGCCCTGGATCTCGATCAGCTTGCCGCCTGACGCCATGACGAAGTTGGCGTCGACCTGGGCTGCGGAGTCTTCCGGGTAGTCGAGGTCGAGGACGGGGACATCATTGAAGATGCCGCACGAGACGGCGGCGACCTGGGCCGAGAGCGGATCAGTCTTGATGACGCCTTCGTCCTTCAGGTAGCGCATCGCCATGGCGAGGGCGACGTAGGCGCCGGTGATCGCCGCGGTGCGGGTTCCGCCATCAGCCTGCAGCACGTCGCAATCGAGGGTGATGGTGTTTTCGCCCAGCGCTTTCATATCCGTCACCGAGCGAAGCGCGCGGCCGATGAGGCGCTGAATTTCCTGCGTGCGGCCGGACTGCTTGCCTTCAGCAGCTTCGCGGCGGCCACGCGTGTGCGTGGCGCGCGGGAGCATGCCGTATTCGCCGGTGACCCAGCCCTCGCCCTTGCCCTTTTTCCAGCGCGGAACTTCGCCCGCCCAGGAGGCCGTGCAGAGGACATGCGTGTGGCCAAATTTCGCCAGACAGGACCCCTCGGCATAGCGCGTAACGCCCGCCTCCAGCGAAATGGGACGAAGCTGGTTCGGCTGACGGCCGGAAGGTCTCATGAAATCAAGTCTTTCGAGGTGGTTGGCGAGGTGTTTTTGGTGTTAGGCGGGGTTGTTGAAACCGCGCCGCTTCACCCATAACTTCCCCACGCAATGACGACCAGCCCGCGCAATCCACCTGGCAGCTCGACCGCCCTGTCCGCCTTTGCGGCCATGGACAGGCGGAGCCGCGATATCTTCCGGGAGATCGTGCAGTCCTATCTGGATACGGGCGAACCGGTCGGTTCGCGGACGATTTCGCGGCGCGGCGTTCAGCTCTCCCCCGCTTCGATCCGCAACATCATGTCGGATCTGGCCGAGATGGGGCTGATCGATAGCCCGCATACGTCTGCGGGCCGTGTGCCGACGCATGCGGGACTGCGGATGTTCGTGGATTCGCTGATGCAGCTGGGCGAGCCCGGCGAAGCCGACAAGCAGGCGATCGAGAGCCGCCTGGCCGGTTCGGGCCGGCGGATGGAGAATGTGCTGTCGGAAGCTTCCGACCTGCTTTCGGGGCTGGTTGGTGGGGCCGGGCTGGTTTCGACGCCGGTGGCGGATGCGCCGATCCGGCATATCGAGTTCGTGCGGATTTCGGCCGAGCAGGCGCTGGCGGTGATCGTCGCCGAGAGTGGCGAGGTGGAAAACCGCGTGCTGGCCCTGCCCGCCGGATTGCCGGCATCGTCGCTGATCGAGGCTGGCAATTATCTCAATGCGCGCATGAAGGGCCGGACGCTGGCCGAGGCGCGTGAGGCGGTTCTGGAAGAAGTGCGTTCGCGCAAGGCGTTGCTGGATCAGACGGCGGCGCGGCTGGTCGAGGACGGGCTGGCGCAATGGTCGGGCGAGGACCCGGCGCGGGGGCGGTCGCTGATCGTGCGCGGCCGGGCGAACCTGCTGGAAGATGCCAGCGCCGCCGAAGACCTGAACCGGGTGCGGGACCTGTTCTCGGAGCTGGAGAAGTCGGAAAACCTGCTCAACGTGCTTGATACCGCCCGGGCGGCGGAGGGCGTCAGATTGTTCATTGGCTCGGAAAACCCGCTGTTTTCATTGTCGGGGTCCGCGATGATTGTCGCCCCCTATATGAATGCCGAGCGGAAGATTGTAGGGGCGCTGGGCGTGATCGGACCGA
>DAINAT010000079.1:0-16400 GCA_036733305.1 Hyphomonadaceae bacterium
ACAAGGTGCCCCAGCGCGAGACGGGCATGACGGCTTACGAGATCATGCTGTCGGAAAGCCAGGAGCGGATGCTCATGGTGCTGAAGCCGGGCAAGGAGGCGGATGCGAAGAAGATCTTCGACAAGTGGGACCTCGATGCAGAAGTGATCGGCTATACGACGAACACGGGCCGTCTCGTGCTGAAGCAGCAGGGACAGGTGGTGTGCGATATTCCGGTGCCGCCGCTGAGCCAGGATGCGCCGAATTATGATCGTCCGTGGAATGCACCGAAGCCTGCGCCGGCGCTCGATATCTCGAAGTATCCCGAGCCGAAGAACTATGGCGATGTTCTGCTGAAGCTGATGGCCTCGCCCGACATGGCGTCGAAGCGCTGGATCTGGGAGCAGTACGATCGCCACGTGATGGGCGATACGATTGATAGCTCGCAGTCGGGCGGCGATGCGGCGATCGTGCGTATCCACGGCACGAATAAAGCGCTGGCGATCTGCTCGGATTGCAACCCGCACTATGTGGCGGCCGATCCGTTCGAAGGCGGCAAGCAGGCTGTGGCGGAAGCCTATCGCAACCTTTCTGCCGTTGGCGCAACCCCGATTGCCATCACCGACAACCTCAACTTCGGCAACCCTGAAAAGCCCGACACGATGGGCGTGATCGTAAAAGCGATCGAAGGCATGGCGGAAGCCTGCCGCGTGCTCGACTTCCCGGTCGTTAGCGGAAACGTGTCGCTCTACAACGAGACCGACGGCGTCGGCATTCCGCCTACGCCCGTGGTGGGCGGGATTGGCCTGATTGAGAATCTCGACAAGACCGCGACACTGAAGGGCGCGCAGGCCAACGACGTGCTGATCGTTGTCGGCGACGCCAAGGGACATCTGGGCGCATCCGCATATGCGCGCGTCGTGCTGGGACTCGATGGCGTTGCGGCGGGCTCCGCGCCGACGGTTGATCTGGCGTTGGAGAAACGCAACGCGGCGTTCGTGCGCAAGCTGATTGCAGACGGTCTCGTCAACGCGGTTCATGATGTGAGCGAGGGCGGCATTGCCTGCGCAGCGGCAGAGATCGCGCTGTCATCCGGCCATGGCGTTGTGCTGAGTGGCGAGTGGAACGCAGCGAAGCTGTTCGGCGAAGACCAGGCGCGCTACCTGCTCTCCGTGCATGTCGACAATGTCGAAGAAGTGACGGCCCGTATCAAACGCGAGCTAGCGCCGGCAGACCCAAACGTAGCCATCGGCGGCATTCGTCACGAGACCATCATCGGCTGGAAAGGCTTCGGCCCCGTGGCGCTGGCAGATGTTCGCGATGCGCATGAAGGCTGGCTGCCGAAGTATATGGCCAGCGCTTAGCAGGTTGACAGAGCTCAGCGCGGACGAAAACATCCCGGCGTAGAGTTTGGGGGGCGTATGTTCGTCAATGAGCCGATTATCCGCGTGCGCGCTGCGCTGCTCGCCGCCTTGACCGTTTGCTCCGCCTGCGGCGGCGGGGGCGGAGGCGGTGTAGGCGGCGGAACCGTTGTTGGCGGCAGCGGCTCTCCTCCTACCACGCCACCGCCGGTGGTCACGGCCAGAGCCGTCACAAGCGCGACGTCGGTGCAGGAAGGCCAACCATTCAAGCTTGACGCTTCGACCTCGTCGGAAGCGGGCGGCGCGGCGCTGACTTATGCGTGGACGCAAACAAGCGGCCCCGCTGTGACGATCACAACGCCGACCAGCGCAGCGCTGAACCTCATCGCGACCGAAGTGTCGGCGGATACAGTGGCCCAGTTCAGACTGACTGCAACTTCGGGCGCCGTGTCCGCGTCAGCGACTGTGGACGTGACATTCACGAACATTGCACAGACGCCGGTGTTCTTGAAACTCGAAGAGGCGACGGATAGCCGGATCAACTCCACCTTCGACGGACAAGTCGCGACGATCGTCGGCAACTGGTCGTTTGGGCTTGTTGGGACTTCTGACACGCTGGGCGGCCCGATCTCCTTCACACAGTTCGACAGCAATCGGACGGCGACCATCGTCGCGTCGCCGACACAGCCGTTCGGGCAGACATTTACTCAGCCGGCGACCTTCGACATGAATCAAGCGCTCGTTACGGGCGGAGGAGGAGTGGGCGGCATCGACTTCACGCGACCGTCCATCCTCGTGACCGAGGAGACCGCGAATCGCTATCGCCTATTCCGAAAGACGCCAGGGGGATCTTTCGACCCCCCTCTTCAGGACATCTCGATAACGCGCCCCTGCGCTACCCAGTACAGATATTTCGGGCCGCCGAACGCGCCCACGACGAACACCTATGTTGGACAGCGGGAACGCGGGTTCACCATCCTGTCGGAAACGGGAGCGGTTGCTCAGGAAATCAATACCGGGCAGTCGTTCTGCGCACTCGCTTTGCCTCAAGCGGCAGTCGATGATTCGGTGGGCCGTTTCAGCTATCCATCAACGCCCGAAGACCTCATTGCGATTGATACCGTAGCAAACACGGTCAACCATTTCGGGCCGAGCGTAAGCAACCCTGCACTTTACGAACTGAAGTCGCAGGCCGCGGTTCGATTGAACTCCGCCACACCGCTCCGCTTCGTGGCTGCTACAACGATAAGAGCGAAGGATGAGTACGGCTCCTATCTACCCGTCGCCGGTCTGGCGCTGGTATATACCGACGGCAATCACGCGGGGCAGCACCGGCTTGTAACCGTCGGTCTGGATGACAGCCGCAAGATCAGACAGACGACGCGGTCATGGCCGCTCGGCGTGCCATCCGATGTGATCCTTGACGATCTTGATATGGACAAACTTCCAGAGCTGATCGTGATCTCGTCCACGTCGCCACAAGCTATCGTCTACGAGATGAGGGATCTGACATGGAATTCCACATTCATGATGATCCCGGATGAACTTGATCCGACACCAAGCTTCGTGGAAATTGGCCTGGGTGCGACCAAAGCACTTTCGACGATGTACAATATTCTCAGCCTTGAAGGTTTGTTCGTCGCCTATCGCGACAAGAAGCAGGTGAAGCTGTTCCACCCTGCTGAGTAGAAGCGCTGATTTCCAGGCGCGAATCTGACCAATCGCTCATGGTGGAAATTCGCCCGGACGTGAAGGCGTTCTGTTCGAGGGATACTCGAGGGACACGAGTGCAACAGCGCAGCTGAAATCGTACGCGGACGAAATGCTGCCCAAACTGCAGGCGCACAAGGCAGAGGCTGAAAAGATCCGCGATCTGGCGGCGAAGCCCAACAAATCGCCCAATCCCAGCTGAGCTGTGCGCTGAGAGATTCCATAGACTGACGAAAAGACGCAGCGGCTTCGAAATGGAGACGCTGCGTTCTGCTATTGTGTGACGCGAATCCTGGACTAGATACAGCTCCGGGCACAGACACCCAGATCTGACCGCAAACACACACCATGCGGCGATCCAGGGAGGGACAGACACGATGGCGATGGATCGGGCGACGCTCGAAGGTTATCTGCGCGAAGCGTTTCCGGACGCCGAGATAGCGCTGAAGGATCTTGCCGGCGACAATGACCACTGGAGCGCGGAGATTGTTTCGGAGCAGTTCCGGGGCAAGTCGCGCGTGGCGCAGCACCAGTTGGTGTATGCCGCGCTGAAGGGCCGGATGGGCGGCGTGCTGCATGCCCTCGCCCTATCAACCCGCGCGCCTGAGTGAGGCGACAGAAGCAGCGTGCCCGACACCTTGCGTGACAGACCCATTGGTGCGCGCCGCCTCGGCTTCGGGGTGAGCGGGCCGCATGCGACTCCGCTGGTGCGGCCGATCGCGACGGTGGAAATGATCATGCACGCGTTCGCGCTCGGTATACGTGTTTTCGATACCGGACCGACCTACGGCAATGGCGAGGCGGAGCGTCGGCTAGGCGAGGCTCTGGCGCGTCTGCCGACCTATGAGCCGATCGTATCGACCAAGGTAGGCCAGCGCGTCACAAAGACCGGGCGGAAGGTTCACGAGTTCGATCCGGAGAGCGTGCGTAAATCGATCGAAGGATCGTTGCGCAGGCTGCGGCGGTCGCGTGTGGACTGGATGTTCCTGTATGGGCCGCCAGCTGGGATGCTGACGGATGCGTTGTTGAAGACCTTGGTGGATCTGAAGTTCAAGGGCGATATCGGCGAGATCGGCATTTGCTCGCGCGACAACGCCCTGGATGCGGCGCTGGCGAGCGGGCAGTTCAGCTTGTTCATGACGCCGGTGCATATCGGGCTGGAGCCGGAGGAGTTGCAGCGCCTGCAGCGGCTGCGGACGGCGGGCGAGCTGATCGGGATCGAAGTTCTGGCCCCGGCCAAGCGGCGCTTCCCGGCGCCGGTGAGCGCGGGGGCGACATGGCAGCTGGCCCGGGCGCTGGCAGGCAAGGCCGGACGGGTTCCACCGACGCCCATGACCGTGCCAGAGGCCCTGAACTGGGCGCTTAATGAAGGCGGTGCACACCGTGTAATGATGAGCACGACGCGGCTGGATCACCTGGAAGCCAATGTCCATGCGATCACCAGCCCCACGACCGGGCGCTTGATTACGACCTGATCCGGCCTTAGCTGAGAGGCGTGACACCCATTTTGTCCGGGAAAGACGCCATGTCCGACGTTAATGCACGCATCCAGAGCCTGGTCGACGGGAGCCCCGTGTTCCTGTTCATGAAGGGCACGCCGACCTTCCCGCAGTGCGGGTTCTCGGCGACCGTGATCTCGATCCTCGACCATATCGGCGTGCAGTACGACAGCGCCAACATCCTCGAGGACGCGGAGCTGCGCCAGGGGATCAAGGATTTCTCGAACTGGCCGACCATTCCGCAGCTCTACGTGAAGGGCGAGTTCATCGGCGGCTGCGACATCACCAAGGAGATGTTCCAGTCGGGCGAACTGAAACAACTGCTGCAGGACAAGGGCGTGGCTGTCGCGGCTTAGGCCAGACACGACCGAAGGAATTTGAAGGCGCTGGACCGGCGAGGTTCAGCGCCTTTTTCGTTTGCGATTATGCGCCGGTGTAGCGGGCGCGGGGGCGGATGAGGCGGCCGGTTTCGCGCTGTTCCATGGCGTGGGCGAGCCAGCCGGTCATGCGGGCGAGTGCGAAAACGGAAAAGGTGGCTTCATCCGGCAGGTTGAGGCTGCGCGTCATGGCAGCGAGAGCGGCGTCGCAATTTGGTTTGTCGCCGGTTTCGCGCTCCAGCGCGCGGAGAGCTTTCGCGATGACGGGTTTTGGCTTGAGGGCGGCGAGCAGGTTCGCGGCGCGGATGTCGCCTTCGGGATAGAGCGGATGAGACCAACCGGCGATGGCGTCGCCGCGGGCGATAATGGCGCGAGCTTCGGCTGCGATGTCTTTGGCAGAGGTGAGCTGATCGAGCTGCGCGAGTGCGCGGGTAGGCGCTTCGCCGTGGAGTGGGCCTGCCAACGTCGAGAGCCCGGCGAGTGCGCAGGCAGCGAGGGGCGCGCCGGTTGAGGCCGCGATGCGGACGGCGAAGGTGGAGGGGTTGAGTTCGTGATCCGCCATCAGCACGAGGGCGCGGCGGATGATCTGGGCGCCTTGGGCGTTGAGGCCCCATGCCTTGGCGAAGCGCTGATGCAGGGAGCCCTTCCCCGGCTCGCCTACAAGCGTATCTGCGAATTCGAAGAGGATGGACCAGGCGTCGGCGCGAAGCGCTGTGGCGCTGCGGCCCAGGCTGGGGGCATCTTCGGCGGCGCGGCGGGCGAGCATCGCGAAGGCCCGCGCCTTTGGCGTTGCGCCTTGAATGCGGCGTATGGGTTGCTGAACAGGGACGCCATCTGCGTTCCAGAGCAGGCGCGCCATGTCTTCGAGCGTTGATTTCATCGCGAGCGCTTCGACGGATTGACCGCGAATGATGAGTCGACCGTCGCGGACGGTGGAGATTGCGCTTTCCAGAATGGGCTCGCCCCAGGCAATGGCGCCGGCTGCAACTTCGGAACGGCGGCGGGCCCCGCGCCGCCTGCCCTTCAGTCGCGCGACGTCGCTGGCGGAATAGAGGCTGCGGCGGGGATCGCCATCGTCTGCTTTTGCGCGAACGAGGCCGCGCGAGACGTAGGCGTAGAGCGTCTGTTTCTGAACGCTGAGCTGGGAGAGCGCGTCATCTGCGGCGATCCAGTCCATTCCGGCCTCTAGTTGATTATATTGATCAATCTTGACGATAACCACCCTGTCTCGCCATCTGATCATCGTCAATCAGGGAGTTAGTGATGGACGCGGGTCTCGAAAAAGTTGTTGCGGCGGAGACGGTGCTTTCGGATGTGCAGGGCGCCGAGGGGCGACTGATCATTCGCGGCAAGGATGTGGAAGCGCTGGTGCGCGAGTTCACTTTCGAGCAGGCTGCGGGGCATTTGTGGGACGGGTTCTTCGACGCGACACCGGAGTTGCAGGCCGCGCTGGGCAGGGCCCGCGTGCAGGCGTTCGAGCGGTTGAAACCAGACTTTGCGCGGCTGGCGCCCTTGCCTGAAGTGGATGCGCTGCGCGCGGCGCTGAGCCTGGCTCCGGATGGGCATGATGTGGCGGCGGCGATTGACCTTGTTGCTACCATGGCGGTTGCAACGGGAGCGATTGCGCAGATGAAAGCGGGGCGGACACCGGTGGCGCCGGATGCCGGTGCACTGCATGGGACAGATCTGTTGCGGATGATCCGGGGCGAGACGCCGTCTGTGGAAGAGGCGCGGGCGCTGGATGCGTATCTGGTGACGATTTCGGATCATGGGCTGAATGCATCGACGTTCGTGGCGCGGTGCGTGGCATCCACGCGGGCGGGATTGGGATCGGCGGTGATTGCGGGACTGTCTGCGCTGAAGGGGCCGCTGCATGGCGGAGCTCCCGGACCAGTGCTGGATATGCTGGACGGGATTGGCGCGGCGGACAGGGCCGAGGGATGGATACGCAATGCGCTGGATCGTGGCGAGCGGCTGATGGGCTTCGGGCATCGCGTTTATCGCACGCGTGATCCAAGGGCCGATGTGCTGAAGAGCGTTGTGAACACGCTGCCGGCGAGCAGCGGGCGGCTGGCTCTGGCGCAGGCGATCGAGGGGCGCATTCTGCAGAAGCTGGCGGCGGAGAAGCCGGACCGGAAGCTGGATACAAATGTCGAGTACTACACGGCGATCCTGCTGGAAGCGCTGGGCATTCCACGCGGGCTGTTCACCTGCCTGTTCGGATGCGGGCGCGTGACCGGCTGGATCGCGCATGCACGCGAGCAGTTGGGCACCGGGCGGCTGGTGCGGCCAGCATCGACCTATGTGGGGCCGATGCCAGTCGATAGCATTGCTGCGTAGTTCAACTTGTGCCGGCCGTCGCGGCGGCTCTCGTCAAGATTATGGACGGTAGACGTCAGGGCTACCAGTTGAGGCGGCGTTCGAGTTCTTTCGCTATGACGGCGAACTCGTTCGAGCCCGAGCGGGCGCGGACGAGTTCGATAGCGGCAAGCGCCAGCTCAACACCATCGATCGGCTTGGGCAGGGAGAGGGCTGCGCCGCGGAGTTCGGCCAGCAACAGAACATGCTCAAGCGATTTGCGGTGAGCGCCGCGGCCGGCCAGCGCGATGATGGGCGGCCCGCCGGGGCGGGCGCAGAGATCAGCGACAAGATCCAGGCCGCCGGATGTATCAACCCCGACGACAACGACATCGCGATCTGTGAAGGGCCCGTGCGAAGCCGACACCTGCCCCGGCGATAATCGCGAGAACGCGATTGCGGGATGCGAGAGCGACTCCATCTCGGACAAGAGCAGGTCGTCGTCATCGACGACGATCATCTGCAGCTGACTCAGCGTTATGCCCATGGTTCCCAACCCACATGCTTGGGGACATGGCCGGGTCCCCGTTGGTCACAAGGGTTAACCATTCAGCCCTAATAATTAGTTGCTTCCAGCACCTGGATGCGAGCTGGGCGTCAACCGGGATTTGGTTCCGGGCCCTGAAAGGCTTATGGAAACCGGGCGACAGGAACCGGACATGGCCGACGATTTTGCACATACCGAGGGCGAGGCGGAGGAAGCGGTCAGCTTCTCGCCGTTGCATCCTGTTTTTGCGGATACGCCAGACAGCGTGACATTCCGGAAGTTGCGCAAGCGGCTGGTGCGGCAGACGCAGGAGGCGATCCGCGCCTATGGGATGGTGAGCCCGGAGAAGGACGGCAAGCGGCCACGCTGGCTGGTGTGCCTGTCGGGCGGCAAGGACAGCTACACCCTGCTCTCCGTCCTGCTGGACCTGCAATGGCAGGGAGCGCTGCCGGTGGATCTTCTCGCGTGCAATCTGGATCAGGGGCAGCCGGGTTTCCCGAAGCATGTGCTGCCGGAATATCTGGCGCGCGTCGGCGTGGCGCATCGGATCATCACGCAGGACACGTATTCGGTAGTGACCGAGAAGGTGCCTGCGTCGAACACATATTGCGCGCTGTGCTCGCGGATGCGGCGGGGGATTCTCTATCGGGTGGCGCGCGAGGAAGGCTGCGAGGCTGTTGTGCTGGGACACCATCGCGACGACTCGCTGGAGACGTTCATGCTGAACTTCCTGTTCGGTGGACGGATGGCGGCGATGCCGCCGAAACTGGTGAACGACGCAGGCGATCTTTTCGTGCTGCGTCCGTTGATTGGATGCGCAGAAGACGACATCCGCAGGTTTGCCGGGCAGATGCAGTTCCCGATCATTCCCTGCAATCTGTGCGGGTCTCAGGAGGGCCTGCAGCGCATGCAGATCAAGTCGATGCTCAATGAGTGGGAGCAGCGCAATCCGGGGCGACGTCAGGTGATGGCGCGTGCGCTGAGCCATGTGCGGCCGTCGCATCTGGTGGACGCGGAACTCTATGATTTTGCTGGGCTGGAGTTGGGCGCTCCGGGCACGAAGGATGACGGGCTCTAGCGCGAGCCGCCTGACGTGCTGGTCGGTGTTGCAGCAGCGGTTGTTGCCGGAGCTGCAGGCGCGGCGGAAGCAGCTGGCGCGGTGGCAGATGTAGCGCCGGGCGTGACTTTCGGGGCTTCGAAGCGCTGCTTCATGGCCGCCGCGAATGCATCGACCTTCGGCGCATCGGCAAGGCGACGGACGGCTTCCGAGAGCGCGGCGCCCGACACGTCGGCCTGCGACGTGATGAGGTCGAAGCTGGCCTTGTTGGGGTTGTTCGCAAGCGCTGCGGCGTAGCCACGAATCTGCGTGATCGAGCCGGCGTCCTTCGCCATGCGTGCGGCGATGGCGGTCTTGAAGACAGTGTCTGCGTCCTTCGTCGAAACCTGCGACGGCGGCGGCAGCATGGCCATTAGCGCCTTGGCCGCTTCGGGCCATTTACGATCGCGCCAGTAGGCATCGGCGAGCAGAGATTTTGGTTCAACACCGTCGAGCGGTTCGACGAGTTCGATGACATGATCGTACCGGCCCATGTCGCGATAGGCGGCTGCTTCAAGCAGACGGCGCTCCAGAGCGAGCTGCTTCGGGAGTTGCGGCTGACGCGTCGTATTGATTGCGGCGAGCGCTTTGTCCGGACGCTTGTTCCACAGATAGATGGTCGCGAGATCGACCGCGACCGCGGCTTTTCCGACGCCGCGGATGCGGTTGTCGACCTGATACTGGAGAAGAACGCTGGCGGGCTCCAGCAGGTCGAAGGCAACGAGACGCTGCGCGAGCTTGCGCACCATCTGGTCGCCGTCGGAACCGACGGGCATCAGGTTGTCGTCGAACTCGTAGAACAGCGCGACCGACTGGATCGGGTCGAGGCGGTCTGCTTCGCCGTTGAGGAACAGGCGGCGGAAGTAGTCAGCCAGCTTTATGCGCAGCTCGCGGGCGCCCGGCGCGGTGGCGTCGCGCAGCGCGGTGGATTGCGCGAGCAGAAGCGCGTCGCGGAAACGACCGACTCGCATGTACTGGTCAGCGAGGATGCCAACGGTGGACATCTCGACTTCATCGCCGCGCCAGCGGTAGCGGAGGGATTCAAGTTCCGTTGCGGCTTCCGCGGCGCTCATCTTGTTGGCCTGCACGCCAAGCTCAAGGCGCTTGAGTTCGGCGCGGACCGCGACCGGCTCGGAGCCCGTTTCGGACAAGCGCTTGAAATCGTCATAGGCGGCGGCAGGGCCTTCGATGACTGAGCGCAAGGTGGCAAGGACGAGTTGGCCGCGTTCCTTGGTCTCGCGATCGCCATTTGCGATGGCGGTGTTGGCCTGACGACGGGCCGCGTCGTAGTCGTTGGTGCGCATCGCGGCTTCAGCCCACGCCGCAGCAAACACGGCGGCACGGACGGATGGGTACGCGAAGATCTGCTTGTCGGAGGCGCGGAAGAACTCGATGGCGCGCTCATATTCACCGCGCTGGGTCGCGATCATGGCGCGCCATAGCGAAGCGGAAGGATCGCCACGCAGGGCGCCGCGCGCGAAATCATCGTCGGCGATCTTGTAGCGCCCAGCCATATAGTTGGCGACGCCACGCAAGGCGATGAAAGTTGTATCCTGTTCGATCTCAGGTCGGTCTGCCGACGCAACCTTCAACACGCCAAGCGCCTCGTAACCGTGATCGTGACCGATATGGAAGCGAGCAAGATCGAGCGCGGCATTGCTGCCCTGCGGTGTCGAAGGATCGATTGCTGCTGCGGTGGATTCCAGACCACCAAGCTGATCGAAATAGGCTTCTCCACGCGAAGCGCCCCAGCCAGCAAAATCGATGAAAGCGGGGTTGGCGGCGGTCTTGTTGAGGCCGCCGTCGGAGACAAAATCGGCGGGGGCTGCCTGGACACCGGACGCCATGGTGACGACGACGCGTTCGCCTTCGATCGTGACGAGAACATCGTCGGACTTCGGCGCGATGGCGAGACCGTGGGCGGTGGCAGGCAACGAGGCTTCGACAAAATCGCGCGGCGTCAGCGAAGCGGATGAAGGGCCGTATGAAACGGCAACCGCGACCTGATCCCCGATGACCGGGTCTTCGAACCAGACAAGACCCGCGGCGCCGATCAGCATTGTTTCGATACGAGCGCGACCACCCTCGTCCGGCTTGCGCTGGGGGGTGAGGAAGCGCTGCGGCTTCGTACCGGTGGGCGCGAAGCGGAGGGTCCAAACGGACTCATCCATATCGGCGGAGACGATCAGACCCTTGGGCGTTTCGATGCGCATCAGCGTGGCGTTCTTCACGCGCATCACGCGTGTACGGTAGCCGGCAGGCAGCTGGGCGGGGTCGATCTTGAGATCGGCGTTGGCGGCGAAGACAGCCCACACCGCCGAGCCCCGTGCGAAGACAGCTGCCGGCGTGGGCGCGGTGAATGGCACCTGCAGATCGAGGCCGCCTGGACCAGGCGTCGCCTTGACGTTGACGAGACCGTTGCGCGGGGCCGAGTCGCGCCAGTTGGGAGACATGGCCGTGACTCGCTCCGGGCCGCCGAGCGTTGCGCTGGGCGGCGGCGCGGCGGGCTCGGAGCCCTCAGGCGCCGTGGTCGATTCGAGCTTGGACGGCGCGAGCGGCGACGATTTATCGGCGACCTTCTGCGGCTTGGGCTGATTCTTGGCGGCGACGGCCGCGGCATCAGCTGCGGCTTGCGCTTCCGGTGAGAGTGGTTTGGTGATGTCGACAACGAGCACATCACCTTCGAGGAAGTGCTTGATCGGCAGCTTGTCCTTCGACGTGATGGTGGCGACATATCCACGATCCGTGTTCTCGCCCTGGAAGTCGGCGAGATTGGCGGGCGGTGAGATGCGCAGGTAGGCGAGATCGGGTTTGGCGCGCTTGGCGAATTGCAGCTTCAGAACGCCATCGCCCTGGCTGACGACCTTGTAGCCGGTCCTGGCCGGCCAATAGAACGCGACTCGTGACGAGTCGCCTGAATGGCTACCGCGCACTTCGAGCGGATCGATCGCCGGAACTGGAGGGAGGGCTGCAACGCGCTTGGCTTCTGCTTCCTTCGCCTTCACGGCGGCGAGTGGCGAGACCAGTTTCGGCGGCGTGGTGCTGGATGATTCCGGGATCAGGTCGATCGCGGTGAGGTCGACTGATGTGGAGACAGCCAGCTTCGGCGCCTGTTTGAGGCCGATGCGGGCGGTCATGCCGTCCGGGTCCATGAAGGTGACGGCGGCCCAGTTCGGCAGGCCCTCCTTCAGCTTGTCGAGGTTGATCGAGACCTTCTGGTCGAAGGTCAGGATCAGGACCTGGTTGGAAATCTGTGCGCTGATCTTTGGCGCGCTTTCATCGCCATCACCCCATTTTGCGGTAATGCGCGCATAGCCGGGCGCTTCCTTGAAAGACATCTGCACCGGCTTGTCGGCGAAGGCAGGCGCAACAACGGAAAAAGCCGCCGCTCCGATCATGGAGAGGCGGATCGCCCAACCGACAGGAGGGCGGATCAACGTCACGCTGGCGTCTTCTGCTGCAAGGCTTCGATGTTCGCCGGGGGCTTGGCCAGGTTGGCGATCATCTTGGTCAGCGCTTCAGCGCGCTTGGGCTGCATGGTGGACATGATAGCAGCGAGCGTCGCTGGCTTCATCGTCTTGGCGATGTCGAGCAGCAGCATATCTTCCATGCCATCGAAGATCTTCGCAGCATCCTTCGGCTTCATCGCCTCATAGGTCTTCACAAGGGCGGTCATGCGCTCGTCGCGCTTGGCATCCATCGATGTGAGCAGGGTCTGAATCTCGGTCTCGACCTTCTTCAGCTCGGCGATCTGTTCCTGCAGGCGCGATTCGGCGGCGGCGGCGGCCTGTTCGCGCGTTTCAATGCCGGTTTCGCGGCCATCGAGTTCCTCGCGACGCTTCTGCAGGCTGCGAAGGACAAGAATTTCCTGCGAGGAGAGGCCCATCTCTTCGGCGGCGGAATTGAGCGTGGTGAGGCACTGTTCCGGCGTCGGGGCCGCAGCTTCAGCAGGCGGCGCACCTTCGGCCGAAACGGGCGTGGCTTCTCCTGCTTCGCCGCCAACGCCGGCAGTCAACGCGGTTTCCGGAGCAGTCGCCGGTGTATCCGCCGCCTCGGCCGCAACGGCTTGCGCGATGTCGAGGCCCTTGAAGGCCAGCAGGCCAACGCCCACAGCGCAGACGACGGAAAGGACCCCAACCTTGGGCGTCATGGCTTCAGGCTCCTAGAGCACGCTGCGGCGACGGAGGGTGAAATCAACATTGCCGCGATCGGCAGACCGTTCGGCTTCGCGCGGCATGTCGCGGTGGTCGCGCACCATTGGAATGGCGGCGGCGGCGGCATGGGCCTTGGCCTCATCGATCTTCGCTTGCAGTTCCTTGCCCGAGGCGTCCGCCGAGCGGCGAAGGGCGACAACGGCGTTCTGGGCATGCAACACAGAGTTCTGCAGCTCCTTGGCGGCTTCGAGCATGCGCGTGTTACCGTTGCGCAGCGCCTTCAGCTTGCCGTCGAGACGCATGCAGTATGCGATCGCGATGATCAGCAAGAGGACCAGGAAGCCCTCGAGAACGAGAGAGTAGAACCCCGCCGACATCATCATCTTGCTTCCAGTACCCGTTTCTTGGCTGCGTTTGTGATCGGCGCTTCGACGCGCATGGCCACTTTCTGACCAATGCGGCCGACCTGGCCGTGTGTAAGGTGAATGTCGCCGCACATGAGATGCGCCTTGGACTCCGGCGTGGCGTTCATGATGAGCGTGTCGCCGACCTGAAGGTTCATCATCTTGCCGAGCGGCTGGGTGAATTCGTCGAGCACGACGCGCAGCGTGGTTGGCGCCGACCAGAGCTCGGTCGCCAAGTGGCCTTCCCAGATGTTGTCGCGACCGAACTTCTCGCCCATGAAGTTCTGCAACAGCATCTTCCGGATCGGTTCGAGCGTGGCGTAGGGCAGAAGCAGCTCGCAGCGGCCACCGCGGTCTTCCATGTCGATGCGCAGCTTGACCAGGATGGCGGCGTTGGCCGGCTGGGCGATAGCGGCGAAGCGCGGGTTGGTCTCGATCCGGTCAAGTTCGAACTCGACGGATGTAAGCGGATAAAACGCCTTGCGAGCATCGTGCAGGATGACTTCGACGAGACGGGTGACCAGCACGCGTTCGATCGTGGTGTATGGCCTGCCCTCGACACGCATCGCAACGGTGCCGCGACGACCGCCGAGCAGCACGTCCACGATCGAATAGATCAGGTTTGAGTCGACGGTGAGGAGGCCGAAATTGTCGAGCTGCTTGGCCTTGAAGACCGCAAGAATGGCCGGCAGCGGGATCGAGTTGAGATAGTCGCCGAAGCGCATGGACTGGATGGCGTCCAGCGACACCTCGACGTTGTCGGAGGTGAAGTTGCGCAGCGACGTCGTCATCAGGCGCACGAGGCGGTCAAAGACGACCTCGAGCATCGGGAGACGTTCGTAGGAAACGAGCGCCGAGTTAATGAGGGCGCGGATGCCGTTACGCTTGGCGCCCGCTTCTTCTTCGATCGAGAAGCCGAGGAGCGAGTCGATCTCGTCCTGGTTCAGGATGCGTTCGGAACCGACGGCGGCTTGCGCAAGAGACTGCGCCACATCGCTGCCCGGTGCGCTGGCGGCATCCCACGCGTCGTCGCCACCCGGCTTGCCGGAAGCAACGCTGGCTTCCCAGCCCGCTGCGAGTTCCTCGTCTGTCGTTTCCTGGCTCATGATTTACTGGATCAACATGCTTTCGATCAGCACAGCGTCGATCTTCTTGGGATCAATGACCGTGTTGAAACGGTTGAGCAGTTCGCGGCGCAGGCGCCACGTGCCGGTCGAGCCATTGAGATCTTCCACGCGCAGTTCGCGGAGGAAGGCGTTCAGCTGGTCCTTGAGACGCGGCATCAGTTCAGGAATGCGCTTGAACGTTGCCGACGAGCTCGATTCGAGTGTGAGTTCGAGCTCCATGTAGGGTGAGCGCTGACCTTCCGTGCCAGCGAGGTTCACGATCAGTTTCGGCATCGCGTAATAGCAGGGATCACCACTCGCGCACGCGAGCGCCTGGCCAACATCAGCCGGATCGCCGCCAGCAGCAGCTGCGCCGCCCTCTGCGCCGTGTTCACCGGCCGCAGGCGCGGCGTGGTCGCCACCGGCGGCCGGAGCAGCGCCGTGTTCGTCGGCCTTTGCTTCGCCGTGACCTTCTTCAGCTTTTGGCTCGCCGTGGCCGCCTTCTTCGGCGCCCGCTTCGGCCGCGGCCGCGGGAGCGCTTCCGCCGAGCAGCATCATCGCCGCAGCGCCACCACCGCCGAGTACAAGGACGGCAGGCAGGACAATGAAGAGGATCAGCGTCTTTCCAGCCATCTTCTTCTTGGCTGGCGCGCCCTCTTCGCCCTCAACCGCAGGCTTATCAGCCTCGGGAGCTTCGGGCTTCTTTGCCTTTTCCTTCTTGGCCATGGGCGGCCGCCCCTCTTGGAATCACTCAGCCCCGGACGCTCCGGGACACCCGGCAAAATCGTCTCCTGATGGTTAAGGATTGGTGCAGATGGGCAAAAGCTGCCGGGTACAGAGCTGCCGGGGAGGCCTGAAAAGCAACACCCCGTTAACCGTGGCGGCTCATTGTAGGGTCGTTAACTAGACGGTCCGCCGCAGAAAACGCGGGCCAAGCCCAGCCTGGCTCCGCCGCCGCCAAAAGGCAGCGTGGAGACAAATGGCGGCCCATGGACAATTCATTCATGGTCGGCCTGTCCGCGCAGCAAGTGCTGCAAAAGCGGATGGACACGACCGCGAACAACCTCGCGAACATGACCACTGCCGGCTTCAAGGTCGAGCATGTGGTGACGCGCGACCTGACGGAGAAGCCCGCATCGGCGGCCGAGAAGCCGACCGAGGTTTCGTTCGCTGACGCCTGGATGCTCCAGCGCGACTTTTCCACAGGCCCAATCGAGTCTACCGGCAACGTTCTGGATTTCGCTATCGAAGGCGACGGCTTCTTCGCCATCCAGACGCCGGGCGGTGAAGCATTCACCCGCGATGGCCGTTTCAGCCTGAACGACAAGGGCGAAGTCGTGACCCGCACCGGCGCAGTCGTGCTGGGCGAAGGCGGCCCCATCCAGATCAACGCGACCGGCGGACCACTCTCGGCCGCCAAGGACGGCTCGATCAGCCAGGACGGCCAGATCGTCGGCAAGCTGCGCGTATCCAGCTTCCAGACGCCAGCCGCGCTAGAGAAGGTCGGCGACAATTTGTGGCGCGCCACCGACGAACAACCCACGCCCGCGACGAATGTGCGTGTGGTTTCCGGCTTCGTCGAAGGTTCGAATGTCAACGCGGTCAAGGAACTGACCGACATGATCGAAATCAGCCGGGCATACACGTCCGTCGCCAAGATGATCCAGCAATCAGACGAACTGCGCGGCACATCGATCGATAAGCTCGCTCGCGTCCGCTAACGAATTTGACTACCGCCTGAGGAGGCCAGACTCACATGCGCGCTCTCAACACCGCCGCCACCGGCATGCAGGCTCAGCAGCTCAACGTGGAGGTGATCGCGAACAACATCGCGAACATGAACACGACGGGCTTCAAGCGCCAGCGCGC
>DAINAT010000080.1:0-16216 GCA_036733305.1 Hyphomonadaceae bacterium
GGATCGCATCCGCATCCGTCACCTGCCCCGTCAGCATGACGATCGGCGCGGCGATGCCGTGCTTGCGCATCAGGCGGCAGGCATCGCGCCCGTCCATGTCCGGCAGCTCGACATCGAGAATGATCAGGTCGGCACGCTGCTCTTCGGCTTTCTTGATGCCTTCTCCGGCGGACGCGGCATGCTCGATCCGGAATCCCTCATGCAGCTCGAACTGCTCGGCCAGCGCCTCGCGCAGTTCCTTGTCGTCGTCGACCAGCAGGATCGTTTTTGCGGTAGTCATATTCAGGCGTCTCCCGGCCGCGCATCTTCCGTGCGGGACATGTGAAGTCTAGGGAGTATGTTGCCCGCACGGAAGCCGTCCAAGCGCGGATAAGCCCATGGATAACGCCGCTTTTATCGCAGATGCGTCTGGTCAGCTCCAATGGCCGGGCCACACTGTCCGCTGCGCTCTGGGAAGAAGCGGCGTTACGCCCGCCTCGGCCAAGCGCGAAGGCGATGGCGCCAGCCCGATCGGCATCTGGCCCATGCGCCAGCTGCTCTGGCGTCCCGACAGGATTGCCGCGCCCGCGACGGGCCTCCCTGCGGTTGAGCTGATCCCCCAGGCCGGCTGGTGCGATGACCCTGCCGACCCGTTCTACAACCGCCCCATCCTCCTGCCCTACGCCGCCAGCCACGAGAAACTCTGGCGCGAGGATCACCTCTACGACCTCATCGTCGAGCTGGGGTACAACGACGATCCCGTAATCCCCGGCAAGGGCAGCGCGATCTTCCTGCACGTCGCCCAGCCGGATTACTCACCCACCGAAGGCTGCGTAGCGTGTTCGCTCCCCGATCTGCTGGCGCTGCTGGCGGCGGCCAAGCCGGGCGATGCGATCGAGATTCGCGGCTAGGCTTCCGTCACGACAAATCGACAATCCACCTCCGCCCCGCTACGCACAACCCATGACCGACACCGCCGCACGCTCGCCCACCAACATCCTCTTCCTCGCTGGCGCCCTGCTCGCCGCGAGCCACCTCGCCAATGAGTGGGTGCGGCTCGACCTGCCGCTCGGCCCCGTGTGGAAATGCTCAGGCATCGTCGTGCTCGGGCTCTACGCGCTCAGCCAGCGCGCCATCCTCGTTGGCCTCGGCCTTCTGTTCTCGGCTGCCGGCGACGTGCTGCTTGAGCTCGACGGATTGTTCGTCGGCGGCATGGCCGCCTTCGGCCTCGCCCATGTCTGCTACACGGCGGCCTTCATCACGATCATCCGCCGCGACGGCCTCAACAAATCCGGCTGGCCCATTGCTGTCGCAGTGATCGCCGCCACCATCGCCCTCGCCATCTGGTTCGCGCCAGGCCAGGCGGAGAAGGGCCTCACCATCCCGGCGACCACCTACTCGATCATCATCTCGATCATGGTGATCTCGGCCGTCATGTCGAAAGCGCCGCTGATGGCCAAGCTCGGCGCAATCATCTTCATGCTCTCCGATACGCTGATCGCTGTCGGCATGTTTGCAAAACAACCCGTGCCTATCGGCAGCGTCTGGATCACCTACGCCGCCGCCCAGATCATGCTGGCCTGGAGCCTGTCCAGGCGTACTTAGTTTTCTGGCCTAAGCCGCCGGATAATCCCGCGCGCCAAACAACGCAGACCCCACCCGCACGCTCGTCGCGCCGAACAGCACAGCGATCTCATAGTCCGCGCTCATGCCCATCGACAGTTTCGCAACGCCATTGCGCGCCGCGATCTTCGCCAACAGCGCAAAGTGCGGCCCAGCAGGCTCTTCCGCCGGCGGAATGCACATCAGGCCTTCGATGTTGAAGCCATAGTCGCGCCGCATCGACGCGATGAACGCATCCGCATCTTGGGGTGCAACGCCCGCCTTCTGCTCTTCCTCGCCCGTATTCACCTGAACATAGAGCCGCGGCGTACGCCCCAGCTTCCCACACGCATCCGACAACGCCGCTGCCAGCTTCGTCCGGTCCAACGTCTCGATCACATCGAACAACGCGACAGCATCTTCCGCCTTGTTCGACTGCAACGGCCCGATCAGGCGCAGCTCGATATCCAGCCCCGCCTCACGACGCGGCTTCCAGCGCCCTTGCGCCTCCTGCACCCGGTTCTCGCCGAACACCCGTTGCCCAGCCGCCAGCATCGCCTCGATGCGATCATCCGGCTGCACTTTCGACACCGCCACCAGCTCGACAGTCGAGGCATCGCGCCCCGCGCTCTTGGCGGCGGCGGCAATGCGCGCAAGAACATCGGCGCGCGCCGCAGTGATTTCCTGAAGTACATTCTGGTCCATGGATAGTTCTCAACCCCAAGCCGCGATCCGCCGCAAGCTCTTGGCGTCCACACGGCTTGCGAAACCTGCACGCGCCCGCCCATCAGCAAAAGGCAGGGGCCGCACCCTGCCCCGCGCCTGGTTCATGACCGATCCGAAGCGCACCCCCGATCCCGCCGCAATCGTCGCACAACTCCCGAGGGGCTGGGGCGTGGTCTACCGCCACTTCGGCGCAACCGATCGCTACGCAACCGGCGCGAAACTCGCCCGCATCTGCAAGCAACGCGGCCTCACCCTGCTCGTCTCGGCTGACCCCGCCCTCGCAGCGGCCATCGGCGCGGACGGTGTTCACTGGCCCGAATCCCGCCTGCGCGGCGTCCGCCATCGTAGCCCTCACTTCATCGAGACAGCCTCGGCTCATTCTCGCCCTGGATTGGCCCGCGCCCATGCGCTCAAGCTCGACGCCGCTTTCCTCTCCGCTGTTTTCCCGAGCAACAGCCCCAGCGCCGGCAAAGCCCTCGGCTCGATCCGCTTCCGCCAGATCACCCGCTCAGCCCCCCTGCCGGTCTATGCGCTCGGCGGCATCAACGCCGAAAATGCCGCGCACATAGCGCAGCATTCAGCCGGATGGGCCGCGATCGAGGCTGTAATGTCGGGATGGCCCGCCAGGACCTGAAACTAGAACGAGAAAGCCGACTCGATACGAACCGAGGCTTCCGCCCCGTCCTTGTTGTTCGTGAAGTTCGTGCCCGGCGTCGACAGCGACTGGGCCAGCGAGTCGCCACGCACCGTCACGCCGCCGCCAAAGCGGAAGCGCGGCGTCACCTGATAGGTCACGCCAGCGGTGACTTCTTCCTGCGGGAAGATCTCGTTCGGCGCACGGCTGGTCAGGTCGAGCGTCAGGCCCCACTTGCTGGCAGGCTGCCAGGTCAGGGCCAGCTCGTCCTTCTGAACCGGAGCGATCGGAAGCAGCGTGCGCTCCGTCCCGCCCTTGCTCAGGCCGAGATTCAGCAACGGCGAGGCCTCTTCAGCCCGCTTGGACGATTGCGACAGGGTTTGCGAGGAAGCAGATACAGGTCCGCTCTCCTTGGTCTGCGCGAAAGCAGGCGCAGCAGCCAAAGAAGCGGCGAGACAGATCACTGATACTGAAAAACGCATGTCCTGCCCTCCTTCCTGTCGTCACTACCGATACTACGCACGACTCGCGCCGCAAAAGTTAACGAGAATTAAGTCGGCCCGAAAACTCGAACTTTATCTGCGAAGTGTCACTAATTACGCACAGTCAGCTCAAGTACTAACCCGTCATTACTGGCATTTATGTGACTGACACTGGGACTCAACCGCACAGGGATATCCGCCTCGGACGACGCCCAGCCGGCGCCAATATCCACATTGTCAGTAAGCTTATAGCCAGCCGCGACCAGCCAGGATGCGCCTTCTATGCCTGTCAGGCGGTCTTTGGCCCAACCGCCTTCAACCCCCAAACGCCAATTATCCACCTGCCGGACCAGTCCGGCCTCCCAGGCCTCGTAACCAGCGCTGCCTGATTCCCAGGCATTGTTGCTGGAAAGCCACCTCACGCCGCTGGTCCAGCCGTCATGTTCCAGCTCCAGACCCGCGCCCCAGGCTTCGTACTGACCGAAAGCCGCCAGACCGGATTTTGAATCGGCATTACTGTACGTCACCGCACCCCGGACCCGCAGATCCTGCTCGGCAAACTGCCGGGCGAACGACACCGCCCCCTCCCAGACATTCTCCAGCTTGGCCGAGGCGTACCCGGCCGCTTCGAACTGCGGATCGAAATCCGCAGTCTTCTGATTGGCCTCGGGCGTGTAGCTCGCCCCTACCCGGAAACCGATCCAGCGCGGGCTCATATAAGTGGCCTTCAGGGATGACCCCGTGACGTCATTCCGGGCGCGCGTGACGCTCAATCCCGTCGGATCAAGTCCGGGAGAAAACGCCGACACCCGGTTCAGCACCGTCGGCGCACGTGCGTCGAGGCGCACCGCAGCCCCTGAATCAAGGCCAAACACGCCCTCGCCCCATGGGCCGGTCACCGAAAGCGAAGCCACCTCGATCGTCGCCGAGCCTTCCTTGTCCAGCACGCCGCCACCCGCCGCGAGCCCGGTCGCAGCCGAAATCGGCGACAGGAAGCCGCCCGGGCTCGCAAGCCGCGGACAGGTCACATCGCTCGCCAGGCAAGCGCCCAGAACACCTGCAAATGAAGGCCGCGACGGTGCGTCACGCTCCAGCCGCACCTCCCCGCGCCAGCCAAGCGTCAGCCCGTTCTCCAGCGTATCTGACCGCGTCACGGTGGCCCGCGCCCCGCCAATTACACTGGCGGCAGGGGCCAGCGGCGTCTTTTCGTCCATGATTGCGCCTGTAGCCGTCGCTTCCAGACCGAACGCCCATTCGCCGTCAGCCGCCTGTGCAAAAGCGGGCAAAGCGGTCCCGAAAGCCGCACCCGTCCCCAGGATTGCCAGCGTGAATGATCGCCGCATGACAGAATTCCTCCGCAATCTCAGTTCAATGCACGATCTATATGAGGCGGTCTCAAGACCAGGCTAACGGCTACCGGCCCTTGCCTGTGGGATGCGCTCGAAGCTAAGGAAGCGGCTGCTAAGGCTTCCGGGGGCGCAAGTCGCGCCGGGCATACGGAGTTACGACGTGATGTTTTCCCGCGTGGCCGCAGCGGCCGTTCTTGCTTCCGCCCTCTTCGGGCTCGGTGGCTGCTCGATCTTCGGCTCCTCGACAGCCAATACGTCGACCGCCTCCAGCGCAGACGTCAGCCCCGAAGAAAACGGCGCCCTGGGCGTCAACGCCTATCTCTGGCGCGCCTCGCTCGACACCCTCTCCTTCCTGCCGCTGGTTTCGGCGGACCCGTACGGCGGCGTCATCATCACCGACTGGTACGCCAACCCGGACAAGAAAGATGAGCGCATGAAAGCGACCATCTACATTCTCGACACCCGCCTCCGCGCTGACGGCGTTTCCGCCGCCGTGTTCCGCGAAACGCTGGCCAATGGCGTCTGGACCACCGCTTCGGTCAGCCCCGATACCAACGTGGCGCTCGAAAACGCCATTCTGGCCAAAGCCCGCCAGCTGCGACTTAGCAGCCTGCAGTAGTCTCGGCGTCGCCTTCCGCTCGACGCCGGGATATGTCAGTTCCGGCGAATAAAACGAGCAGACGAGCGACTTGATGGCGACGCGTTACAACCCGAAAGAAACAGAGCCGAAATGGCGCGCCGCCTGGGAGCGCGCCAACGTCTTCCGTGCGAAGTCCGCCAAGGAAGCGGGCTCAATGCCGAAGGCGTACATCCTCGAGATGTTCCCCTACCCGTCGGGCCGCCTGCACATGGGCCATGTCCGCAACTACGCGATGGGCGACGTCGTCGCGCGCTATCGCATCGCCAACGGCTATAACGTCCTGCACCCCATGGGCTGGGATGCGTTCGGCCTGCCCGCAGAGAACGCCGCCATCGAGAAGAAGGCGCAGCCGCGCAAATGGACGCTCGAAAACATCCAGGCGATGAAAGACCAGTTCGCCCCGCTGGGGCTGAGCTTCGACTGGTCGAAGGAAGTCACCACCTGCGAGCCTGACTATTACGAGCAGCAGCAGCGCATCTTCCTGAAGATGCTGGCGAACGATCTCGTCTATCGCCGCTCTGCCAAGGTGAACTGGGACCCGGTCGAAAACACCGTGCTCGCCAACGAGCAGGTCGTCGATGGCCGCGGCTGGCGCTCCGGCGCCGTCGTCGAACAGCGCGAGCTGGAACAATGGTTCTTCCGCATCACCCGCTATGGCGATGATCTGCTGGCCGCGCTCGATACGCTCGACCGCTGGCCGGACAAGGTCCGCACCATGCAGGGCAACTGGATCGGCAAATCGCAAGGCGCGAAAATCCGCTGGGAAATCACCACTGCCCCGGACTTCCTGTCGAGCGGCAACGACACGTTCAACCCGAAGCACGCGACCGCTCCCATCGAGGTCTTCACAACGCGCCCGGACACGCTGTTCGGCGCCAGCTTCCTCGCGCTCGCCCCCGACCATCCGCTGACGAGAGAGATCGCGAAGTCGCGTCCCGACGTCGCGAAATTCATGGCCGACTGCGCTGCACGCGGTACGTCCGAAGCCGACATCGAGAAAGCCGAGAAAGTCGGCATCGACCTCGGCATCAAGGTCCACCACCCGTTCGATCCGTCATGGGCGCTGCCCGTCTGGGCAGCGAACTTCGTGCTCTCGACCTACGGCTCGGGCGCCATCTTCGGTTCGCCCGCTGGCGACCAGCGCGACATCGAGTTCGCGGAAAAATACGGCCTGCCCTTCAAGCCCGTCGTGCTGCCGCCCGGCGAAGACGCTGCAACCTACACCGTCTCCGGAACCGCCTATGCAGGCGACGGCGTGATCTACAACTCCGACTTCCTGAATGGCCTGACCACGAAGGAGGCGATCACCGCCGCCATCAAGGAACTGGTGAAGCGCGGCGCCGGCGAAGCCACCACGCAGTATCGCCTGCGTGACTGGGGCGTCTCGCGTCAGCGCTATTGGGGTTGCCCGATCCCGATCATCAAATGCGCCAAGTGCGGCACCGTCCCCGTGCCCGACGACCAGCTGCCCGTCCTGCTGCCCGACAACGCGGACTTCTCCGCGCCCGGCAACCCGCTGGTGCGCCACCCGACCTGGAAGAACACGACCTGCCCGAAATGCTCTGGCCCAGCGGAACGCGAAACCGACACGATGGATACGTTCGTCGACTCGTCCTGGTACTTCGCGCGCTTCACCGATCCCAAATCGAAAGAGCCGATCAACAAGGAAGAAGCCGCCTATTGGCTGCCCGTCGACCAATACATCGGCGGCGTCGAGCACGCGGTTCTCCACCTGCTCTACTCGCGCTTCTTCACCCGCGCCCTGCGCGACTGCGGCCTGCTCGACCTGCCGAGCGGCGAACCCTTCGCCGGCCTGTTCACACAAGGCATGGTCACGCACGAAACCTACAAGTCGGAAGCTGGCGCATGGCTGCTGCCGGAAGAGATCGACAAGCGCGACGGCAAGCTGATCGAGATCGCGACTCTGAAGCCCGTCACCATCGGCGGCGTCGAGAAGATGTCGAAGTCGAAGAAGAACGTCGTCGATCCACTGCAGATCATCGCCGACTATGGCGCTGACGTCGCACGCTGGTTCGTCCTGTCGGACTCGCCGCCCGAGCGTGACTTCGAATGGTCCGAAGCCGGCGTCCGCGGCGCCTGGGGCTCGATCCAGAAACTCTGGGCCCTCGTCGAAGCTGTTCCCGCCGCAGACGATGGCGCAGCCGACACCGGCGAAGCGCTAGACCTGCGCCGCCTCGCCCACCGCACCGTACGCGACGTGACGCAAGGCATTGAGAAGTTCCACTTCAACGTCGGCATCGCCCGCATGAACGAGCTGGCCAACGCCCTGCGCAAGGCCGAGACCTCGACCGCGCCCGGCATGGCCACCGCCCGCCGCGAATGCCTGTCGCTCTTCGCACAGATCGCCGCCCCCTTCGCGCCGCACCTGGCCGAAGAATGCTGGGCCGTGCTCGGCAATAAGGGCCTGATCACCACCGCCAAATGGCCGACCCCCGACCCCGCCCTGCTGGTGTCGGACACGGTCACCCTGCCGGTTCAGATCAACGGCAAGAAACGCGCGGAAATCACCGTATCGGCCACCGCCGATGCCGCCGCCGTCGAAGCGGTCGCCAGGGCTGATGAAAATGTAATCCAGCACCTCGCGGGTCTCACCGTGAGAAAGGTGATTGTCGTCCCCGGCCGTATCGTGAATATCGTCGCATCATGATAAGAGCCGCGCTTCTCGCCGTCTGCCTCGCCCCGCTGGCCGCTTGCGGCTTCACGCCGGTCTATGGCGGACAGGGCGCGGCCTTCCAGAACGCCGGGCCGATCACCATCCCGGAGATCCAGGGCCGCACCGGTCACTACCTGCGCAACGAACTCGCCCGCGAGATCGGCCAGGGCGTGCCCGGCTTCCCGGCCGGCAGCCTCGAGATCGACCTGAGCTCAGGCGTCGAACGTCTCGCCTTCGCGCCCGACCAGGCCGCATCGCGCTCCGACTATGTCGGCACAGCCAAGTGGCAGATGAAGAGCGCATCCGGCGTGCTCCTCGCCGAGGGCAGTGTCCGCGAGCGCGCCTCGTTCAACTTCGCTGACTTCGCCTATGCCGACCTCGCCGCGCAAACCGCCGCGCAGGAGCGTCTCGCCACCCTGCTCGCCCGCTCGATCCGCGCCGAAGTCCTCATCGCCGCCGGCCGCAAGAAAGACGCGCCCGCCGCTCCGGCTGCGCCCGCCGCCAAGCCGTGAAGCAGGCCGGCGCCCGCGCAGTCTCCTTCTGCGAAAAGCCGACAGGCTCGACAAGGATCGCGCTCATCTTCGGCGCCGATCCGGGCCTTGTCTCAACCTGTGCCGACACGCTGGCGAAAAACTGGCTGCCCAAGCCCGACCCATTCAACATCATCAAGCTTCACGACGAAGACCTGAAGCGCGACCCGCAAATGCTCGGCGATGAACTCGTCGCGCGTTCGCTGATGGGCGGCGACCGCCTCATCCGTGTCCGCGTCGAGAAAGACGCTTCGTCGAAATACCTGCTCGAAATCCTGGCCGACATCGACAAGGGCGCGCTCACCCCCGAAGCCTGGCTCATCATCGAAGCGGGCGAACTCAACAAGACCAACAAGCTCCGCGTCGGCTTCGAGGCCGCGCAAAAAGCCATCGCCCTCCAGCTCTACGCCGACGACGAAGCCAGCGTCGCCGACCTCGTCACCAAACGCTTCGCCGCCGCCGGCGTGATCATCGATGACGACGCGCTCGCGATCTTCGTGAGCGACCTGCCCGGCGACCGCCGCCTTGCCCTGTCGGAAATCGAGAAGCTGGAACTCTACGCCATCGGTCTGGGCCGAAGCATTTCTCAAGCAGATGTGAGCCAACTCGCTTCCGCCGAACAACCGCGCGGCGCCGACGACGCCGCCGACGCCGCCATTCTGGGCGATGCACCGCAAGCCACGCTCTCGATCAATCGCTATCTCGACGCCGGCGGAAATCCGATTTCCGCACTCCGCACGCTCCACTTCCGTATGCTTCGCGTGTCGGATGCCGTAGCGTCCAACGCAGGAACTGGCATGCGCCTGCGTCCTCCCATCTTCGACAAGGAATGGCCGCCCTTCTCCCGCGCCATGCGCGAGTGGAACGCCTCGGCCATCCACCGCACCTTCACGCGCCTGTACGAAGCGGAGAAATCCTGCAAGCAGGCCGGCGCGCCGTCCGAGGCAATCGTGCGCAACCTCATCCATAAGATCGCGACCCGCACACTATAACGTGTCGCTCCCCTTCGGCGCCGCAGCGTGACTGATAGCGCGTTCGTGATGTCCTTTCCCGGCCCATAGCCCACGGGGACATCATGAAACGCCTTCACGCTCTTCTTGCAGCGACAATGTTCTCTGCCTGCACGGCAACGCCGCCCGCAACCGACACCGCCGTAACGCCCACGCGCCTACAGACCACAGCCGCCGCAACGCAAGCCGCGCCCCCCACCGATCCCGTCGAAGTCGCAGCAGGCCGCAAGGTCTACGACACCTTCTGCTCCGTCTGTCATTCCGGCGCAGACGACACCGCCCCTGAACTCGCGACGCTCCACTCCTTCAACCGCGAGCGCGTCTCCACCGCCCTCAGCGACAAAGGCTTGATGGCGCTCCAATCGAAAATGCTGAACCCGGAACAGCGCGCACAAGTCATCTCCTTCATCACCACGCCCGAAGACCTCGGCGGCAACGGCATGCGCACGGTGATGACCACTAAGGAAGAATACCGCGAAGGCTTCGCCTATCCCGTCCGCAGCGCCCGCGATCCGCGCGACTCATCCGAAGTTCCGCGCGCTCCCGCCTGGGCCGCCCCGAAACTCGGCGATGGACCCTTCGATTCCGAATCCTGGGAGCAGCGCCACCTGCGCACCTCGATCGTCACGCGCGGCCTCGAAGCGCCGCGTGCGATAGAGTTCCTGCCCAACGGCGACATCTTCATCGTCGAACGCGCTGGCGCACTCCGCATCATCCGCAATGGCAAGCTCGACCCAACGCCCATCGCCGGCACGCCCAAGGTCGCGGCCAATCTCGGCATCGCCACCGGCTTCATGGATCTCGTCCTGCACCCGGACTTCAAGACCAACGGCCTCGTCTACATGTCCTATCACAAGGCCCGCGGCGATCTCGGCTCCAACGCCATCTATCGCGGCAAGTGGGACGGCAAGGCGATCGTCGACGGCAAGGACATCTTCGTCTCCGACGATGTCGATACGTTCTATTCCCGCATGGCCTTCGGCGCAGACGGCAAGCTCTACGCCTCCATCGGCGGCCCCGCCCTCGGCACCGACGCCTCGATGATGCGCGCCCAGAAAGCCGACGACTACGGCGGCAAGACGCTGCGCCTCAACGACGATGGCACGGCGCCGAAAGACAATCCCTTCTACGGCCGCAAGGACGCCAACCCCGAAGTCTTCACCATGGGCCACCGCATCCAGCTCGGTATGGCGATGAACCCATGGACGAAGGAAATCTGGGCAAGCGAGAACGCGCCCTATGGCGGCGACGAAGTGAACATCCTCCGCGCCGGCGGAAACTATGGCTGGCCCATTCTCAGCGACGGCCGCTTCTATGGCGGCAAGCTGATCGCAGCAGACCCGGTGAAAGCGGGCATCACCCGCCCGCTTCTTTCCTACGTCCCCTCGATCGCTCCGGCAGGCATCGCCTTCTACACCGGCGACAAATTCCCGGGCTGGAAAGGCAATCTCTTCATCGCCGGCATGCGCATGGGCGAGACCCCTCGCACCGGCCACATCCAGCGCATCGTCTTCAACGACAAATGGGAGTCCGTCCGCAACGAGATGCTCTTGCTCGATCTCCACCAACGCATCCGCGACGTCGCCCAAGGCCCCGACGGCTATCTCTACGCCATCACCGACGAAGGCGCGGACTCAGTCCTGCTCAAGATCGAGCCCGGCCCCGAAAAGTAGGGTGCATTGAAGCGCAGCGGAAATGCACCGCCAACGCTCGACGCCGACACCAAAAACAAAACAGCCCGCGCTCATCACGCGGGCTGTTCCAATCTCACAAACCGAAAAACCTATTCCGCAGGCGCAACCCGCGCACGCGAGAGCAGGCGGCAGATCTCATCGAGCTGTTCCAGCTGCGCATACTTGATGCGCACTTCGCCGCCTTTGCCATTCACATGGCGGATGTCGACATCCAGGCCGAGCGAACGTTGCAGGTCGATTTCCAGCGCCTTCGTGTCGACGTCCTTGCCGAAATCCGGCGCGGACTTGCCATCCGAATTGCCGGCCTTCGCCGCCTTCGACAGCGCCTCGGTGTCACGTACCGACAGACCCTTGGCGATCACGGTCGCCGCGAACGCCGACGGATCGGACGTCTTCATCAGCGCCCGCGCATGACCAGCCGAAAGGCGGCCCTCGCGCACATGCTCACGCACATCTTCCGGCAGGTTCAGCAGGCGCAGCGTGTTCGAAACGTGCTCGCGCGATTTACCAACCTGCTGCGCTACCGACTCCTGAGTCCGGCCAAACCGGTCGATCAGCGACTTGTACGCCTCGGCTTCCTCGACCGCGTTCAGGTCAGACCGCTGCACGTTCTCGATGATGGCGATCTCGAGCATCTCGCGATCATCCATTTCCCGCACGACGGCCGGTATGGCGGTCAGACCGGCCCGGCGGGAGGCGCGCCAGCGGCGTTCGCCGGCGATGATCTCGAACATTTCGGCGTTGGCCGGGTCCGGTCGTACCAGGATCGGCTGGATCACGCCCTTGGTGCGGATCGATTCCGACAGCTCTTCGAGCTCGGCCTCGATGAAGGTCCGACGCGGCTGTTTCGGATTCGGAACGATTCTGTCGATCGCGATTTCCATGGCGCCGGCATCGTCCGACGAAGCGGCGTCGGCAGCAACCGGGGTCGGGTTCTCGGCCACGTTACGGGCGCCGGCATAGTCTCCCAGCAACGCCGAAAGACCACGTCCCAGCTTGGCCTGTTTCAACGGTTGGTTCACGCCGCAGCCCTCTCGCGTTCGCGTTGCATCAGTTCCTGCGCGAGCATGATGTAGGCTTCGCTACCAGAACATTTATGATCGTAGAGAATGGCCGGCACGCCGAACGAGGGCGCCTCCGACAGTTTGACGTTCCGCGGGATCACGGTCTGATAAACCTTGGTGCCGAAGAACGAGCGCACTTCGCTCGCCACCTGATCCGACAGGTTGTTGCGCTTGTCGTACATGGTCAGCACCACGCCCTGGATCTCCAGATCCGGGTTCAGCGCGCCGCGCACCAGATCCACCGTCCGCAGAAGCTGCGACAGACCTTCGAGCGCCAGGAACTCGCACTGCAGCGGAACCAGCACGGCGTTCGCCGCCGTCATCGCGTTGATCGTCACGGCCGACAGCGACGGCGGGCAATCGATCAGCACCGTGTCGTAATGCTTGCCGCTTTTCACCAGCGTATCGAACGCCTCGCGCAGCTTGAAATTCTTCCGCGGATCGCTGTGAAGCACCGTCTCCACGCCCGCGAGGTTTTCATCGCCCGGCACCAGATCAAGGTTCGGAACCTTCGTCGGCAGGATGGCTTCCGCCAGCGTACCTTCGCCGACCAGCACATCGTACGATGTCTTGCGCCGTGCCTGCGGCTCCACGCCAAGGCCGGTCGATGCGTTGCCCTGGGCATCGCAATCAAGCACCAACACCCGCCGGCCGATAGCAGCCAGCGCCGTGCTGAGATTGATGGCAGTGGTGGTTTTACCCACCCCGCCTTTCTGGTTGGCGACCGCGATAACGCGCATCAGACCCTCCGGGAGCGTAACGACGAAACTTTCAGAACACGCCCTTCTGGGCTGGAGAGGCTGTCGAGCGTGGACAAATCGAACGTCCAGTCTTCCCGCGCCTCGGCTAGTTCTGCTGCAGTATCTCTACCTTTCATTAGCAGGGCCTTACCGGAAGGTTTAAGCCAGTCGTTCGCGTACCCCAGAAGTTTGGGCAAAGGGGCCAGCGCGCGAGCCGTCACCACGTCAAACCGGGTCCCCGGATAGTCCTCCAGACGGATGGTCAGCACGGATACGGGCAGGCCAAGCTCCTTGGCCACAGCGCGCAGAAACTCGGATTTCCGCGGGCTTTTTTCCACCAGCGTCACCGAAGCCCCCGGTCGCTCCGCCATCGCGCAGGCAATCACCAGCCCCGGAAACCCCGCCCCGGACCCCAGGTCCGCGACCGATTTGTCCGCCTCGGAAATATATTCGAGCAGCTGCAAGCTATCGAGCACATGGCGCCTCCAGAGGTGGCGTCCTTCGCCCGGCCCGATCAGGTTGATTCGCTCCCGCCACTCGGCCAGCAGCTCAAGATACCCCTCGACCCGCGCAAACGTCTCAGCCGAGACCCCGGTAATCCGGATCACGTCCTCGGGCCCAAACCCGTCCTCGTCAGTAGCTGGCCACGGCATCAGATCTGGCCCCCGAACGCACGCCCTCGTCCTTCGAGACGCCCGCAACGCGGGCTCCTCAGGATGAGGGCTGAACTGCTGTTTCCACGAAAGGCCTCATCCTGAGGAGGATGCGAAGCATCCATCTCGAAGGACGAGGCCGTGCTCACCACCGCCAGACCGCTCAACCCAGACCCACCTTGGTTGGGGCCGCCTTCTTCTTCGCCTTGGCTTCCCGCCGCAGATATCCCAGCACCGCCGTGATCGCGCCCGGAGTCATGCCCTCGATCCGCGCCGCCTGGCCCAGCGTCGCCGGCCGCACATTCGACAGCTTGTCCTTCGCCTCGTTCGACAGCCCGCCGATCGCGCGATAATCGAGATCGACCGGCAGCCGCATATCCTCGTCCTTCCGGAACGCGACAATGTCCGCTTCCTGCCGATCGAGATAACCGGCGTACTGCGCCTCGATCTCCATCTGCTCGCCGACCTGCGGCGTCACATCAGCAAGCTCCGGCCACACGCCGCGCAGCTTCGCGAAGTCGACGCCGTCATAGGCGAGAATCTCAAGACCGTTCCGCCGCTTGCCATCGAGATTGATGTTGATGCCATGATCGCGCGCCTCGTTCGGCGTCAGCGTCAGCGCTTCCATCCGCTCGCGCGCCGCATCGATCGACTCACGTTTCACGTGAAACGCCGTCTGCCGTTTCGAGCCGACAACACCCGCCGCGATACCAACTTCCGTCAGCCGCTGATCCGCATTGTCCGCGCGCAGCGTCAGACGATACTCCGCGCGCGACGTGAACATGCGATACGGCTCGCTCACACCACGCGTCACCAGATCGTCGATCATCACGCCGATATACGCGCGACTGCGATCGAGGATGAAAGGATCGCTCCCCGAAGCAAAGCGCGCCGCGTTGAGACCAGCCACCAGCCCCTGTCCCGCAGCCTCTTCATACCCCGTCGTGCCGTTGATCTGTCCCGCCAGATAAAGCCCCGGCAGACGCTTCACCGCCAGCGTCGGATCAAGCTCGCGCGGATCGACATAGTCGTACTCGATCGCATAGCCGAAGCGCTTGATCTCGACTTTCTCCAGCCCGCGGATCTTGCGGATGAAAGCCTCCTGCACGTCTTCCGGCAGCGAGGTCGAAATCCCGTTCGGATAGATCGTGTCGCCATCCTCCGTACCCGGAAGACCTTCCGGCTCGAGGAAGACCTGGTGCTTATCGCGATCCGCAAACCGCTTCACCTTGTCTTCGATCGACGGGCAATAGCGCGGACCACGTCCTGCGATCGCGCCGGAATACACCGCCGACTTGTGCAGGTTGTCGCCGATCACCGCGTGCACTTCGGCCGACGTCCAGGTGATGCCGCACGCAATCTGCGGAACCGTGATCCGGTCATTCAGGAACGAGAACGGGATCGGCTCCGCATCCGCGTCCTGCATCTCCATGCCGTCCCAGTCGATCGACGACGCGCGAAGCCGGGCAGGCGTTCCGGTCTTCAACCGGCCCATCTGCAACCCCAGCCCATACAACCGATCCGACAAACCAATCGCCGGCTGCTCACCGACCCTGCCCGCCGGAATCCGCTTCTCGCCGATGTGGATCAGACCTTTGAGGAACGTCCCCGTCGTCACCACTACAGCGCCGGCTTTCCACGCCCGGCCCGACAGACCGACAACGCCGGCCACCCGGCCTTTGCCGTCCGCCGTCGGTTCGACAATCAGATCCTCAACCCCGTCCTCAATCAGAGAGAGGTTCGGATACTCCCGCAGAATGTCCTGCACCGCTTCCCGATAGAGCTTCCGGTCCGCCTGCGTCCGAGGCCCCCGCACCGCCGGCCCCTTGGACCGGTTCAGCATCCGGAACTGGATACCCCCACGATCGGCAGCCCGCCCCATCACGCCATCCAGCGCATCGACTTCGCGAACCAGATGCCCCTTGCCCAACCCGCCAATGGCCGGGTTGCACGACATCTCTCCGATGGTCGAAAGCTTGTGGGTCACCAGGGCGGTCTTCGCCCCGAACCGGGCGGCGGCCGCGGCGGCTTCAGCGCCCGCATGCCCCCCGCCAATGACGATAACGTCGAATGTCTCTGATTGAATCTGCATACGGCGGCTGCCTGTGGATTGGTCCGCTCACATAGTGGACCCGACCCCAAACGTCGAGAAGGTGTTTCACGTGAAACACCTCATTCCCACCCACCACCCTGTAGCCCCGTAGGGTGCATCAAAGATGCACCACGCCCCACCCACGGCCCCCTCCATCGTCATTCCCGCGAAAGCGGGAACCCAGGGGCTCCACCCACCACGACCAGCTCCTTGTCCCGCTCCTCCCGCCCCGGACGTGATCCGGGGCCGGACCCAGGGGCGGCTTGCCCCGCTGCCCAATACCACCCCCAAACCCGTAGGGTGCATCAACGATGCACCTCTGGAAGCGTGAACCCTGTTCACGCGTT
>DAINAT010000081.1:0-15984 GCA_036733305.1 Hyphomonadaceae bacterium
GATGGTGTCGGTGCCGTTCTCGGTTCTGACGCTGTTCGACGAGCCGCGGCTGTCGCAGATCGCGGCGCGCGCCTATACGGCGCAGCGGCATCCGGCGATGCCGCCGATTGCACGCAAGAGCGAGCGGCAGGGCGACAAGATCCACATCGCCTACATGTCGGCAGACTTCCGGGACCACCCGGTGTCATACCTGATGATGGATACGCTGAAGGGGCATGATCGCTCGCGCTTCAAGGTGACGGGGATCGAGATTGCGCCGCCGGATAGGGGACCTGTGGGCCGGCAGGTGCGCGAGGCGTGCGATGTGTTCATCGAGGGCACGACCTACAGCGACGAGCAGATCGCTGCGCTGATTGCCGAGCAGCAGGTTGATATCGTCGTCGACCTGATGGGGCATACGCGCAATGCACGGCCGGGCATTCTGGCGCTGAGGCCGGCGCCGGTGCAGGTGAACTATCTCGGTTATCCGGGGACGATGGGTGCGCCGTACATGGATTACCTGATCGCCGATCCGGTGATCGCGCATATCCCTGAGCATTTCGACGAGAAGCTGTGCCTGCTGCCGGATACGTATCTGCCGACGAGCGTGCTGGCGGATGGGGATGTGGCGCCGACGCGGGCGGGAGCGGGGCTGCCGGAGGAGGAGTTCGTGTTCTCCTCGTTCTGCAACAACTGGAAGATTACGCCTGACGTGTTCGCGATCTGGATGCGGCTGCTCAAAAAGGTTGAGGGCAGCGTGCTGTGGCTGCCGGCGAAGAATGACGACGTGCAGGAGAACCTGCGGCGATCAGCTGGCAAGGCTGGCGTCGATCCGGCGCGGATCGTCTTTGCGCCGCGGGTGAACAAGCATGCCGATCACATCGCACGGCAGAATCTGGCGGATGTGATGCTGGATACGTTCCCTTATGGCGCACACACCACGACGGCGGATGCGCTGTGGGTGGGGCTGCCGCTGGTGACGCGGTCGGGTGAGTCGTTCTACTCGCGGGTGGCGCGGAGCCTGTTGAAGGCGGCGAACCTCGAGCAGTACGCAACTGATACGCCTGAGGCCTACGAGGCGCTGGCGCTGGAGCTGGCGACGAACCCCGCGAGCCTGAAGGCGGCGCGCGAGGCGTTCGGGCAAGCACGGAAATCGCCGCTGTTCGATACTGAGCGTTTTGTCGCCAATCTCGAGGCGGCCTACACGCAGATGTTCGAGCGGACGCAGGGCGGATTGCAGCCTGAAAGCTTCACGGTTCGCACATGAGACGAGCGGCGTCGAATCCACCTCACGTTCGGGCGTTGGTCCGGTGTGCAGGCGACTATCCGCCAATGCGGCGCAAGACGAGTGCAGGGAGACGAGCGTGAGCCAAGTCAGCAGCGAGGATCTCTACATTGATCTGCTCAAGCGGGTACTGGTGAACACGATTTTCTGCGATCCGCAGATCACGGGTGGCAGGCCTGCGCCGTATGACGCCTACAAGCGCGAGATCGGCGCCGACTGGCCGCGCGATGCGCATACGATGGTGGGACGCCGCCGTCTCGACAGCCTCGACTTCGCGTGCCGGACAGCGATCCGCGAGGGCGTGCGTGGCGACTTCCTTGAAGCGGGCGTGTGGCGGGGCGGGGCGTCGATCATGATGCTCGGCATCCTGAAAGCCATGGGCGAGACGAACCGCCAGGTGATCCTTGCAGATTCGTTCGAAGGTCTGCCGCCGCCGGACCCGTCGAGCTTCCCGGCCGACGCAGGCGATGACTTCCACGTCTATTCCGATCTCGCGGTGTCGCTGGAGACGGTGAAGGAAAACATCGCGCGCTATGGCCTGCTTGATGACCGGGCAGTGTTCCTGAAGGGCTGGTTCAAGGACACGCTGACGACCGCGCCGACGGATGCGATCGCAGTCGCGCGCCTCGATGGCGACATGTACGAATCGACCTGGCAGTCGCTGACGGCGCTTTATTCACGCTGCTCGCCGGGCGCGTTCATCATCCTCGACGATTATGGCTGCGTGCCGGGCTGCCGTCAGGCGGCGACCGATTTCCGCGAAGTCAACAATATCGACGACCCGATCCACGAGATCGACTGGACCGGCGTCTACTGGCGCAAGGGGAGCGCCTGATATGAACTGGTTCCTCCGGTATTTCGCAGCCGCGCTCGCGAAGTTCGGGCGTCTTGTCGGCGCCGTGCAGGGCTGGCGGCCGGTGTGGTTCCAGCTGCAGCCGGGCGAGGGCGTGCAGTATCAGTCGTTCGGGCGCTATAGCGCGCGGACCGATGATCCCCAGTTCATCCTGAAAGCCTCGCGGCGCGTTCCGCCGGGCATCTACGAGATTTCGGCGACGACGCGGGCCGAGGGTGAGCGCGCACTGGATTCGCGTTTGTACTTCGATACGGGCCAAGGCTTCTGCGAACAGAACACGCTGTCGCTGCGTTCGTACTCGAGCGAGAATTCCCGCGGCATCGCGCGATTGAACTCGCCGCTGCGTGCCTTGCGGTTCGACCCGATTCCGGACGAGGGCGACTTCGTCGTGCAGGACGTGAACATGGTCCGCCTCGGGCGGTTCGACCTGGCGGCGCGGCTGATACGGACGCTGAAGGGCGCGCGCCTGAAAGCGCTGCTGCGGATGCTGGTGCGGGGACCGTCCTATGCGATCGAGCTGATTGCGCAGGAAGAGGGCGGGCATTCGGTCGACGAGTATGCGTCGTGGATCTCACGCTTCGAGACCTCGAAAGAGCGCGATCCGAAGTGGATCAGCGCCTATCTCGCCAGCAAGGCTCCGGCGGCGGGTTTGCCGAAGATTTCGATCGTCATGCCGGCGTACAATTCCAACACGCAATGGCTTGATCTGGCGATCAACAGCGTGCGGCAGCAGGCCTATTCCAACTGGGAATTGATCATTGTCGACGATTGCTCGCCGGATGATCGCGTGCAGCAGGCGGTCGCGCAGCACCAGAAGGAAGATCCGCGCATCGTCTTCCACCGCCGGGCGGTGAATGGCGGAATCGCTGCGGCGACCAACGACGCGCTGGAGCGCGTCACGGGAAGCTGGATCGCGTTCCTGGACCATGACGACCAACTGACGAGCGATGCGCTAGCGCTGATCGTGGCGAACATCTTCGCCAATCCGATGTGGCAGATCCTCTACACCGACGAAGACAAGATCGATGAAGTGGGTCGCCGCAGCGAGCCCTATTTCAAAGGCAAGTGGAACCGCGAGCTGTTCTATGGCCAGAACTATCTGAACCACCTGACGGTCGTTCGTGCGGATATTGTCGAGGCGGTTGGCCGGTGTCGCATCGCGTTCGACGGCAGCCAAGATTACGACATGCTGCTGCGCTGCATCGAGCGCGTACCGGATGAAGCGATCGGGCATGTGCCGTTCGTCTGCTATCACTGGCGCTTCGGCTCTGCGCGCACCAACTTCTCGATGACGCAATCGGGACGTTCGCTGAATGCGGCAAGGCTGGCGCTTGAGGAGCATTTCCAGAGGCTTGGCCAACCGGCTGAGGTTTTCCCGGCCTGGGGGGATTCGCCCTACCATCGTGTCGAGCGCGGGCTGCCTGAAAAACTGCCGCTGGTCTCGCTGATCATTCCGACGCGCAACCAGGTGCGGCTGCTGAAGCCGTGCATCGAGAGCATTATCGCGTTGGCCGATTATGAGGCGCTGGAGATCCTTGTGGTCGACAATGACAGCGATGATCCCGAGACGCTGGCCTACATGCAGGAGATCGAGGATCGCGGCGTTGCGAAGATCGTTCGCGCGCCGGGGCCGTTCAACTACAGCGCCATCAACAATCGCGCGGCCGAAGTTGCGCGCGGCGAAATCATCGGTCTGGTCAACAACGATATCGAGGTTATCTCGAACGGCTGGCTGAAGGCGATGGTGCGGTGCCTGTCGCGCAAGGATGTCGGCGCTGTGGGCGCGCGTCTGCTTTATGCGGATGGCCGTGTGCAGCATGGCGGCGTCGTGCTCGGCATTGGCGGCGTGGCCGGCCACTTCGGCAAGCTGGCGCGGCGGACGGATGTAGGCCCGTTCGGGCAGCTGCGTCTGGCGCGGGAGTCGAGCGCGGTGACGGCGGCGTGCATGCTGGTGCGGCGCGAGGTGTTTGAGCAGGTCGGCGGGCTGGATGAGCACGGGCTGCGGGTGGCGTTCAACGATGTGGACCTGTGCCTGAAGATCCGGGCTGCTGGGCATCGCATTGTCTGGACGCCGCAGGCGGAGCTGTTCCACTACGAGTCCGTATCGCGCGGTACGGATCTCGTCGGCGAAAAACTGGCGCGTTTTGCCCAGGAAGTCGAAACGATGAAGCAGCGGTGGGGCAAGGAGCTTGGGGTTGACCCTTATTACAGCCCGAATCTAACGCTAGCGACCGAGCAGGGCGGGTTGGCCTATCCTCCGCGCTGCGCGCGGCCATGGGCGGAAGAGGCCTGATTTCGGATCAATCCCAATCCTAAATATGCGTTAGTTGCGCGGGCTGGCGCGGCTGGCCACACTGGCAGAATTGGGGACACGTATCGCTTATCGATAGGTGAGGTCTGGCGCGCTGCCGGGCTATCTGTATGGCAGTGTTGCGAAAATTTACGCATTGAGGGAACAGAGGGTCTACAAGCCCGCGAATCCCGGATTGAAGGCTTTATATGTCGAGCCCGCGACGTGCAGTTGATCTCAAGGTCTTCAGTTCTGAAATCCAGAACCGTCTGAAGGGCGCGGAGCGCCGCGACGGGACAGGTGAAGATCGGCGTCCGTGCGCGATCGAGATCGAGAACGTCACGCTGCGCTATCCGATCGGACCTTTCGTCCGCGGTAGCCTCAAATCCGGACTGCTGCGTGTGTTCGGACACAAGGAGCAGGGCGCGGCGATCCAGTTCGTGGACGGGCTAAAGGACCTCAACCTGAACATCGCGCTGGGCGAGCGAGTGGGCATTGTCGGCCGTAATGGTTCGGGCAAGTCGACGCTGCTGCGGATGCTGGCGGGCATCTACCCGGTGAAGGCGGGGACTGTGCGGGTGCTGGGGCAGATCGGCACCCTGCTGGATATTGGCCTGGGTTTTGAGACGGAGTCGACCGGGCGGGAGAACATTTATTATCGCGGCATCGCGATGGGGCATTCGCCTGCGCGGCTGAAGGAAGTCGAGCAGGAGATCATCGACTTTGCGGATATCGGGCAGTTCATCGACCTACCGATGCGGACGTATTCGGCGGGTATGCAGGTGCGGCTCGGCTTTGCGATCTCGACGCAGCTGTCGCCGGATATCCTGCTGATCGACGAGATTTTCGGGGCGGGGGATGCGCTGTTCCAGAAGCGTGCGCTGGCTCGCATCATGGACGTGGTGCGCCACGCGGGCATCATGATGCTGGCGACGCACGACCTGGCGCTGGTAGACGAGCTGTGCACGCGCGTGATCTGGCTCGACAGCGGGCGGGTGGTGCGCGATGGCCCGACAGAGACGGTTATGCCGCACTTCAAGGCGTTCATGCGCGGCGAGCAGGTATTGTAGTCTCGCCTTGTGCTGACGAATCTGGGGAAGCAGTCCTTGAGCTACACCAACTACAGCACGCGCAACCTGCCGTTCCTCGTAAGTTATTTCGTGGACCTGGCGCGCTATCGGCATCTTGCCTGGAGCTTGGTGGGGTCGGACCTGCGTGCGCGTTTCCGGCGCAGCTATCTCGGCATCCTGTGGGCAGTGCTGCAGCCGCTGGGCTTTTCGCTCATCGTGGCGCTGGTCTGGTCGCAAGTGTTCAAGACGCAGTCGATCGAGACGTTCATCATCTACGTGTTCAGCGGGATGTTGATCTGGGAGTATTTCAGCCAGTCGGTGATCGTGTCGCTGGACTCGCTGATCAACTCGGCGGGCTATCTCAAGCAGGCGCGGATACCGTTCCTAGTGTTCCAGATGCGCGTGCCGCTGTCGGCACTGGTCGTGCTGATGTTCGGGATGATTGGGTTGTTCGGCATGATGGCGGCGGTTGGGCATCTGCCGCCGCTAGGGTTCCATCTGCTGCTGCTGCCGGTCTATTTCCTGATGCTGGTAACGTTCATGATCCCGATGAGCGTGATCGCGTCCATCGTGGGGCCGAGCTTCCGTGACTCGAAGCATGTGATCGGTCTGTTGCTGCAGGCGGTGTTCTTCGTTTCGCCGGTGATGCTGGAGCGGGGCGTGCTGAACAATGAGGCGATCGCCTTCATCAAGTATCTCAACCCGCTGGTGCCGCTGCTGGACCTGTTCCGCGACCCGATGCTGTACGGCAAGCTGTGGCAGGCCCACGACGTGCTCGTGTGGTTGGGCTGGACGGCGGGGTTGTGGATCGTCGCGGTGTTGGCAGCGGCGCGTGCTGGCCGCTCGATCATCTTCGCGTTGTAAAGCTTCAGGACACGTCAGCGGTTTCCAGAGCAAACGTAAAGTGTTTGTCGAGATTGTACTTCAGCACGTAGCCGATGCTGAGACCGATGACCCCGCCGACGTTTGTCATGACAACCGAATTGAAGGTGTAGTGGAAGGCCAATTCGACGATCCAGAAGAGCAGTGTCGTGCCAATGCCGAAGGCTGCGTACAGGGCAAACTTGCGGGAATTGCCGACGATCGACGCATCGGCGTCTTCGAAGACCCAGTACTTGTCGACGATGTATTTGAAGACGAGACCAGCACCGTTGCCGACTGCGATGGCAATGTAGATGCCAAACCAGTAAGCCCCAAAAAGGATCAATACTGCCGATTGCGAGAAAATGTTAACCGCGATCGCAAGCGCTGCGAACACTGCGTATTTGATCAGGTGGAAGCGAGCAGCGATCTGTTCGTACACATTTTGCATAACCGACATGTTGCGGGCCACGCTTATTTCAGATCTTAGCCGGTCATCGCGCATCGGCCGCTCCGCGGGCTGCTTCCAAGTGAGTTTTTGGATGCAACTTTCGTGCGCAGTGACTGCTTCAGATGGTATTCGCACTGACATCGGATAGTTCTATCAGGTCATGATTAACATGCCCTCAGCCGGATATATGTAGCTTCACTTGACCCGTTAACGCCGCTGTGTTGTGCCGGGCGTCTGAACGCGGGCGTTAGTCGAATTGGGAAGTTGTTAATGCGGGTCCTAGTGGCAGGTGCGGCGGGGCTCGTGGGGCAGAACCTCATTCCCAAACTCAAAGCCGATCCGAACTGCTCGATTTTGGCGATCGACAAGCATCCCGAAAACACCAAGATCCTGCGAGAGCTGCATCCTGAGATCGATGTGATCCAGGCAGACTTGGCTGATCGGGGTTCGTGGTCGACCGAGGTCAAGCAGTGCGACGTCGCGATCATGCTGCAGGCGCAGATCGGCGGACTGGAGCGCGAAGAGTTCACGCGCAACAACATCACTTCGACCAACCGCATTCTCGAGGCGCTGACGGCGGGCTCCGCGAAGTATCTCTGCCATATCAGCTCGTCCGTTGTGAATTCTAAGGCGGTCGATCTCTACACGGAGAGCAAGAAGGCGCAGGAGAAGGTTGTTGCCGAAAGCTCGCTGACGCAGGTCGTGTTGCGCCCGACGCTGATGTTCGGCTGGTTCGACCGCAAGCACCTGGGCTGGCTCCGCCGCTTCATGGACCGGTCGGCGGTGTTTCCGATTCCCGGCCATGGCCGATATCCGCGCCAGCCGCTCTATGCAGGTGATTTCTCCGCCATCGTGGAATCGACGCTGAAGTCGCGCATCACTGGTTCGTACAATATTTCAGGGCTTGAGAAGATCGACTACATCGACCTTATTCGCGCGATCAAAGAGGTCGCGAAGGCGAGGGCGATGGTCGTCAAGATCCCCTACGGTCTGTTTGCCGCCCTGCTGACCGCGCGCGCCACGTTCGACAAGAATCCGCCGTTCACGACCACGCAGCTTCAGGCTCTCGTGATCCCCGAAACGTTCGAGGTGATCGACTGGCCCGGTACGTTCGGCGTTCCGGCGACACCGTTGCGCGAGGCGCTCGATCTTACCTTCAACCACCCCGTCTATTCCAAGGTCACCCTGTCGTTCTGAACCCGGCCCGCCTTGACCCCTTGGCGGGCGGCCCGAAGAAGGAGAACAGGGTGTTTATGTTTTCGACTGTTTGTCAGGAAGCGTGATGGCCAAGCGCCTTGTCGTTCTTGGAGCCGGCCCGATGGGGCTCGCAGCCGCCTGGCATGGCGTGCAGCGGGGTTTTGAGGTCGATCTCGTCGAGGCGTCAGGCACGCCTGGCGGCATGGCGGCACATTTCGATTTCGGCGGAGTCTCGATCGAGCGCTTCTATCATTTCTGCGCGCTCAGCGACCACGACACGCTGGAAGTGCTCGACAAGCTCGGCCTCAATGGGGCGATGAAATGGAAGACCACGAAGATGGGTCTCTATTTCGACGGCAAGCTTTATCCGTGGGGCGATCCTGTCTCGCTGCTGACCTTTCCCAAGCTGGGGCCGATCGGGAAGCTGCGCTACGGCCTGCAGGCCTTCCATTCGACGAAGCGCAAGGACTGGTCGAAGCTCGACAAGATCAATGCCGAGCAATGGTATGTCGGCTGGCTGGGCCAGAAGACCTATGACCGGCTGTGGCAGCCGCTGATGCACTACAAGTTCTACGAGATGGCGCAGCACGTTTCGGCCGCCTGGGTGTGGCAGCGCATCAAGCGCATTGGCCGTTCGCGCAAATCGCTGTTCGAGGAAAAGCTGGGCTATATCGAAGGCGGCTCGCAGACGTTGGTGGATGCGCTGGTCAAGGCAATTGAGGCGGGCGGCGGACGTATTCACCTGTCTGCGCCGGCAAAGAGAATCACGGAGCAGAACGGCAAGGTCACGGGCGTGACGACGGTCGACGGACGCGTGTTGGCGGCTGACGAAGTTATCTCGACCGTGCCGACGCCGTTTGTTTCCGACTTGCTGCCCGATGATCGCACCGAGATGAAGGCGAGCTATGCGCGCATCCGCAACGTCGCGGTGGTGTGCGTGATCCTGAAACTGAAACGGCCGGTGTCGAAATACTTCTGGGTCAATATCAGCGACAAGCGTTTCGAGATTCCGGGCGTGATCGAGTTCTCGAACCTGCGGCCACTGCCGGAAACGATTGTCTATGTGCCGTTCTACATGCCGCAGACGCATCCGAAGTTCACGGCGCCGGACGAGATGTTCATCCAGGAAAGCTGGGAGTGCCTGAAGTCGATCAATCCCGAGCTGACCGATGCGGACCGGCTGGATGCCCATGTCGGCCGCTTGCGCTACGCCCAGCCGGTCTATGAGCCGAACTTCGCAGACATCTTGCCGTCTGTGCAGACGCCGATCGAAGGCCTGCAGATTGCCGACACAGCGTTTTACTATCCCGAGGATCGTGGCGTCTCTGAGAGCTTGCGGTTTGCCAAGCTGATGGTTGATAGGGTGGCCAAGCCATGAAGGCGGCAGCATCAGGGGAGGCGCGCAAGTTCGGCTCGTTCGTACTCGTCGGCGGTCTTGCCGCGGTGGTGAACTGGTTCTCGCGCATCTTCCTGTCGGGGCAGGGCGTGCCGTTCGAGGCGGCGATCGTGATCGCCTACCTGCTCGGCATGGTGACGGCTTACCTGCTTTCCAGAATGTTCGTGTTCGAGAAGACGGGCCGTTCACTGGCCAGTGAGATATGGCGTTTTACGCTGGTCAACATGGTGGCCTTGGTGGTCGTATGGGTCGTGTCGGTATCGCTAGAGCGCTGGATATTGCCCGGGATCGGCTGGACCTGGCGACCGGCGGAGATCGCGCATGGAATCGGAATTCTTTGCCCGGTGTTTACCAGCTATGTTGGACACAAGTACTTCACATTCGGACAAAAGGCGCAGGCCCCTGCAACCGCCGACGATCCATCTCACTCGGAGAGCGTGTAGACGATGAGCGAGTCTACCGTCAGCAAAGCCGAGCCCGACATGTCGCCGTTGATCGTCGATCTCGACGGCACGATGTTGCGTACGGATACGCTGGTGGAGGGGATTGCCGCGGGGCTGTTCCAGAAGCCGTTTGCGACGCTGGCGAATGGCGCAGGCGCGCTGAGCTCGGTGCCGAAGTTCAAGGCGTGGGTCTTCAAGAATATCGACGTGGACTACGAAGTCATTCCGGCCAACGAGCCGCTGGTCGCGTGGCTGACGGAAGAGAAGGCCAGGGGGCGCTCGATCCATCTGGTTTCGGCCGCCTATCAGGGCGTGGTCGATCGGCTGGCCAACCGCTTCGGTATTTTCGACAGCGCTCACGGCAGTAGCGACACGCACAATCTGAAGGGCCGGCACAAGCGCAAGTTCATCATCGAGAATTTCGGGCCGAGCTCTGTCTATGCGGGCGATAGCCGCCCGGACATGCATGTCTGGAAGGATCTCGGTGGCGCGGTCTATGCGGGGACGAACCCGGCTGCGGCGCGCAAGCTGGAAAAGGCTGGCCAGTTACGAGCGGAGTTCACGCGTCCAGCAGCGAGGCTCGGCACATGGCTGAAGAGCTTCCGGCTGCATCAGTGGTCGAAGAATGCATTGCTGCTCGCGCCGATGTTGCTGGCGCACGCCTACACCGACATGGAGTCTGTGCGGAACACGCTGCTCGCCTTTCTTGTTCTAGGAGTGGTGGCGTCGGGCACCTATCTGATCAACGACCTCTCCGATCTGGGCGCTGACAGGCGCCACCGGACGAAGAAGAACAGGGTGCTACCTGCCGGGCGACTGGATGTGGCGCAGGCGCTGGTCGTCGCGCCGTTGATGGTTGGTGGTGGATTGCTGGCCGCGTTCTTCATCAAGCCGGCGCTGGCGCTGGCGATGAGCGCCTATGTGGCAGCGACGCTGTCTTACTCGCTGTACTTCAAGCGCGTGGCGCTACTGGATGTGTTCATCCTGGCGACGCTCTACACCCTGCGACTTGTGATGGGGGCGATCGCTGCAGGCGTTGTACATTCGCTCTGGCTGCTGACCTTCTCGATGTTCTTCTTCCTATCGCTGTCGCTTGCGAAGCGGCATGTCGAGGTCGCGGCTTCCGACAGTGAACCCAAGGTGAAGATCAGGGGTAGGGGCTATTTCCCGGAAGATGCGCCTCTGACCCTGGGGATCGGTCTTGCGGCGGCCTCGGGCGCGATCCTGATCCTCGTGCTCTATCTGGTCGATGCTGCCTGGCAGGCGGGGACGTACCAGTCGCCAGCGTATCTGGGCGGAATTCCGGTCATTATCGCCTTCTGGACGACACGCATCTGGCTACTGGCGCACCGTGGGCAGTTGCATGACGATCCGGTGGCCTTCGCTACAAGGGACCGCGTCAGCTATGCGCTGGGCGGAGCTGCAATTGCCCTGATGCTGGCGGCTGTTTTCCTTTAAGATCGCTAATCCGCGCAGCATTGGCCCGCTTGTGCACCTGCACCTGTTCTGTGCCATGATACCGAACCGAAGCAGGGGACGAATTTGCCGGCAGCCAGCTTGATCAGTCGTATCACCACAGGTGGCATGATCCTGATCGCGCTTGCCATGGTGGTATCCGGCGTATGGCTGGGCATGATCGCGTGGTCGCCGACACCCGTATGGGACCAGTGGGACGCGATCGCGCCCGAGCAGCTGACGGATCTTTTCCGGGCGCACAACGAGCATCGCATCGCGATGACGCGTGCGCTGGCGTGGGTCGATATCGGGCTGGCGCACGGAACGGGCGTGATCAGCCTGGCGTTCGTCTACATCTATACCGCTGGACATGCAGCGCTGCTTTTGTTGCTGGCGCGCTGGACGTGGCCGAATGCCAGCCTGGTCCAGTTGGGCGCGGCTGTTGCGCTTGCGGCGGCGTTGTTCTTCTCGGGCTTCCAGTTCGAGAATTTCGCCAGCGGGTTCCAGAACCAGTTCACGGGCATCTTTTTCTTCGCGACATCCGCCATCGTGATGTTGTGTCTTGCAGCGACGCGGCACGGCTGGAAACGCAAGGCGCTCATCGCGGGGTCTGCCGGCGCCACGGTGATCGGTTGCGTGACGATGGCGAACGGATTGCTGATTGCGCCTCTGCTCGTGGTGATTGCGCTATTCCTCGGACTGCGCGTAACGGCAGGTATCATGGCGGCGATCGTTGCTGTGTCATGGGGGCTGTATTTCATCGGCTATCCGCAGAGTTCGGGGCCGGGGCTGGCCTCGCGGGTGTTTGGTAATCCGGTCGACGTGGTGGGAAATCTGACAGCCTATGTTGGCGGGCCGATGCCGAACTCGATTTCAGCATTGTATGCGCCGTTTGCGCACAAGGTGGCGCTGGCGCGGGTGTTTGGCTGTGTGGTGCTGGTTGGAGTCGCTGCGCTGGCGTTTCTGGCCATCCGGTCGCGCGGTGAGGCGAGGCCATATGCTTTTGCGTGGGCAGGCATTGGTCTGTTCGTTGTCGGAACTGCTGCAGTGACTGCAATGGGGCGTGGCGACATCAGTAGTGATGCGATGCTCGCTAGCCGCTATGGCGCCGGGGTGGCGGCGGCGTGGTCGGTTGTTCTGATCTATTTCGTGATGTCCGCGAGAGGGCAGTGGCTGCCGGCGAGTCTGTCGCTTGCGACAATCATCTGCGTGGGCCTGGCCTTCGCACAAGTGCTGTGGATCGGCGCGGCGGAGAGCTACAAGACGCGGCGGCTGGATGCGGAAGCTGCGCTGCTGAACAATGTCGATGTGCCTGCGGCATTCCTTGCGATTTATCCTTCTCCGACGCGGCCGGTCGAGGTCGCGAAGTCGCTGCGGTCTCATGAGTTGGCCATGTATTCCGAGCCGTGGAGGCGCTTGCCGGGGCGGAAAATCGAGGCGGCTGTTGAGACATGCGGAGACGCAGAGGTGCAAGCGGCCATTCCGCTGGCTGCGTCTGCGGGACTTGCCTGGCGGACGTCCGTTGTTGGTGGCTTACCTGGCGATGCGCGCGCCGTGGCTGTGCGTGATCCGGGTGGGGTGGTTGTAGGCCTGCTCATCAGAGGTGGAGCGAGCGATATCAATGCGACTGTCTTTGGTGCGGATGACGCGCCGTCGAAATGGTCGGGGTATGTGCGCATGAATGAATTGCGGGCGATGGATTTGTCGCTTGCGGCTGTTGATGCGTCGGGCAAGGCGATCTGTGGTCTTGCCCAGACTGTGCGCGTGGACCCCGCGACAAGTGTTGCCTTTGCGTCGGCTGCAGAAGTGGGTGATGCCATCGAGGCGATTGCCAACAGCGAAGGCATTTTCCCGCAGGACGGCAACCATCCTGCTTCTGGTTCCAACCCGTGGGGCGGGCGGATCTGGGGATCGTGGGGTGGGGACGACAAGAACACGGGCAAGGTCACACTTACAGCAAACGTCGAAGGGCTTACGCGCGTGGCGATCCCGTCCGTGACGGGGCCGAGCATCGAGAACCTCCAGATCGAGATTGCCGTCGATGGCGTGGCGCTGAAGCGTCTTCCAATACCTGCCGACATGTCGGGGTGGACGGCGCTGGAAATCGAAATTCCTGCCAATGGAAAGCGGCTTGAGCTTACCGCAACCGATGTGTCCTCAGCGTGGGGAGGTTGGCTCGCCGTAGGAGAGCCGCACGCCATGTGCGAAGGGCGGTGCAGGCAAGCACAATGCCCACAGGCAATCCAGCCCAGTGATATTGTGAGCAGCGCGCGTGGTGGGGTTGTCGATGCCATGACGCGACAGGGGCAGTTCGTCACGGTCACGGGCTGGGCAGCGGACCTGAACGCCCGCAATGAATCAGAGCATGTGATCGCTGTTGCAGACGGCCATACCGTTCTTGCGTGCGTCCGGCCAACGGTTGCGCGGCCTGATGTTTCGACTGCGACCGGAGTGCCGGCCCTAGCCAATTCCGGGTTCTCGTTCGTCATTCCAGCCGCACAGGGGGGCGAGGGAACAATGTTCTACGCCCGCCAGTTCGACGGGAAGTTTGCTCCGTTGGATCGGCGTTAATGGAGTCCGGTGCCGATTCGGCTGTCTTGCGCATGGTTGATCTTTTGCGGTGGCCACTTGGTGGCGGCTCGGGGTTCGTGTGGGCGGGAGGTGAGTTTGAGCTGCATGAGCCGTGGACGATCGCGCGCTATGGACAGCACACACTGGCGCGGGGGTGGTGGGTGTTCGAGAGTGCGAGCGATACGGGGGACATACCTGTCGAAGTACGGCTGACGTCGGGCCGCAGTCCGCTGATCGTCCTGCCGGGCAGCAACAGGGCGAGCGGCACCGCGCAGGTGCGCATCTATCTGCCATCGCCAGAGACATTCGAAGTTGCGCTTCTGGTTTCGGCCTGGCCCCGGAAGGCGCGATTCGACGAGCTCCAGCTACGCCGGCTCAGCGATGTCGAGACGATGGGCGTTGTGTGGAAGGGTGTAACCCGGATCGTCACGGAGCCCGGCGCGGCCGGCAAGGCGCTCCGCATGGCGAAGCAAATGCTGAGCGGCTCTGCGGTCGGTATGCGGGCTAGCACGGTGAGTGGTGATGACGTGCAGACGGATGCTGGTCCGCTAGGCGCGGGCAGCGAGGTGCGTCTCGTTGTGGAGTGTCATGGCGACATGGCGGTGGTCATGCGGGAAGGGGACCGGCTGGACTCACGCGCTATCGCTATCGTGACGGAAACGTTTGAGCGTCAACCGCATCTGAAGATCATCTATTCCGATACGGCCGATAACGATGTGGTTGCGCCGCGTCCTGCGCGGGAGGCTGTTGATACGCGCTGGTTCGATATGGCGCTACCGCCTCTGTTTGTGCGGGACGGTTCGGCTGTGTCCGGCGCGGAGACGTATGCGCTTCTGACGGAACTCACCTCGAAGTGTGGCCCTGAAGACATCGGCCGCATCGCGCTGCCGCTTGTTCGTGGCGGCGATAGCTTGCGTTCGCCATTGCCCGAAGCGGCGGCGCCAAGCCTTACAAGGACACCTCGTGTGTCGGTGATAATCCCGACCAAGTTCAGGATGGACTTGCTGGCGACAGCGCTAGACGCGCTGGCGCATCGCACCCACTATCCAGATCTTGAAGTCGTTGTTGTCGATAATGGATCGACCGACGTGCGTTTGCTTGAGATCATCGCGGCGGCGCGGCAATCGTTCGAGGTGATTCATATTCGCGACGAAGGTGGGTTCAACTTTTCGCGCTTGGTCAATACCGGAGTGCGAGCGTCCAGCGGTGAGATGATTGTCTTGTTGAACGATGATGTGGAGCCGAGAGGCGAGAAGTGGCTGCATCGCATTGTTGAATCGCTGCTGCAGTCAGATGTTGGTGCGGTCGGCGTGCGGCTGCTTTATCCGAACGGCGCCCTTCAGCATGCGGGCGTGATGATGGGCATTGGCGGCATGTGCGGGCACCTATGGAAGGGGCTCAGCGAAGAGCAGGCGGCTTGCCTGCCATATGTTATCTATCCAGGAGAACGTACTGCTGTGACGGGTGCTTGCATGGCTGCTCGCCGCGACATGTTCGATGCGGTTGGCGGGTTCGACGAGGTGTTTCCGGTTTCGCTGAACGACATTGATTTCTGCCTGCGCATCCGGGCGTCGGGCAAGAAAATCATCTATCGCGGTGATGCGGTTCTCATTCACCACGAGAGCATGTCGCGGGGATTGGACTCTGCATCAGCGGCAACGCGCGAGCGAGCTGCGGCTGAGCGTCAGCTATTCCTGACGCGCTGGCGGCATGAGGTGCGCGAAGACAGGTTCGGCTCGCCCGCGTTTGATCCGCGCGTGGAGAGCGGAGCGGCGCATGCGGCAGCGCTGGGACGCGCTAAAGTTTAGTCTTGTGGAATATCGGGGACGGCACTGAACGGATGATCGTCATGACCAGGCGCCATCTGCCGGGGGCGTATTGGATGGGGCCGCCCTTGTCGGCGGCGCGGCGGAGGATGGCGGCGACTTTTTCGGGGCTGGCCCACATGGCGCCGCCCTTTTTCATGCCGTCGGTCATGGGCGTGTCGACGAAGCCGGGTTTCACGGCGACGGCGCGGGCGCCGGTTCCGGCCAGCGAGTGGGCGAGGCCCTGCGTGTAGAGCGCGATGGCGCCTTTGGCGGCGCCATAGGCGTAGTTGGATTGGCGGCCGCGATCGCCCGCGACGGAGGAGAC
>DAINAT010000082.1:0-15906 GCA_036733305.1 Hyphomonadaceae bacterium
TTCGGGAGGGGTGTATGCATTGGCCATGTTTTTCTCCTGGCTCTGTATGCTGCGTTTCAACTCGTATCTGTCCCGCCCCTTGTGCCGTCGGGGTGGTGACGGAGTCAGGATAGCAGATTTGGGAACGCGTCATACCCCGTCACAAAAAGCCCTGCTGCGCTGCGGCATCAGGCTTTTGAGCCAAGATGTGCCTCTGCGACCTTCTTCGGGACGATGGTGGTCCAGCAGTCGGTGACCAGGCTGTCGATTTCAGCGTGGGTCAACGGCTCGATGTCGACATAGCTCCAGCGCATGGCGCCGGCGCGGTAAGGCTGGAACACATCCGGGCGGGCCTCGAACAGGAGTTCCTGGCGCGGTTTGGGTAGTTTGAAGAGCCAGCGTTGCGAGGGAAATCCGTAGAGCACGAATGTCTTCGTGCCGACGTTGAACCAGTTGCCGCCATGGTCATTCAATTCCTGCGTACCCGGCAGGCTGAGCACGACGCTTCGGATATCGGCCAGTGTGGCCACGTCTAAACCCTTCCGAGCGCGAAGCCTTTGGCGATGTAGTTGCGGACGAACCAGATCACGATCGCGCCCGGGATCAAGGTGAGTGTGCCGGCTGCGGAAAGGACGCCCCAGTCGGTGCCGCCCTGTCGCTCGAACACGGCGCGCATCTGGCTGGTGATGGGCGTGGCGGCGGATCGGGTCAGCGTATCGGCGATGAGATATTCCACCCACGAGAACATGAAGCAGAAGAACGCCGCGACACCGATGCCGGAGGCAATCAGCGGCAGGAAGATCTTCACGAAGAAGCTCGGGAAGGAATGGCCGTCGACATAGGCGGTTTCATCTATCTCGCGCGGCACGCCGCTCATGAAGCCTTCGAGAATCCAGACCGCCAGCGGCACGTTGAACAGGCAGTGTGCCAAAGCTACGGCCAGGTGCGTGTCGAAGATCCCGATCTTGTAATAGAGCTGGAAGAACGGCAGCGCGAAGACGGCGGCCGGGGCCATGCGGTTGGTGAGCAGCCAGAAGAACAGGTGCTTGTCGCCGAAGAACTTGTAGCGCGAAAAGGCGTAGGCTGCCGGCAGCGCCACGGCGACCGAGATGATGGTGTTCAGGAAGACATAGAAGATCGAGTTGAAGAACACCGAGCGCCATTTCGGATCGCCGAACACCTTGGCGTAGTTCTCGAAGGTGAACTGTTGCGGGAACAGCGTGAAGCCGCCCGTGATCTCGGCGTTGGTCTTGAAGCTCATGCTGACCAGCCAGTACATCGGCGTCAGCAGGAACAGGATAAAGACCACCATCACGACGGCGGAGAGCTTGTGCTGCCTCATTTGGCATCCTCCGCTTTGACGGCGGCGTGTGCGTCGTCGCGTGTCATGACCGCGTAGAAGACCCAGCTGATCGCCAGGATGATCAGGAAGAAGATGATCGACATGGCGGATGCCCAGCCGAGCTCTTCCGCCTTCTGCTCAAGCTCGATCGACAGGAAGGCCGGATCGCCGCCCGTGACGCGGAACGGCTCGGCGAAGATCATGAGCGAGTCCATGAAGCGCAACAGGATCGCGATGGTGAGCACGCGGCCTAGCTTGGGCAACTGGATGTAGCGGAACACCGCCCACTTCGACGCGCCATCTATGCGCGCGGCCTGATAGTAGACATCCGGGATCGAGACGAGGCCCGCGTAGCACAGGAGCGCGACGAGGCTGGTCCAGTGCCAGACGTCCATGAGGATCAGCGTGCCCCATGCATCCACGGGATCGCCGACATAGTTGTAGCCGAAGTCCTTCAACATCACGCCCATGAGGCCGATGTCGACCCGGCCGAACATCTGCCAGATCATACCCACGACGTACCACGGGATCAGCAATGGCAGCGCGATCAGCACGAGGCTGGCGGGAACGCCCCAGCCCTTTCGCGGCATGTTCAGCGCGATGAAGATGCCGAGCGGCACCTGTATTATGAGAATTATCGCGGAGAAGGACAGGCTGCGCGCTAGCGCGCCCCAGAACTTCTCGTCGTGCAGCACGGTCTCGTACCACTTCGTGCCCATCCAGAAGAACTGGCCGTTGGAGGCCTTCTCCTGCACCGAGAAGTTGACGACCATCATCAGCGGGATAATTGCCGAGATGGCGACGAGGATGAGTACTGGCAGGACGAGGAACCAGGCTTTCTGATTGACCGGCTTCATGACGCAGCTCCTGCGCCAAGGTCCACCCGCCAGCTATCGGCGTAGAGGTGCACGCCTTTGGGATCGAACGAGATGTGCGGATTGGACGGCAGCTCGTCGCCTTCCTTGAGGATGGCGGTGATCGGATGACCCTGCACCGTTGCCCTCAAGATCCGGTATCGGCCCGCATCTTCCACGCGCGTGACGGTTGCCGGAATGCCGGCGTCTGTGAGGCGCACATATTCGGGACGGACGCCGAGTTCGAGCCTGGACCGCCCCGTAAGGCGCGGCGCGGCGGGCAAGGGGGTCGAATACTGCCCCAGCCTGGCATTCGCGCCGTCGAGCGTGGTCGGGATGACATTCATGCCGGGCGAGCCGATGAAGTAACCAACGAAGGTGTGGCTGGGCTTCTCGAACAGTTCTTCGGGTGAGCCGATCTGGACGATCTCGCCCTCGTACATCACGACGACCTTGTTGGCGAAGGTCAGCGCCTCGGTCTGGTCGTGAGTGACGTAGATCATGGTGTAGCCGAAGCGCTTGTGCAGCTCGCGGAGCTGGGCTCGCAGTTGCCACTTCATCTGCGGGTCGATGACGGTCAGCGGTTCGTCGAATAGGATTGCGTTGACGTCCGAGCGCACGAGGCCGCGGCCGAGGGATATCTTCTGCTTATCGTCTGCTGTGAGGCCTCGCGCCTTGCGATCGGCAATGCTCTTGAGGCCGATCATGCCTAGCACGTCATCGACGCGTGCATTGGCTTCGGCGGGTTTCACGCCGCGGTTGCGCAGCGGGAAGGCCAGGTTCTCGCGGACGGTCATTGAGTCATAGATGACCGGGAACTGGAACACCTGCGCAATGTTGCGCTTCTCGGTCGGCAGGTTGGTGACGTCGTCGCCGTTGAACAGCACCCGGCCCTGCGTTGGCGTGACGAGGCCCGAGATGATGTTGAGCAGGCTAGTCTTGCCGCAGCCCGATGGTCCCAGCAGCGCGTAGGCGCCGCCATCGTCGAAGACCTGATCGACCTGGCGCAACGCGTAGTCGGCATCGGACTTCGGGTTTGGACCGTAGGCGTGGCGGATCTTGTCGAGGTTGATGCGCGCCATGGTTCAGGCAGCCTCTGCCGCGAGCTTGAGCGCGGCCCCGTTCGTGTCGAACATCAGGATGTCTGCAGGTTCCAGATAGACAGTCAGCATCTCGCCCGGCGTGAAGGCATGGACGCCGTGCGCGAGCATCACCCAGTTCTGTCCGCCGAAGTCGAGGTGGATGTAGGTTTCCGAGCCGGTGAGTTCGGTCGAGATGACCTTCAGCGTGTAGGCGTGCGCAGCGGGAGATTTACGCTGCAGGCGTAGATGATGCGCGCGGAAGGCCAGCGTGCGTGCGCCGGGATAGCGTTGCGGGTCGGAGGTCTGCTCGATTGGCAGAATGTTGAGCGGCGGGTCGGAGAACGTCCGCGCTGTAATGAGCGAATTGGGCTGACGATAGACACTGAGCGTTGGGCCGAATTGCGTGATGCGCCCCTCACTCAGCGTTGCAGTCGAGCCGCCAAGCAGCAGAGCCTCGGTGGGTTCGGTGGTGGCGTAGACAACGACGGCAGCGGAATCCGCAAACAGCTTTGGCAGTTCGGCGCGGAGCTCCTCGCGTAGCTTGTAGTCGAGGTTGGCCAGTGGCTCGTCGAGCAGCACCAGGCCGGCTTTCTTCACGATCGCGCGCGCGAGCGCGACGCGCTGTTGCTGACCACCTGAGAGCTCAAGGGGTTTGCGATCGAGATATGGACCGAGGCGAAGCAACTCGGCGGCGCGTTCAACTTCACGGGCGATCTCGGCCTTGGGCGTGCGCTTCACCTTAAGGGGCGAGGCGATGTTCTCGCGCACGGTCCAGCCGGGGTAGTTGATGAACTGCTGGTAGACCATTGCGACATTGCGCTTGGCGACTGGCTTGCCGGTTACGTTGTGTCCGTCAAACCAAACCTCGCCAGCGCTGGGCTTATCGAGCCCGGCCATGATCCGCATGAGACTGGTTTTGCCCGCCAACGTCGGGCCAAGCAGGACGTTGAGGGAACCGCGTTCAAGTCGCAACGAGATGTCAGTCAGATGGGCTGCGCCATCAACGCGCCGGCTGACGCCGCTCAACTCCAACATCGACCGAAATCCAAAAGCCCCTGCAGATTGAGTTACGCCGCCAAAAGAGATTCCGTCAAACCGCCCCATCTTCCTATACGTCGCCGCGCGATGGCCGAGCGACGATCGCGCGTGGCCGATCGGCGATAGATTTGGTTAGCGCTCGATAGGTGATGCGCGCGAGAGCAAGCATGCCGTAACGGCATCCGTTACGGCGCCTAGAATTTCGCATCCGCACAATCGCAAAAAACTTTGTTTCGCTTCCTCTGCGGCTTTTGCGCAACGTAAGGCATCAAATGCCGCTGCGGCTCTGACTGCGCGCAGAAAATACCTCCTGATGCGTGCGACGTTTCACGATCGCCGCAGCGAGACGACGCTCTTTTGATCAACGATTAGGTTGCTGCGCTTGCGAGGACGCGTGTTCACGATCTTGCGTCGTTGACGCCCCGTGATGCGTCGGCCAACAATCTCGGCATCGAGAGTCGCAAACAGACTCAACTCGGGGAGGTACAAGTATGAAGTCCATATTCCGCAGCGCGTCTCGCGCTGCGCTGCTGTTCGGCGTTGCGGGTGCTATGCCTGCCTGGGCCCAACAAGCCAGCGATCAACCGCCTGTCGACCAGACCCCTGCCGCCGTCGAAGCAGATTCACCTGCACGCGACCGCGTGGTCGTCACCGGCTCGCTCATCAAATCCAGCCCAGAAGACGCAGCCCTCCCGGTTGAAGTCTTCACGATGGCGGACCTTGAGCAGCAGGGCTCCCCGACAGCGCTCGAATTCGCCAAGAGCCTGACGATCTCTGGCCCAACCACGGGCGAGGCCTATTATTTCGGCGGCGCGGCGCTCACAGGGTCTGTGTCTTTCAACCTGCGCGGTATCGGCGCTGACAAAACACTTACCCTTCTTAATGGCAAACGGATGAGCCAGAACACGGCCAACATGCCGTCTGCGGCAATCGCCCGTGTCGAAGTACTGAAGGATGGCGCGGCCACAATTTACGGCGCGGACGCCGTGGGCGGCGTCGTCAACTTCATCACCCGCGATAGCTTCACCGGCCTCGAAGCCAAGGCTCAGTATAAATATATCGACGGATCTGACGGCGATTATGGCGTCAGCCTTCTTGGCGGCGTCGGCGAAGGCGACGTCAACTTCCTCTGGTCTGCAGAGTGGGAACACCGCTCCCGCCTCAACTCGACGGAACGCTCCTGGTCGCAACAACCCTACACAACGAACCCGGCCCCGTGGTCCACGTTGACCAACCTCGGCGGTTATCTTGCCCGTGGCGCTCCAACCACGCCTAACAACACAGTCAACGGCGAACTGGGCAATCCGCTGAGCGCAACCGTGTTTTCGGATTTCACGCCCGCAAGCTGCGACGCGGTCGGCGGCACCTACATCAACTCCTACACCTGCGCGTACAACTATATCTCGTACTATAATCTGGTCGAAGAAAGCGACATCTACCGTATATACGGGCAAGTGAACGCGACCGTCTCGGATGACATGAACTTCCATGCGGACGTGTCGTATGGACAGGTGGTTTCGCCGCAAGTCTTTGGTTCACCGGCTCAACCGGTCACGCGTGGTCCTGCGCGGTCTGCGGGCCTGACCTACCAGTTCTACGTTCCCCGTTCGAACCCGTACTTCGCCGAGTTCGCACAACGCTCGGGCCTGTCTTCGATCGCCGCTTATCCGCTTGTGACGAGCGTAACGCCCATCACCTATCGCGCCATGGCGCATGGCGGGAACCCCGCACTGGGTGAAGGCAACGGCTTTGGCACGCCATCCAAGATCGACAACCAGATCTGGCGTATCTCTGCCGGACTGGACGGCCGACTGGGTGATTGGGCTGGTGGATTGTCCGATATCAACTATGATTTCGGGGTCACCTACAACCAGAGCACGCTCTACCAGACCAACCCTGATATCCTGGGCTATCGCCTCCAAGAGGCGATCAATGGCTTCGGCGGTCCTTCCTGCAAAGCAGCCGATCTCGACCCGCTGCGCTTCGGCACGCAAAACGCGGCCGCTGCGGGACAGAACGGGTGCATGTGGTGGAACCCCTTCGCCACCAACTTCGCCAACCAGCCGCAACGCGGGCTGGCCAACCCGACCTACAAAAGCGGTTCGGAAAACTCCAACGAGCTCATTCGCTGGCTGTTTGACGATCGCGCACTCGAAACCACCACCAGCAGCCTGACAATGGACCTGGTGTTCAGCGGAGACAGCGGCGTTCAGCTTCCGGGCGGAACGATCGGCTGGGCCGCCGGCACGCAGTGGCGGCAGGTTGAAGTTCGCGAGCAGTCCACGGGTGATTTCTACAACGGCAATACGCCATGCGACTGGCCGAACAGCACAACCAACGTTGGCGGTGTTCCAGTCACGCAAACGCCCCGTAGCGCCAACGACCCGCTGTATACCGGATGTTCCGAGTTCGAACCGGGTCCATTCGTGTTCTTCGACACGAACCGGCCGAACTACCGTGACATGCAACAATACTCGTTCTTCGGCGAAGTCAGCCTGCCAGTCCTCGACAACCTGAACTTCCAGGTCGCCGCTCGTAACGAGACGTTCTCGGGCGACATGGAATCCACGGTCTACAAGGTATCCGGCAAGTGGGACGTCGTCGGTCCGTTCTCGCTGCGCGCTTCCTACGGCACCAACTTCCAGGCGCCGCCAGTGGGTCTCATTCCGGGCCAGGTCACGGCAGTCAACCGCAGCTATGCGATTGCAGGCAGCAACTGGCGGGGCGGCACCAACATCACCTCAAACAGCGTTGAACCGTCGGAAGCAACTTCGTGGAATGTCGGCGCCATCTGGAAATCGGAGGGCTTCTCTGCGGATCACGACCTCTCGATCATCATCGACTACTTCAACATTGAAACCGAGAACGAGATCGGCGAGGTCGCTACACATAACCAGATCGCCAACACCGTGTTCTCCGGCTTTGGCAACAACGCAGCTGGACAAGCGCTGGCTAACTGCAGCCATCCGCTCGTCGGGCGCGTGACGTTCAACGACACGGCTCAGTCGCCGGGAAGCGTCTGCGTGCAGGGCGTGACATCGTCTGACAACTTCTCGTCCATTTCGACGATCTTTGGAAATGGCCCCGGCCAGAAGACGAACGGCATCGACATTCAGGCCAAGTACCTGATGCCGTTCGCGGGAGGCGATCTCACTTTCGACCTGACCGCCACGCGCGTTCTGGAACTTGAAACAGGCCCCGCCTCGCTCGATGGCTTCCAAGTCACGAATGGCGACGACCGTCTCGGCACGCTTAACTTCTCGACGGTCGCTTCTGCGGCCCCGGAATGGCGCGCCAACTTCTTCGTCAACTACAATATCGGCGACCACAACATCCGCGCGCAGGCCAACTATGTCAGCGCTGTTCGGGATGAACGGGCGGGCGTCCAATATGGTGAAAACGGCAAGGAAGTGCTCACGGCTGATCTGGTCTACGCGCTGACCTTGCCTTCGAACATGCTCTTCACGGCCGCCGTGACGAACGTGTTCGATCAGGACCCGCCGCCGGCCCAGGAAGAACTGGGTTATGACCCGCGGCTGGGCAGCCCGCTCGGTCGTACGTTTGAAGTGGGTATCAAGAAAACGTTCTAAACTATCTAGCGATGCGCATAGGGAGCAGGCGGCCTTTGGGCCGCCTGTTTTCGTTTGTGGTGGGGTTTTCAGGCGGAAATGGCGGTCGCGAACGGTCAAAACCGTACACATTGCGGTGCGTTGATAGGTCAGGGTTTGACGCTGTCAGGTGTTTGCCGGATACTTGGTGCAACTTCACATAGCGGTCGAAACGGGCCGCAAGCACGATCAGGAAGGCATCCCCCCATGCTCAGCCGGATTTTCACCACCACCGCAGCCGCCACTCTGGCGCTCGGCCTTGCCGCTGCCTGCTCGCCGCCGGTCGCGCAAGAGGCAGCGATCACGGACACCGCCAGCGCGGTGAAGATGACCCTGCCGCTGGCCAAGATGGCCAACTTCAAGCTCAAGGACATCACGGGCAAGGATTTCGAGCTCTATAAAAACACCGACGCGAAAGCGATCGTGATCTCGATGCACACCAGGGGCTGCCCGATCGGCCAGCAACTCAATCCGGACTTCCACACGCTTCAGTCGAAGTACGAAGCCAAGGGCGTGAAATTTATCCTGATCAACCCGAACACGCACGACACGCCGGAGATGATTGGCAAAGAAGCCAAGGACTTCGACATCACCATGCAGATCCTGAAGGACAAGGATCAATCCGTGACCGAACCGTGGGGCGTCGAGCGCGCAACCGAGACGCTGATCGTCGAACCGAAGACCTGGAAAATCCTCTATCAGGGCCCGATCAATGATCGCGTCACCTTCGGCCGCGCCCGCGCCAAGCCGGACAATGATTATGCCTCCACGACGCTTGATGCGATCCTGGCCGGCAAAACCGTGACGCCGAGCTATCACATGACGGATGGCTGCATCATCTCGTACGACAAGCGCGGCCACTAAGCGCTTTTCGGATTTCAACAGAGCGGGCCGCCTCCCAAGAGGCGGCCCGTTTTGCTTTTGGGGTCTGTCGTCTGCCGCGTGCGACGGACGCGTGGAGCGGATTGGCTCGCCACCGCATTCCTCACATCAACGACGACCTCATGCTGCTCAACCCGTACAGCTCAACACATGGGACGTCGCACACGGGCCGTCGCCTCGTTCGGCATGCTGACGCGTTTGCCGCCGCGATGGCTGTCTTCATTATGGGAAACGTCATCGGATCGAATGCGAATGCTCTGCCTCAGGCTGGGGACGTGCTCGCCTCGGCAACGCATGCCGCTAGCTTTCTCAATCAGACAGGCGGCGCACTTGGGGCGACAATCCTGTCGGCGCTGTTCCTGGAGCCCGGTGTTTCATGCGCTGACGCGCTGCAACCCCTCATTAATGAATCCAGCGGGTAGGCCGTGGGGGCGATGGGGGCTGGCTCAGAGGATAGAAAGAGCGGGTTGGCGTTCCGTGATTGCCTCAAGGCGATCACCCTCGCCTTTGTGGGACTATTGCTGTTTTGCCACTTACTTCGGCCCGCCGTAGAACCTGATCGATTGAATTTCATCGATCGTCTGAAGTCGATTTTGACCCTGTTCCGATAGCTTGCGCATCTAATCGAGAGTGTCCTCGGGTGTTGCGGGCGAACGATGCGTGCTGAAAGACTGGCTTGGACCGACAAACCCAAAGCAACAGCCGAAGGCCGGCGCGAAAGCGACAAGGCCACGCCTATTGTCCAACCGTCGCGTCGCAAACGCTTCCTCCATCGTAGCGGCATTCGCGTCGCCACGCGCGTTGTAGACGCGCTTGCAGTCGCGCTGGTGACACTGGCGCTGTGCGCATCGGAAGGCGTCGATGTGCTGGCTATTCCGCTTGCCGCAGCGCTTCCGTATCTGATGATGCCGGCCATGTGCGTCCTGGGCGTCTGGTCTTCCGGCGGCTATCGCTTCCGGTATGCGGGCTCGGTGATCAGCCACGTGTCTCGCGTCGCGTTCGGCGTCGCAATCGCAATGGGCGTGATGTTCGTCGTGATGGCGATCATCGACCCAGCCAGGACAAGCTTGTTCGCGCAGCTCTGCGCCGTGAACGCGCTGACGGTGTTTGCGCTGCATGCCAACTATCTCGGCATGGTCCGCGCGGCGACACGCAAGGGCCAGCTCTCCGACAACGTGGTGATCGTGGGCGCAACACAGGCTGCGGCGCGGATCGTTTCGCGGAACGTGAAGGAGCGCGAGCTCAACATTGTCGGCTTCTTCGACGACCGGGCCGGACGTTCGGCGGCGACGCTGATGGGTGACACGCCTTTCCTTGGCAAGGTCGAGGACCTGCTAACCTGGGAAGGCCTGCCGAAGGTTGACCGGATCGTGGTGACGGTGACGTCGACGGCTCAAGCGCGCGTGCGCGAGCTGATCGACAAGATCCGCAACCTGCCGCAGGAGATCATCCTCGTCCTCGACCTGGACGGCTTCAACCCGGAACAGACCTCACTTGCGCGCGTCGTGGATGCCCCGGCCGCCTATATCTCCGGTGCGCCGCGCGATGTGCGTCGGGCGGCGGTGAAACAGGTGTTTGATGTGACCGTGTCAGCCAGCGCGCTGATCGTACTTGCCATTCCGATGGCGCTGATCGCCCTCCTGATCAAAATGGACAGCAAGGGGCCAGTGTTCTTCCGTCAGAAGCGCCACGGCTTCAACAACGAGATCATCCGCGTGTGGAAGTTCCGCACGATGCGGCCGGACAAGACCGCCGAGGAAGGCATCATCCGCCAGACGCAGATCGGCGATCCGCGCGTGACAAAGCTTGGCGGCTTCCTGCGCCGGACGAGCCTCGACGAGTTGCCGCAGCTGTTCAACGTCATCAAGGGCGAGATGTCGATCGTGGGTCCGCGCCCCCATGCTGTTGGCATGACGGCAGGTTCAATCGAAGTGACGCGCACGGTTGGCGACTACGCGCACCGCCATCGCATGAAGCCCGGCATGACGGGCTGGGCGCAAGTCAACGGTTCGCGGGGGCCCTGCCATACGCCAGAGGAAGTGCGCGAGCGCGTCCGGCTGGATATGGATTATGTGAAACGAGCGACGATCTGGCTGGATGCTTGGATTGTGCTGATCACCGTGCCGTGCCTGCTCGGCGACCGGCAGAAGGCGCGCTGAGCCATGCGCGCCGCTCATCACGTCCTGAAAGTGGCAGGCGACGAGCGCGAGATCGCAACGATCTACGACAATGTCTTCTGGCGTGGTGCGCGCTCGTCTACTCGGACGCCTTGTGATGGTTGAGTGGACCTACTCTCCCTCGCAGTCGCCGCCTGCCAGGATGCAACGCCGCGTGGTGCAGTGGCGTACGGCCTGTCAGGCCGAAGTGGCGCCGGATCGCCCTGTCGTCACCTTCACGTTCGACCATTTCCCGAAATCCGCCATCAACGGCGCCGATATCATCGAGAAGCATGGCGGCCGCGCGGGGTTCTATGCCTGCACGACGCTGATGAACCAGCGTAGCCCGGTCATGGGCGAGATGTTCGATGCGGCAACGCTGGCCGAGCTGTGCGCGCGTAGTCACGAGATCGGCGCACATACGCACAGCCATCTCGATTGCGCCCGCTCGTCGCTGAGCAAGGTTGAGCGTGACATCGGCGAGAACCTTGTCGCCCTTCAGGAAGCTGGTCACGTCGAGACCGTGTCGTCGTTTGCTTTCCCGCATGGCGAGACCACCTACTCCGCCAAGCGCTGGGTCGGCGACGTTTTCGTGACGGGTCGTGGAATCCTTCCCGGTATCAATGTTGGCGAATGCGATCGCAGCCAGCTGCGCGCTGTCGAACTTGGCGGCTCTGCGATGCATCGCAGACGCGCCCTCGCCGCTCTGAAAACTGCAATCGACGCAAAGGCGTGGCTGTTCTTCTTCACGCATGACGTCAGCGCATCACCGACCGAATACGGCGCACCCGCGGACCTGATGGAAGAACTCGCGCAACGCGCAGTCGAGGCTGGCGCCGTGCTGGCTGCGCCGACACTGGGCGCTGTGCTGTCTGGCGTGATTGACTAGCCTGGCTGGACTACGGGCCTTCGAATCCGTCGCGAGTTTCGCCGTAACGAAGACGCTGATCACCCAATGTCATTGCAAGAAGTTCTTGTGAAACAAGCCGTGGCGAGCGGAACATCACATCCCGCGCAGCTTGTCCGGCTGCGATCAGGTCGATGCGGATGACAGGCCAGTGGCAACTATCTCGAGATGCGATCGGCGAACCGTGCGTCTGACTTTTCGCGGTTGAGCACGACGCCTGCGACCTGACCGCCATGGGCTTCGATCTCGCGGCGCACCGTTTCCACGTCATTAGGAGTGGTATCGTCGGCGTTCACGACTATGACGGTCTTGTCCATCTGCGAAGCGATGGCGAGGCCAGCGGTTGCCAGTTCGAGCGCGGGTGCATCGACGACAGCCCAGTCGGTGGTGGCGCGAACGGCTTGCCAGTAAGTCGGCTGCGTCTTGATGCGGATGCCCTGGCCAGCGGAAAGGCGCGTTGCGTCGAACTGCGTGACCATCAGGCGCGTTTCGCCGACTCGGTGGGCTGTGAACAGGCCGAGGCTTTGAGCCGCTTCCTGAGGCGCTGGTTCGACAGAGAAGAACGGTTGCGTCTTGAGCGCTGCAGAGTATGGCGGGCCAACGCCGCCGAATGCTTCCGCGAATGCGCCGACGGCGAAGGAATTGAACAGATGGTTACGCTTGAGGTCGAGGTCGATGAGCCAGACCGGGCGGCGCGCCTGTTCTGCGGCGAGCAGCGAGAAGGCTGTGGCGACGCTGGACGTGCCTTCGCCTGATCGGGCGGCGATGAACATCACGGTGCGGCCGCCGTCCGTCGAGGACGTCTGTGAGAGCGAACGGTAGAGATCTTTCAGGTCGGCGCGCAGGTCTTTCACGTGGTCCGGTCCTTCGCGGTGGCGAGGACGCGGAGGCCGAGCGTACGCTCGACAGAACTTGCAGAGGCGAAGCCCGTGACCGACCAGACACGCAGCAGACCGACAATGACAGCTGCGATCAGGCCGAGAATGGCGGCGGTGATGGCGATCACGCGTTTGGTGGCATCGCCCTGTGTCGGCGGACGGGCGGCTTCGTAGACGGAGATATTGTCCGCGCCACGAGCGGCGAGCTCGTTACGGGCGCGTTCGGCCTGCTCGCGCGTGGCGAGGGCTCCGGCAGAGGCTTCAAGCGCGCTACGGTCGCGTTGGAGGCGGAGATAGTCGGGCTCAAGCGCCGCGAGGTGGGCAATGCGGGTTTCGGCCTCGCGCTTCTGCGTAGCGAGCGCCGAGGTACGAACCGTGAGGGCGCTGATATTGGCGGTTTGCACGGCGCGCTCGGCTTCGAGTGCCTGGCGGACGGCGCCAGGGCTGTTACGGCGCAGGCCCTGAGCGGAGGTGGATTTCAGAAGGGCTTCGAGCTGGCGGCCAAGGCTGGCTGACTTGGCTTCTGCTTCGTGCAGAGACGCCTGCACCTTGGTTAGCTCGTCGGATATGTCTGCGAACCGCTTCTTCGCGGCAGCGCTTTCGGCATCGAAATCGCTGAGGCTGTTCTTGTCGAGAAAGTCGCGCAGCGCCTTGTCGGCGTCGGCCAACCTGCCCTCAATAACGCCGCGCTGTTCAGTCAGCCCTGCAACGCCTTTGCTGGACAGAACCTCTTGGCGGTATTTGAGATATTCCGTGACGAAGCGGTTCAGCGTGGCGGCGGCAAGCGCCGGATCTTCGTGCGCATATGTCATGTGCAGGATCGCGGATTTGGGCGCTGAGACCACATCCAGATCGGCCGCGAAAACGTCGAGTGCTTTCTGATCAATGATGTAAACGTCGCGATCGCGGGCGCGCAGCTTGGCCTCGGCGAAGTTCGGATAAAGTCGACCGAGACCGATGCCCACAATGACCCGCTCTGCGATCACAGGCGAACGCACAAGCTCGGCTTCGGCTTGCATGCGTTCTTCCTGCTGCAGGAATGCGCCCTTCCCGGCATCCCCAATCACCGGATCGAATACGTATTCCTGGCCAAGGCGAACCAACAGTCGCGTGCTTGCGGCATACTTGGTCGGCGCGATCAGGGTGATGGCGACGCCGATCAGAAGGATCGACACGAACACCAATAACATCAACCACTTGGCCCGCCAAAGTTGAAGTAACAGATCGGCAGCGCCGAGCTTCGGGCGCAGGCGTGCGACACGCGATTGCGTGCGCGGCGCAGGCGCGCCGGCGGAGTTCTGCCCGGTCCTTATCTCGGCGCTCAAGGCGACAGGTATCCCATTGTTAACGGACCAGCCTTCTCCCGAGCCGCTTAAGAACCGGTTAGCCATTCCCGGCCCGCGTTGATCATGTCGCGCCGTGCCTTTTCGTTCTTGGTTTCATGACGCGGGCGCTTCTGATCAGGGGTTTTCTGGCGATCCTGCCCGGCCTATGGCTGGGGTATGAAAATCGAAGCCCTTCCCCGCCGCCGTTACACGCCAAATCCAACGCCGATCCAACGACTTGAGAAGCTGTCGAAGCATCTCGGCGGGCCCGAAATATGGATCAAGCGCGACGATCTGACGGGTCTGGCGGGCGGCGGTAACAAGACGCGCAAGCTGGAGTTTCTGGTCGCTGAAGCGCTGCGCCAGGGCGCGGACACGCTGATCACGGTCGGCGCGGTGCAGTCGAACCATTGCCGCCTGACGCTCGCCGCGGCGGCGCATGAGGGGCTGAAATGCCGACTGGTTCTGGAACAACGCGTGGCGGGCAGCTATCGCAAAGAAGCGAGTGGAAACAACTTCCTGTTCGATCTTCTTGGTGCGGAATCGATCACCGTTGTCGATGCCGGAACCGACCTTGCCGCTGCGATGAACGCAGAAGCCGAGAAGCTGACAGCTGAGGGTCGCAAGGGCTATGTCATTCCCGGCGGCGGATCGAATGCACTGGGTGCGATGGGATACGTTGTCTGCGCGCGCGAGATTCTCGCGCAGTCGCTGGATATGGGGCTGGCGTTCGACGAGTTCGTGGTTGCATCCGGCAGCGCCGGCACACACAGCGGCCTGCTGGTTGGGTTCAACGCCGCAAACACCGGCGTTCCGCTGACCGGCATCAACGTGCGCCGGCCGCGCGCTGAGCAGGAAGGCAATGTGCACAAGCTTGCGGTTGAAGCGGCGGCGTTCGCGGGATTGCCGGCTCCGTCGCGCGAGAGCGTTGTCGCGCTCGATGAATGGGTTGGACCGGGCTATTCTCTGCCTACGGACGAAATGATCGAAGCCGTGAAGCTGTTTGCGCGATTTGAAGGCGTCCTGCTTGATCCGGTCTACACCGGCAAAGCCGCGGCAGGGTTGATCGGCCTGATCCGCCGCGAACACTTCAAGCAGGACTCGAAGATCCTGTTCGTACACACGGGCGGCGCGCCTTCTCTCTTCGCATATCAGGGCGTGTTGCAGTCATGAGCGAGACCAAGACTGTTGGCGTTATCGGCGGGCTTGGACCGATGGCGACGCTGGATTTTTTTGAGCGAATCTTGAGAAGAACCAGCGCTGTACGCGAACAAGATCATCTACGTCTCATCATCGACAACAACACGAAAATTCCCGATCGCAACGCCTACAAGCGTGGCGAAGGTCCATCGCCCGGCCCAGCGCTCGCGAGTGCGGCGCTTGCGCTTGAAATTGCGGGTGCGGAATTCATCGTGATGGCGTGCAACAGTACGCATGAGTGGGAAGCGGAGATCCGCGCGGCCATCAACGTGCCGTTCATCAGCATTATCGAGGAGACAACGAAGGTTGTCGTGGACTTAAGGCCCGACAGCGTGGGCGTGCTCGCGGCGGACGCGAGCCTGTCGTCAAGCCTTTATCAGGATGCGTTGACGAAACGTGGCGTGAAGCCCGTGCTGCTGAGCGCGGACTCGCAGCGGACGTTCATGGAACTGATCTACCGGATCAAGAGCGGCGACACGGGCGACACCGTGAGGCGTTCGATGGCGACGCTCGCCCGGAAGCTTGAGGCGCAAGGCGCGGAAGTGATCATCGCCGGCTGCACGGAGGTTCCGATCGTGCTGACGGCGGATGACATCGACGGCGAACTCGTCAACTCGACGGACGTCCTGGTGGAAAGGACGATCGTGTTCGCCGG
>DAINAT010000083.1:0-15708 GCA_036733305.1 Hyphomonadaceae bacterium
GCTGCGCGATCTGCGTGAGGAAGCGTCCTGCGTGATGACGCAGGCGGGCACGACCGCGAACGCGGCCAATCTTGCGCCGACCTTCATCGCAGGCGTGAACGCGCTCTATGGCGGCACGCGCCTCGCCGCGCAGGAGCTTGACGGCGTCATGGTCGAGGATGAGGGCGGGCTCTTCCGGCTCGAGGACTTTGCGTCGACGCGCTGCGAGTCTTTGCCGGGCGGGCGCGAGGCGCTCGACCAGGTTATCGTGGCGATCGATCCGCCGGCCGGTCTCAACGGGTCGGCCTGCGGGATCATCGTGGCGGGCAGGGGGAGGCGCGAGGTTACGGACGGAGCGGAAGCTGGCCCTCAGTCAACTGACGGTGCGAAAGGAGCGGGACGCGAGAAGCGGAAACGCGAGCGTGTTGGATATGTGCTGGCAGACTATTCCTGCGTCGGGGCCAAGCCGCTCGAATGGGCAAAAGCAGCCCTTCAGGCAGTGACGGACTTTGGCGCCGCAAAAATCGTCGCCGAGGCGAACCAGGGCGGGGAAATGGTCCGCCAGACTTTACTCTCGGCGGGGGTTACGTGCCCCATCGAGCTTGTGCACGCGAGCAAGGGAAAGTGCGTCCGGGCGGAGCCGGTGTCGGTGCTCTACCAGCGCGGGCTGGTGCGGCATTGCGGCCATTTCCGCGAGCTGGAGAGCCAGCTTCTCGCGATGGGCGTCGAGGCTGCGGAAGAGCAGGGGAATGATCGTGCGGATGCGCTCGTGTGGGCGGTCTGTGCGCTCAAACTGATCACGAATAGAGCAGCGGCGCCCGGAATCAGGCGCCTCTGAGGGTGGTTTGGGTGGCTTCCTTCGCGGAAACGTCGGTTTCCGTATCGAAAACTGTCACACGAAACACCGCTTTTTAGGCACGGTCATTCCCTGCCTGTAGGCAATGCCGCATACACAACTGCTTGGTATCCGGGCGCCTCGGCGTCCGGGTACGGGCAATTTTTACCTGCCGCCACGCTAGTGATGCAGAAATGCTGCACAGCGGAACGCGTTGTTGAAAAAACCTTCGCATAGCGCTCGGGAACATTGACGCCCGCGCACTTCTGACGGGAATGTCGGGCATGTGACAAATCCAAGGCCGCTTTTTGGCATTAAGCGGTCATGCGTGCAGTCGCTGTCATTTTTGCTTTGAGGGGTCATCATGAGAATGAAGTGGCGCGAGCAACTGCTCGCCAAAACAGTTTTGGCGGGGGTTGTCTCGCTGGGCGTGCCGGGCATGCTTGCTGCTGGTACGATCGTCCTCGCGCCGAACGCGATGGCGCAAACGCAAACGGGCGGCCTGCGCGTCACCGTCAACTCGAACGCTGGCGCTCCTGTCGCCGGCGCAAGCGTCAAGGTTTCGTCGCCTGACTCGCTCGTGACCCGCACGGGCACGACGGGCGCCGACGGTACGATTCGTATCGCTGGTCTCGACCCGGCCACCAACTACTCGATCGAAATCGCAGCTACGGGCTTCACCACCTTCACCGCCGGCAACGTCGCCGTTGTGTCGGGCCGTGACCTCTCGGTCGGCTACGCGCTCGGCGGCACCGCCGACGCTGGCGACATCGTCGTCATCACCGGTTCGTCGCTCGCCGCCGTGGACGTGACCTCGGCCACCGTCGGCACGACGCTGACGCTGGACACTGTGGAATCGCTGCCTACCGGCCGTAGCTACCAGTCGTACCTGCAGCTCGTTCCGGGCGTTAAGCCCTCGTCGGGCGGCAACCCGTCCTCGCGTTCGGGCGTCAACTACGCCGACGTCGACGGCGCCACCGGCTCCTCGACCGACAACGTGTATTACATCGACGGCGTCGACGTTACCGACCCGACGAGCGGCACATTTGGTTCGAACTTCAACTCCGAGATCATTCAGGAACAGCAAGTCATCGTCGGCGGCGTCCCCGCTGAATACGCTGGCGGCTCCGGCCTGATCTCGCGCGTCGTCACCAAGTCGGGCTCGAACGAGTGGCACGGCTCGATCAACTACTACTTCCAGAACGACGGCCTCGTTCAGAAGGACGAGCACTCCACGTCGGGCGGCTTCTCGACGTATGACGCGGCCGTCACGCTGGGCGGCCCGATCATCAAGGACACGCTGTGGATCTTCGGTTCGTACCAGAAGAGGAACCGCAAGGACGACGTGCTCAACGGCTCGACTGGCGCCCTCATGCGCTCGGTTGAAAACGATGGCGAGTACGCGTTCCTCAAAGGCACCTGGCAGATCACGCCGGATGACCGTCTGACGGCAACCTACTTCTCCGACCCGACCGACATCTCGGGCTCGAGCGCCTCGACGACCCTCAACAACCGCGACCTGGCTCGTACGCAAGGTGGCGATAACTACAAGGTCGACTACACGCGCACGTTCGGCGACCTGCTGCTCAACGCGTACTACTTCAACCACAAGGCCGAACTCACGCAGGTCGCGGCCGACCAGACCATTCGCGACAACGTCGGCTTCCGCTCGAACGCGGGCTCGACGCTCGCCCAGCGCAGCCAAGGCGGCGCGGGTGCGAACCTCGAAACGCACCGTGACCGTGAAGAGTACGGCATCAGCGGCGAGTACTTCCTCGACACTGATTTCGGCTCGCACACGTTCAAGGCAGGCTACACGTTCTCGACCAACACCTATGCCGAAAACGGCTCGGTCCCGGGCAACGTGACCTACGCTTCGCTCGCGGCAGGCTCCCTGCCTAACCCGACGAGCTGGCTGCAGTACTCGACGGGTTCGGGCACAGCGACCGGCTACACCAGCCGTTCGGTGACCTCGGTCGATAACGGCCGTATCCTTACCGCAATCAACGCTTCGACGGCGGCGAAAGCCACGTTCGGCGTCGGCGCGACGGGCACGGTGACGCAAGCGCAACTCGACGCGATGAACCTCACCAACACCACAGGTAACCCCTACGGCAACATCAACGTGTATCGTGCGCTCCGTACGATCTCGGGTGGCTATGAAGTTCAGAGCGAAGGTCAGTCGATCTATCTGCAAGACACCTGGACGCTGAACCAGTTGACCGTGAACGCCGGTCTCCGTGCTGAGAAGTGGGAACACTTCGACTCGAACGGTGAAACCTCGGCCTCGTTCGATTGGGACATCGCTCCGCGTCTGTCGCTCGTCTATGACCTGTTCGGCGATGGCCGTACGAAGGTCTTCGGCTTCGGCGGTCGTTACTACGATCCGGTCCGCAACAACATGTCGGACTTCGCCGGTGCCCTGACCGGCCCGGTCGACGAAGAGCAGGTCAACATCAACGGCCAGTGGGTCACCTTCCGCACCCGCGGCGGCGCCACCACGCCGGACGCTCTGTTCGCTCCGAGCACGAAAACGCCGTACACCGACGAATTCATGCTGGGCTTCTCGACCACCTTCGGCACGGACATCGGCCTGTCGGTCACCGCGACGAACCGCAAGACGCGGGACATCATGGAAGACTTCGACCTGGCTCTGTACTCGAACCCGAACGGCGACACCTCGCATGGCGAAGCCAACTCGTCTTCGTTCTTCTACCTGCCGTACTCGTACTTCGGTTACAGCAGCCAGCCGAACTCGAACTACGTCATCGGTACGCTGAAAGGCGGCAAGCGTGACTACAACGGTCTCGAAGTTACGCTGACGAAGTACAAAACCGACAACTGGATGGGCCAGGTTTCGTACACCTACAACGACGCCAAGGGTAACTCGAACTCCGACTCCAACGCCGACTACCAAGGCGACTGGATCGCGCTCGATCCGCGCGCGCCGAACGTGTACGGCCCGCAAGCTGGTAACATCAAACACCAGTTCAAAGCCTACGGTTCGTACGAGTTCGATTTCGGCCTCGAAACCTCTGCGGTGTTCAACTGGAACAGCGGCGCGCTCTACACGCCGGCTGAAGCCATCTCCCGCCGCTTCTTCCCGCCGATGTCGACCGCGTACACCTACGGTGGCGTCACGGACACGTACTTCCTGCCGGGCTATGTCGGCTCGCAAGAAGGTCCAGACTACTACACGTTCGATATGCGCTTCAAATACGACCTCGAACTCGCCTTCGGCGAAGTCGAACTCTTCCTCGACATCTTCAACGTGCTCAACCAGCAGTTCAAGACCTCGGTCGAGAAGCAGCTCGCCGGTTCGGGTACCTACGCTTACCAGCAAGCCAACGCGTGGGTTGCTCCCCGCCGTGCTTACCTGGGCGCTCGCTTCTCGTTCTAGGCGATCGCACGACGAACTACGGGAAAGGCGGGTCGAAAGACCCGCCTTTTTCTTTTGTTCTGGCCGGATCAAGCGATCAGGGCGTCGGCTCTGATGTGTGGGGCTGAGAAGAGGCGGTGAGGCGGGGGCTGTATATCCTCCAGACGTGTGATCGGCGCTGCAGTGGTCTCTGCGGAGCGCCCGTGGTCAGCTGGCTGCGGGCAGTTTTGTGAGGGCGCGGGATCGTCTGGTTGGGGGAGCGTGATGCGGGCGAGCGGTGTGTACGTGATGTTGGCGGGGTTGCTGTCGGCGGCGTGCAACACGGTCGGCTCGGCTGATGTGCGGCCCGGCGGGCTGGTGAGGGCAAGATCACGGGGACCGCAGTGTGCAGGCCGGGCGTCATGCAGAAGATGAAGCAGCGCGGTATGGCGTCGGCGTCGGAACGCGCGCCTTCGTAGGCGCTGGCGGCGCGACGCAGCAGAAATCAGTCGAGATGTGCGCGTGGATCGCCGCGAAGCAGCGTTACTCGTCGCCGATGGAGTGGAGGGCGCCGCCGCGTTCGTGGAGCCAGGCGCGGGCTTCGCGCCAGTCGGGGAAGCAACGCTCGACCTGTTTCCAGAAACGGTCGGAGTGGTTCATCTCCTTGATGTGCGCGACCTCGTGCGCGGCGACATAGTCGAGCGCGAAGGGCGGGGCGCAGACGAGGCGCCAGGAGAAGTTGAGCCGGCCCTCGGACGAGCAGGAACCCCAGCGCGAGCGGGTATCCTTGATGGCGATCGAGCGCGGTTTCACTTTCAGCGTTTCAGCGTGGACAGCGACCCGTTCGGCGAAATCCGTGCGGGCGGCGGCGCGGAAGAAGCCGCGGGTTTTGTCTGCGAAAGATTCACGCGGGCCGGGTATCAAAAGTAGGGGAGTTGGACCCGAGGTCTTGTCGACCTTCACGGTGCGTCCCGTCTCGACATGCTTCAATCGGTGGATGACTCCACGCAAGGGGATGTAGGCCCCCGGGCGGAACACCACAGGGGGTGGTAAGGCTCCCAAACGGTCTGCAATCCACTCCACCCGTTCGGACGCGAAAGAGATCGCTTCGAGGGCGAAACGGTTGGCCGGAGCGGTCGCAACAGCCTCTCGGGCGAGCGGATCTATGCGTACGGACACCCTGCGCGCACGGCGATCAATGTGCACCCGGATCGGAACCGAAGCACCTGATTTCGCTAACAAAAATACGCGCTGATGCGGTTCCAAGGCGAGCATGATAAGGCGTACCCTCCTGTGGCGCCTGAAGCAACATCACCCACACAGAGGGGACTCCCATAATGAAGCTCAGACTCGCTTTTGCGTCAGTTTTGGCGCTGTCGACCGCTGCATGTGCAAGCGGCCCGGCGCTCGAAGCCCTGACAGCGATGCAGATCATCGAAAATAATGCCGGCGACGGGATTTCCTATGCCGGGCGGAGCGGTTCCGGCGGGAACTTGACGCTACGTAACGTAACTTTGAAGACGCCGGCGTCCGTGCCTCTCGTCGTGGACGTGGATCTGGAGGAGGGGGCGGCCCCGGTTGTGCCTTCGGCCCCTGCTCCCGCCAAATCCGAGATCGTGGCGCGCGCTGAAACGCTGACCTTCACCGGGCTCGATATGAAGGCCGGCAAGCCGGTGTTCACGGGCATGGTGGCGCGCGGTGTGACGCCGGTTCAGGAAAGCAGCGACGAGCCCCAGATGAAGATCGGCTCGATCGGCATCGAGGGCATGAACGCTGCGACCGGGGCGTTTATCGCTGGGGCCTTCACGAAGGAAGGTCCGGGCCAGGCGCCGCCGTTCGAGCAGTGGGCATTCAAGAATGCGACGGTGAAAGACGTCGTGATTGCCGGCGAGATCGGCGGAGATGCGGGCAAAGACAGCGCGCCGGATTCCACACCGAACCCGACAGGCTCGGTGAAGTTCGAGATGGGCGAGCTGACGGTCGCGAATGTGAAGGACAAGATGATCGGCCTGACGCGCTTCGGCGGGATCAAGGGCGACATCAATGTGCCGGGCAGTTTCCCGGTGGCGGGCGTGTTCGATCTGGGAACGCTCGACATCACCAACATCCGCGCGGGCATGTTCAGCGATGCGTTTGCTGCGGGCATGGGCGCGGCAGACGGCAGCGAGCCGGACTGGGGCAAGGTGTTCGCGGGCTATACGAGCCCGCTGGAGGCTGGCCTCGACGGCATCAAATGGTCGGGCATGAGCGCCAACTTCTCGGGCCTCAAGATCGAGGGCACGCCGACGTCGTACACGACGGTGCGCAATGCTGATGGCGTTGTGGTGGCGACGAAGGTTCCGCTCTCAGCTTTCAAGCTGACGGCGGATTCCGAGGGCGGGTCGCTGGGCGCGATGGGCCTGATGCTGATGGCGATGGGCGGTTATCCGTCCAACGTGCTTGAGGTGTACTCGCAGGGCGAGGCGACCTTCGATCCGGGGAAGGATCTGACGCGCTACGAGAGCTACACTGTGGGCGTTACGGACATTGCGGAGATCAAGGTTGCGGGCGGCGTGCTCGGTCTGAAGAAGGCCTTGCCGACGCTGCTGACGGGTCTGATGACCATGGCAGAAGCGACTGGCTCGATCGCGGACGAGGCGATGGACGAGGACGCGGCGCCTGAAGATGGGGACGATGCCGACAGCGATGCTGATGCAGACGCCGAAGGCGGCAACCCGCTGTCCAGCATTCCGCGAGAAGCGCAGGGCGCCGCCATGCAGATGGTGATGGCGCTCATCACGCTGCAGGTCACCGATCTCGATATCTCCATCACTGACAAGCAGCTGGTGAAGCTGCTGCTCAATCAGCTTGCGCCGTCGTCGGGACAGAGCGTCGAGGCGTATCGTCAGGACCTGGTGAACATCATCACCGGCTCGAAAGTGTTCATGACGGATGCGGGTGTCGAAGAGGCTCTGGCGGCGGAAGTGACGACTGCTGTGGCGGGGTTCCTGTCGCAACCGGGTACGCTGCGTATCCAGATCAAGCCGAAGACGCCGTTCGGCGCGATGAGCGCGATGATGGGCATGCCGACGAAGGAAAGCCTTGGCTTCTCGGCAACGTTCACGCCGCTTGTTCCGCAGAGCTAGGCTGATCTCCCAAGACTATCACCTAAGTCATTTGACGTGGTGCGGGCGGTGTTCGTTAAGAGCGCCGCCCGTTTCATTTACCATGCGGGGAAAATGGCAGGCCGGACGAAAAAAGTTCGGGTCGCCGTGCAACCGCTTTTCGGTTCGCGCATTGGTTGGGTGTCACGGACGTCTTCCTATCCGTCCCCCCCGACCCCCCGGGAAGATGACCGTGACCTCGAATAACACAGGGCGGCCCTTGCACGGGGTCGCCCTGTTTGCGTTTGGGGTGCGTGGGCGCGTTCGCGCTAGCTCAGCTTCGCGATGCAGCTGGCGATGGCTTCGGCGGACTCGCCGGGGGTGAAGTAGGTCTGGAGTTTCCAGTTCTCGTCCATGAGATAGAGGATCGAGGAGTGGCTCACGAGATAGCCCGAGGCGCCGTCGGTTTCTTCGTCGCGGCTGAACTGCGTCTTGAAGCCGGAGACGGTCTGCTGGAGTTCGTCGAGCGTGCCGGTGAGGCCGATGATGTGTTTCGGGAAGCCGTTCGACTGGATGTATTGCGCGATGGCTTCGGGCGTGTCGCGCGCGGGGTCCACCGAGATGAAGACGGTGCGTGGAGCTTTCTTGCCGGCGGGCAGCAGGTCCATCGCCTTGCCCAGCGTGAACAGCGTGGTGGGGCAGACATCCGGGCAGTGGGTGAAGCCGAAGAAGACCAGCGACTTCTCGCCCTTGAGGCTTTCTTCGGTGGTTGGGGAGCCGGTTTGCGAGGTGAGGTGGAACGGGCCGCCGATCGCGTCTGACGAGCGATTGCCGCAGTTCTCGGCCTGGGTCTGCATGCCGGAGGAGACAACGCCGCCACCCGCTTCGACGCCGGCGGCGGGCTTGTCGCTGGGGGAACAGGCCGTCAGGACCAGAAAAGCGGTGGAACACGCCGAAAAGAGCAGGGTACGCATGCTTAGAAAATCGCATGCGCAGGGCAAAAAGCAAACTGTGGCCTGATGACATTCGGACGCGATTGCGCGAGCAGTTCATATGGCTGAATCGCAAGGTCAGGTGATTTTGGGGCTTCCTGCGACGGTGATCGACGATCCGTCACATGAAACGCTGCGCAGCGTGGGCTCTGCCTTCGGGCGGACGCGGCTTCGCACGCTTGTCACGCTGCGCTGGATGGCGATCGCGGGGCAGGTTGCAGCGGTGCTGTTCGTGAACTTCCTCCTCGGCTTCGAGCTGCCGCTGGTGGCGTGTCTGGCGGCTATTGGCGCATCGGCGTGGCTGAACGTGGCGCTGATGGCGGTGTTTCCGACGCAGCACCTGTCTTCGCCCGCAGAGACGGCGGGGCAGCTGGCGTTCGATATTGTGCAGCTGTCCGTGCTGATCGGTCTGACGGGTGGTCTGGAGAATCCGTTCCTGCTGATGATCCTTGCGCCGGTGACGGTGGGCGCATCGCGCCTGTTGCCGGCTTATGCGGTGTTGTTGTCCTTCCTCGCGCTTGGTTGCTGCGTGGTGATGTGGTTCTGGGGGCTCGACCTGCCATGGCATGGCGAGCCGTTGCAGTTGCCGCCTCTCTATCAGGCCGGGCAGCTGGCGGCTGTTGCCGTCGGCCTGGTGTTCTTTGCGATCTATTCGTGGCGCACCGGACGCGACGAGGCGAGCCTGGTGTCGGCGCTTGATGCGGTGCAGGCCGTGCTGGCGCGTGAGCAGCAATTGTCGGCGTTGGGCGCACTGGCGGCGGCGACGGCGCATGAGCTGGGCACGCCGCTGGCGACCATCCATATCGCAGCGAAGGAACTGGGGCGCACGGTGAAGCCGGGGCATCCGGCGCGCGAGGATGTCGAGCTGATCATCGAGCAGTCGGAACGTTGCCGAATGATCCTGAAGCAGATCTCGCAGCGGCGTCACATGACCGATGCCGCTATGGCGCGGGCGACCCTGCCGGGCCTGATCGACGAAGCTGTCGAGCCGCATCAGGGATCGGGCATACATGTGCAGTGCTCGTGCTCGCCGCTCGCTGGCAGCAGTACGGCGGGCAGCGGGGCGGGGCCGGAGAAGGCGCCGGATGTGATCCGCAAGCCGGAGATCATCCACGCGCTGGGCGCGTTCGTGGAGAATGCGGTGAGTTTTGCCTCGAAGGAAGTCAGCGTGAATGCGCGCTGGTCGGATGAGGAAGTGCGGATCTACATCACGGACGATGGCGCGGGCTTCGCGCCGAGCGTGCTGGCGAAGCTGGGCGAGCCTTACTTCTCCGAGCGCAGGATCGAGCAACGCGGTGGCGGTATGGGGCTTGGCTTCTTCATCGCCTGCACGCTGCTGGAGCGCACGGGCGCACGCGTGACGCCGTATAACCGCCAGCTACCCGCGAAGGGCGCGGTGGTGCGTATCGTCTGGCCGCGTGCGGCCATCGAAGCGCCTGAGGGCTGGATCGAGGCCTAGAACCTACTTCGCCATTTCCGACATGAGCTTCATGCCGCTGGCTTCCATGTCCTTGATGCGGTCCTTCTTGACGAAGGGCTTGTCGAGGAAGCGCTGGATCGTGGCGTTGAAGAGCTCGGGATCATCGTAGGGAACCATGTGCGTGTTGTTGGGCAGCACGGCGAGATTGGCGTTCGGGATGTTGTTGTAGATCTGGACGGTGTGTTCGAGGCGGATGACGTCCTGGTCGCCCGAGATGATCAGCGTCGGCGCGGTGATCTTGTTCAGCGCTTTCGGGTCGATGTTCGGCTGGGAGAGCAGGAGGCCGGTGACCTTGAGGATGCGCTTGCCCTCGGGCGTGTTCTTCTGATCAGCCGGGAAGGCGTCGGTCATGGCTTTCGCCATGGCTTCGGTTTCCGGATAGATCGCCTCGAGCGACGGGTTGAGGTTGGCGGCCATGGCGACCAACCTCTTCACTTTCGTCGGATGGCGCATCGCGATGAGCAGCCCCTCGATTCCGCCATCGCTCCAGCCGACGACGTCGGCGGAGGCGATCTTCAGGTGGTCGAGCAGGGCGGCGAGATCATCCGCCATCTGTTCATAGGTGATGGGCGTGTCGCTGGAGCCGGACTTGCCTTGCTCGCGGCTGTCCATGGCGATGACTTTGTATTTGCCCTTGAAGGCGTCGATCTGGGCGCCGAAGCTGCCAATGCTGCCGCCATTGCCGTGGACGAGAAGGAGCGGCTCTCCCTCGCCATAGGTCTCGTAATAGAAGGTCACGCCATCGTGGGTGAAGGTTCCGCTGGCGGCCTGATTGACGCCGTAGGGGATCTTCGCGGCCGGAGCCGCGGCCTGTGCGGGGGCCGGAGCTTCGGCTGCGGGCGGCGCCGCTGGCGCGCAAGCGGCCATGGCCAGAGCAAGGGCGAGTGATACGCCAGCGCGAAGATACATCATGATCCGACCCCAGATTTGCCCCAACCCAGCGTCGATTAAGCCGGGAAAACCCTTGATGGCGCGCAATGACTGCGCTTTGCAAGCCATGGCGTGAGGGCAAGCGTAACCGCGGATTCGTTGAAACTGACGCTGCCCGTATGCTGTGTTCGGGCTGTCGCTAGGAAAACGGCCCTCCGAAACGCGATACGCAGGTAGACAAAAATCAATCTGGTGGCCTAAGGAGCCCCTCACGTTTATATAGCTGTCATTGGCAGCGCTGCGGGAGAAATCAGGGTGGAAGAACCTGTTGAGTCAGACCCACGGGTAGCGGCGCTCGAAGACCGCAGCCTGCTGGTTCTCGACGACGATGCGCCATTCCGGTTGCGTTTGGGGCGTGCGCTGGGCCAGCGCGGGTTTGATGTGACCTCCCTGGGCTCGGTCGCCGAGGCGCGCGAGCACCTGAAGAAGCAACAACCGGCCTTCGCAGTTGTCGACCTGCGGCTCGAGGACGGCTCGGGCCTTGAGGTGGTCGAAGCCCTGCAGCGGGCCCGCGAAGACACCCATGCCGTGATCCTGACAGGCTATGGCGCAATCTCGACAGCGGTTGCGGCTGTGAAAGCTGGCGCGATCGACTATCTGCCCAAGCCGGCCGATATTGATGACGTGGTGAATGCTCTGCTGACGGGCCGGTCTGACCGTCCCGAGCCACCGGAAAATCCGATGTCTGCGGACCGGGTGCGTTGGGAGCACATCCAGCGCGTGTACGAGCTGTGCAACCACAACGTCTCCGAGACGGCGCGCAGGCTCAACATGCATCGCAGGACGCTGCAGCGCATCCTGGCCAAGCGCGCTCCGCGGTAGGATTTGGGCGCGAGGTTGAGGTTGGCGCTGTCATTCCGGGCGCCAAAAGCAGCTGCATTAAGTGTTGCGTCAAATTTCGTCCGTAGTTCAGGTTTGGACTGCGGACTGGAGATATGACTATGGCGCGACTGGTTCTCTTGATGGCGGTTCTGGCGGTTGCCGCTCCGGCGGCGTTGGCCCCCGTTGCTGTGGCGCAGTCGAAGGCGATCGGCCGTTACAATGACTGGCGCGTCTACACCGAGGGCGAGGGGCGCAACATGGTGTGCTTCGCGGCGGTCGAACCCAATGACATGGCGCCGAAGTCTGCCAATCATGGCGAGGTGGCGTTCTATGTTGCCGCCTTCAAGTCGGGCGCGGCGACAGCCCAGCCGAGTCTGCGCGTCGGCTACACGCTGCGCACGGATCTGGCCCCGCAGGCAGTGATCGGTCGCGATAAGTTCCCGATGTATGCCGCCGGGCAGGAGGCCTTCTTCCCGGATGCCGGCGAGAAGCCGCTGATCGAAGCGCTGAAGAAGGGACAGGAGCTGCGCGTGGAAGCAGTTTCGGTGAAGGATGCGCGCACCGCATATCACTTCTCGCTCAAGGGATCGCGCGATGCGATCGACAAGGCGCGCGATCTCTGCCGCTAGGCGGACCACACGATCACAAACAACTCAATTGGTGTTGCGCGCCTTGCCGCGCGAGGCATCACGCCTAGTGTTCAATGCTCATACAAGCGGAGCGAGGACGCGCTATGGCCTATGTCGATGGTTTTGTACTTCCGGTGCCCGAGGGCAATATCGATGCGTACAAGAAGGAAGCCAAACGCGCGGGCAAGGTGTGGATCAAGCACGGCGCGCTGCAGTACTTCGAGTCGGTGGCGGACGATGTGCCAGCCGGCAAGTCGACTGATTTCCATCGCGCCGTGAAGAGGAAAGAGGGCGAGACCGTCGTGTTCGCCTTCGCCGTCTACAAGAACCGCAAGCATCGCGACGAGGTCATGAAAAAGGTCATGGCCGATCCGGACATGAAATATGATCCGGCCAAGATGCCGTTCGATGGCAAGCGCATGTTCTGGGGCGGCTTCAAAACCATCGTGGAGATGGAAGCGAAAGAAGAGTAACGCTTACGCCGCTGGCGGGTAAAAGGCGATCATGCCTTCCGTTCGGGCGCGGACATCGGGTGGGGCTAGGCAGGCTGCGACCACCTCATAGCCGGATGATCCTGCATGAGGCGATACGATCATTGGTGGGCTGTGATTAGCCGGGCACAGGATGGTCATCTCATCCGGGCCGCAAGCCGCAAGGTCAAGCATGGCGCTGGAGCGTGTCATGGCGAAGATTGGGCGCGCATCGGGTTCGCGCAGACGTAGCCAGCTGGCGAGCGCCGTCTGAGTTGGTTCGTCCAGGCGATATTCAATGAGGTCGACGACAACGGCGGCAGGACCTTCGGCTTCCAATAGCGCGATTAGCGTTGTCAGTGGGTCTGACGGTGTTGCGCCATCGCCGATGAGCCAATCGAGAGCGCTTTGCATGCGTTCGTAGTGAAAGTCGCCAGTAATGGCCGCCTGACGGTCGAGACCGAGAAAGACGCTGCCGGGGATGGCGTCAGCCAAGGCCATAGCGAGCTTTGTCTTACCGCTGCCGAGCGGGCCAGTGATCCATGTATGCGGCCGGTCGATGGAAATCTCAAAGTGCTCGCCGCCCCAAGGCCAGGGGAGGCTCAAGCCGATTGTACGGTGGTCAGTTTGTAGGTGTGTGAGTTCTGAGAGTGCAGGCGTGTCGCCAGCCGAAAGTTTCCGACGCAGGCAGCGAACTTGATTAACCGTGCCGGTGAGTTGGGCGAGGCGAGACTCCAGCACAACCTGATGCGCAGCGAGAGCTGGCTCAAGATTGCTCGTTTTGCCGTGCAGTACGCCAGCGATCTGAGTCAGACTGAGGCCGAGCTTGCGAAGTTTGATGATCTCCTCGGCGCGCGAAAGGTCGGAGTAACTGTATGTGCGCCATCCGACTCGCGTTCGTTCTGGCAGCAGAAGGCCGCGGTCTTCGTAAAGACGTAGAGCCTTTGAAGATACTCCGAGACGCCGAGCAGCGTCAGCCGGCGAAAGAAAGAGCGGGTCCAAGAATCACCTGTCTGTTGTGCAGACATGCTTATCGGGCCGTACGCAGGGGCCGGGTCAAGCAATGATTTACCACGACAACCTGCGGCCAGTGAGCGAGGACCCGGGTAGGGGCTTCGTAACGCCCTTAACTTAGGTTCGCCCTGGCCCGTCCAATGCATAGGTGCCTGAGGGGCGTACGCAGGTCACCTTCTGTTGCGGATATATCGAACATGAAACCAGTCGCACTTCACGGGATCAACGCCGCGCGCGCGATCTCGTGCCTGCTGATCGTGTTCTATCATATTACGCAGTATCTGGGCGCCAACGGCCTTCCGATCTGGTATCCGTTACACACGCCGGGTATCCACCTTTTCATCGTCATCAGCGGCTTCATGCTGGTTTACACCACGCGGGAGAACGACACCGGCGTGCGTTTCCTTCTGAAACGCCTGGCGCGGATCGTGCCGCTCTACTGGACGCTGACGTTGTGCGTGATCTTGATGGCGTCGTGGCGGGGCTGGCTGTTCCCGGGCACCGATCTGTCGTTGCACGGAATTGCAACAAGCCTTTTCTTTGTGCCGTCCGAAAACTTCGTCGGACACATGCATCCCATTCTGTTCACCGGGTGGACGCTTAACTATATCGTCCTCAGCTATGCGCTGTTCGCGGTCGCGATGTTCGCTCCGTTCAAATACCGTCCATATGTGGCGATCGCGCTGCTGGTCGCGTTCATGACGTTGGCGAGTCAGACGCCAGACCCCGTCATGCGCCGCTTCTGGACCGATCCTTTCCTGCTGGAGCTGATCGTCGGCATGGTTGCCGCCATGCTCATCAAAAAGACGTCGGTTCTCCAGTGGGCAAGCCGGCACTCGATGTGGCCGATGATCATCGTCTCCGGGACCGTGCTGATGATAGCCTCCGCCTGGCCGATGACGGCAGTTGAACGGGCGTTCTCCTGTGGTCTCTCTACTGGCGCTTTCGTGTTCGGGTTGGCTCTTCGCGATGTCCAGCGCCGTTCTACCAAAGAAGGTCCGCTGCAGCCCGTGGCGCGTCTCAGCTATTCGATCTATCTGGTCCATCCGCTCGTGATCCCGCTGGTTGGATGGATGATCGCTGGTCGCCTTGGCTGGCCGGAACTCGAAGTTTTCGTGATCGTGGTCGCCAGCTTCGCGGGTACGATTGTCGTTTCGTCCTTCACCCACCCCATGATCGAGGAGCGGGCGGCGGCATGGGTAAACCAGCGCATGAAGCGTGGACGCCCGGCTGCCCGGCAGCGGCTCAGCGAAGACGCCATTGAGTCGGCCACCGGAATCCGTTTGAAAGATGGCTGATTTTGCTTCCGCAGCGCCGGGTATCGCGTGATTTACGGGTTTGGGGTATGAGCCCCCGAAATGTCCGTGGAACTTGATCTTACCCGTAAGCCGGCTGCGCCGGTTGCTGTGACGCCCAACCTGGCTGGTTTGGGGCGTGAGGGGCTGCGTCTGGCGCTGATTGGCGCGGGCGTGGAGGAGAAGAAAGCCCGTATGCGGGCAAGCCAGCTCTGGCGCTGGATCTACCATTACGGCGTCACCGACTTCGCCAAGATGACTGACGTAGCCAAGGAGCTGCGCGCGCTTCTGGGCGACAAGTTCGTGCTGGAGCGGCCGCCGATCAGCGCGGCGCAGGTTTCGGTCGACGGCACGCGCAAATGGCTGGTTGGCTATGGCCCGAATATCGAAGCCGAGTGCGTCTACATTCCGGATGTCGGCAAGGCTGGCGCGCTGTGCGTGTCGAGCCAGGTCGGTTGCACGCTGACCTGTTCGTTCTGCCACACGGGCACGCAGAAGCTGGTGCGCAATCTTTCCGCCGCCGAGATCGTGAACCAGGTCATGGTGGCGCGTGATGCGCTGGAGGAATGGCCGACGGCCGAGAAGCCGCTGAACCTCGGCGATCGCCTGCTGACCAATATCGTCTTCATGGGCATGGGCGAGCCGCTCTACAATCTCGACAATGTCGTTGAGGCGCTCGAGACGATCGGCGATGGCGACGGCATTTCAATTTCCAAGCGCCGCATCACAGTGTCGACCGCTGGCGTTGCGCCGAAGATCCCGGAGCTGGGCAAGCGCACGGGCGCGATGCTGGCGATCTCGCTGCACGCGACGAATGACGA
>DAINAT010000084.1:0-15698 GCA_036733305.1 Hyphomonadaceae bacterium
GTGTCTGTCTTCGCTTGGGGCAGATCAGTCGACATGGGCTGTGTGGCATTCACAGGTTCACGGCGGCGGATCATCTGGAGCGTTGAGGCGACGTGGAGCACGAGCATCGCAAGCATGCGCAGCGTCGCATTGATCCAGTGATCAAGCGGCGACGGGGTCCCTAGCCCAATGTGCGCGTGTTTGTGTCGTGTCATGGGTTGGATAATACCCCGGCACGGGGCGCCGTAGATTCTGGGTCGCTCTATCCCCCAAACTTTCGCGCTAATGCGCTGAGTTTGTTCGCGGGATTATTTCGCTGTCCTGCAGTTCTGCACCACCGCCGTCCTCCACTTTCACCCATCCACCGCTCGTCCCGGCGTAAGCCGGAATCCAGGATTACGCGCGCCGGGACAAGCCGCCCCTGGGTCCCGGCTTACGCCGGGATGAGCGGGACGATGAATTGGCGCTGGTGATTGCGGCCCCTGGATTCTCGCTTTCGCGGGAATGACGATGGAGGGGGTGGTGTGTGGGCTCGGTGCATCTTTGATGCACCCTACGGTCGTGGTGACTGACGCCTGAAATGAAAAATGCCCGGCGGTTGGCCGGGCATTTTTGCGATCGTGTTTTAGCGGCTTACTTCCCGGCGAGGCGGAGGAAGCGTTCGCGGAGTTCCTGGTCGGTTTTGAAGACGCCGGTGAACTGGGTGGTGATGGTGGAGACGTTCGGGTGGTGGACGCCTCTTGTGGTCATGCACTCGTGCTTGGCGTCGATCAGGACGGCGACGCCGTGGGGCGAGAGCGATTCCTGGATGGCGTTGAGGATTTGCGAGGTCATCGTTTCCTGCGTCTGCAGGCGCTTGGCGTAGATCTCGACGACGCGGGCGAGCTTGGAGATGCCGACGACTTTCTCGGTCGGCATGTAGGCGACGCAGGCCTTGCCGAGGAACGGGGCCATGTGGTGTTCGCAATGGGATTCAACGTCGATGTCGCGCAGCATGACGATGTCGTCATAGCCCTTCACGTCGCCGAACGTCTTGGCGAGGTATTCCTTGGGGTCCTGGGCATAGCCTTCAAACCATTCTTCATAGGCGTCGACGACGCGGCCGGGGGTGTCGATCAGGCCTTCGCGCTTCGGGTCGTCACCGGCCCAGGCGATCAGGGTGCGGACAGCGTCTTCCGCTTCGTCCCGGGAGGGGCGTTTGAAGGGTTCGTTCTCGGCCTTGGCCTTGCCTTTGATCACGGCGTCCATGGCCGATCCTTTCGTTACTGGGGCGGGAAATCATCAGGATTTCAGCACCCGGGCATCACGACGCCCTCGTTTGGCATTGCCTGATCCCGGATACATTGATCGGGCCAAGCGTGCGTGACACATAGGCGCCTCTCTGGAAAACGCCAGAGACCACGCCTGAAAACCCTTATCGAATTATCCTAACGGAACGAAAAGACCGCCTTATGGACATACGTCTCCACAATACGCTGACACGCGAAAAGCAGGTGTTTTCGCCTGAAAACCCGCAACGGGTGACGATGTATGTCTGCGGTCCGACGGTCTATTCCTACGCCCACATAGGGAATGCGCGGCCTCCCGTCGCATTCGACGTGCTGTTCCGGCTGCTGCGCCTGAAATACGGGGCGGAGCATGTGGTTTACGCTGCGAACATTACCGATGTGGACGACAAGATCATCGCGGCGGCGGCCGAAACCGGCAAACCGATCGCGGAAATTACCGCCCATTTCGAGAAGATTTACCGTGAGGATGTGGGCGCGCTGGGGGTGATCGAGCCCACCACGCGGCCGCATGCGACCGAGTATATCCAGGGCATGATCGAGATCATCGGCGAGCTGGTGGCCAAGGGTCACGCCTATCAGGGGCAGAACGGGGTTCTGTTCCACGTACCCTCGATGGCGAATTACGGGCAGCTGTCCGGCCGGAGCCGGGACGACATGGTGGCTGGGGCGCGGGTCGAGGTGGATGGCGGCAAGAAGGACCCGGCGGACTTTGCGCTGTGGAAGGCGGCCAAGCCGGGCGAGCCGAAAGAGGCGCGCTGGGACTCGCCGTGGGGCGAGGGGCGGCCGGGCTGGCATATCGAGTGCTCCGCCATGGCGAAGGCCGTGCTGGGCGAGACGATCGACATTCATGCCGGTGGACTGGATCTGATCTTCCCGCACCATGAGAACGAGATCGCGCAGAGCGAGTGCGCGCATGGCAAGCCGATGGCGCGCTACTGGCTGCACAATGGCTTCCTGTCGATGGACTCGGAGAAGATGTCCAAGTCGTTGGGCAATGTGAAGCTGATCCATGATCTGCTGAAGCACTTCGATGGCGAGACGATGCGGTTGGCGCTTATGTCGGCGCATTACCGGCAGCCGCTGGACTGGACGGAGTCGCTGCTGACGCAGTCGAAGGCGACGCTGGACAGGCTGTATAACGCGCTGCGGCGGATGAAGGATGTCGCGCCGATCCATACGGGCGCGCCCGATGGCGTGCTGTCGGCGCTGTGCGATGATCTCAATACGCCGCTGGCTCTGGCGGAGTTGTCGGCGCTGGCGACGGAAGCGAACAAGGCCGAGCCGGAAGACTGGGCGCGGATGAAGGGCCAGCTGCTGGCGGCGGGGCAGTTGCTCGGCCTGTTGCAGAAGGACCCGGAGAAGTGGGCGCGGGGCGATGCTGGCGAGGCCAAGCGGGTCGACGCGCTGGTGCAGCAGCGGATCGACGCGCGCAAGGCGAAGGACTTCGCGGCGGCCGACCAGATCCGCAAGGCGCTGGCGGAAGAGGGCATCGAGATCATGGACGGGCCGAATGGCTCGACGTGGCGCCGGGTTTAGGGCGGCGGGTGTGGGCGTCGGGGCAAGTTCGGGAGCGTAGGGTGCATCTTGATGCACCTTTCCCAGCAACGTGCGCTGGCGGTGCATTTCCGCTTTGCTCCAATGCACCCTACGGACTGGTGCGTGCGGCCCCTGGGTCCCCGCTTTCGCGGGAATGACGAGATTATTGAAACCGTTCTTCAAGAGCTGTCGTTTATGACAGCAGCTTCAAGCCCCTTTTACCCCGCTGCGCAGCAGCCTATGCTTGTTGCGCTTGGGGCGGGTCCAGGAAGGGCATGTCATGAGACTGATGTTGGGGTTTGCTGCGGCGCTGGTCGTGGCCGCCTGTGCGAGTGACCCGGTGCTGGGTGGGCCGCGCCCGCCACAGGGGCCGGGGCCTGCGGGCACGCAGTTCGGGTTCTGGGATCGCGACGCCGAGGGCGCGGTGGATGCCGACTTCCGCTCGTTCATCATGCGCACCTATGCGGTGACCGACATCCAGAAGGCGCAGACGACGCTGGTGAAGGACGGCTTTGCGTGCAAGGACGGCAATCGTCCGGATGGCCATCCGGTGCCGGCGCTGGAGTGCGAGCGGGTCTATTCGTTCGACCAGGATGTGCATGCCTGGACGGTGGAGTTCTGGCCGAAGGAGCGTGCGCCGCGCGCGCATTACTCGCGCACGCACATTCGCGACACGACCAAGTACTACAAAGAAAAGCGACACTAGGATTGATGAGCTTCGTACTCGCCCCCCATGAGACGCCCGGCGTCGGCCTGACCCGCGTTATCCAGGAACAGGTCGCCAAGCTGTCGATCGAGTGCCTGGATGCGGCGCAGGATACGTCTGCGTTCGCGCACAAGGCGCGTGTGCGCTGCAAGCGGGTGCGCGCCGTGCTGCGTCTGGCCAAGCCGATGATGGGGGCGAAGGCGTATCGCAAGGACAACATCTGGTGGCGCGACCAGTCGCGGCTGCTGTCCGAGTTGCGGGATGCGAGCGCGCGGATCGAGGCGCTGGAGACGTTGCGGCCATTCCTGGCGGCGCGGATCGGGTCTGCGATGACGCGCAAGCTGGGCGAGCGGTTCGAGCAGGAGCGCCAGTCGGTCGAGGCGGGCGATGCCGTCACGCAGTTCGTCGCGGCGATGAACAAGCGCAGCGAAAAGCTGATCCCGGATCTGCCGACGGGCAGTCGCGCAGACATGACGGAGGCGCTGGGCGAGACCTACAAGCTGGCGCGCACGGCGATGAAGCATGCGCTGAAGGACGAAGAGCCGGAGCTGCTGCACGAGTGGCGCAAGCAGGCGAAGTATCATGCGCTGCAGGCGCGGCTGATGCGGATGCATTTCCCCGACGTGCTGGATCAACGCGTGGCGGGCGTGCGCGATCTGGCGGGGTTGCTGGGCGAGGTGCAGGACATCGAGGTGGTGTCCGAGGGCGTAAAAGGCTGGCGTGACGGGCCCAAGGGTCTCGCGGGCGTGCTGGAGGCGCGGCGCAAGTCGCTGATCACGGGGGCGCGGGCGACGGGCGCGGCGCTGTTCTCCGAGAAGCCGAAGGCGTGGGCCAGCCAGCTGACGCCGCCTGTATTGGCTGAGTGAGGGGCTGAACGGATGGCTCAAGGCAAGTCGCGATTGTGACGCCTTGATCTTCCGCCTGTTCGAGCCGACTTAAGAGCCATGTTCGGCGAGCTTTATCATAACCGGGTTCTGGAGCTGGCTGCGGATATTCCGCATGTCGGCCAGCTTGAAGATGCGCAGGGCTCGTCTCTGAAAGTCTCCCGCGTGTGCGGATCGACCGTGCAGGTCGATGTGACCGTGGATGCCGAGGGGAAGATCGCGGCGATCGCTGTGGACCCCAAGGCGTGCGCGCTGGGGCAGGCGGCGACGTCGATCCTGGCGCGGCATGCGATCGGGCGGACGCTGGATGAGATCATCGCTGCGCGTGATGCGCTGAAGGCGATGCTGAAGGATGGCGCGGAGCCGCCTGCGGGCGAGTTCTGGGAGCTGCGTCACCTGCAGCCCGTGCGTGAATACCCGCCGCGGCACACGTCCACCATGCTGGCGTTCGATGCCGCGGTTGAGGCGATGGAGAAGGCGTTGGCTAACCGAGCCGGTCAGCGCGGGGTTTCTTCGGACTGATAGACCGAGAAGACGTGGCCGTCAGGGTCGGCGAGGTCGGCGGACCAGCCGCCGGGCGCTTCGCTGAGGGGCGTGACGATGGTGACGCCCTTTTTTGCGAGGCCGCTTACCACAGCGTCGATGCCTCCATCGGCCAGCGTGAAGACGATGATCGGCGACTGGCCGGATTTGGCTTCCGGGTTCGCAAAGAAGATCAGGTCGATATTGCTGGCGGTGTGGGCGATCAGGAAATCGCCGCCATGCTCGGGGCCATCGCCGGGCACGCGATCGACGCTCAGCCCAAGCGTGTCGCGATAGAAGCTTTCCGTGCGGTCGATGTCTGACACGTAATAGACGATGTTTCCGATGGCGTATTTGGCGAGCATGGGTGTCTCCTTTGTCCTTACCCGCGTGTCTGTTGCCGCGGGGTGGAGATTTGTGAGCGGCTGACCACGAAAAGATGTCCGTCCGGGTCGTGGCTGGCGAGGATGGCGTCCGGGCGGCGCGTGGGGCCGAGCAGGGCGCGGCGGATGCGGCCGAAGGCGAGTGGTCCGGATGGGGCAGCGTCTGGCATGGGCGCGTTGTCGAGCGCGCGCTTGAGCTGGGAGACGCGCTGGCGGAGGGCGTCGTCGGACAGGTTCAGCAGCCAGCCGATCTCCTGACGTGTGTGGCCGGAGAGGGCCAGCAGGGCCGTGACGCGCAGGGCGGGCGACAGGTGGGCGAGTTCAGGAGCGGTGGTCTCGGCGCGCGACGCGGCGGCAGGTTGCGCCTCGCTCCATCCCGTTTCGCGATTTCGGCGGCGGGCGGAGGAGCGGGCGTCGAAAGCTGCGCGGTTGCGGATGACGCCGGCAAGCCAGCGGCGGGTTTCGGGAGCGGCGAGGTTGGTGCGGCCGGATTCCAGCGCGATCAGCAGGGCGTCCTGCACCAGATCATCCGCCTCATCCGCCCGGCGCGAGACGCGGCGGGCGAGGGCGTGAAGATCCTGAAAGGAGCGTGGGCCGGGCATTTCCTGATGCTAGCGATATCAAAGGCCCTCCGGAAGTGGGCCGTGATCGCAACCATATACTTGACTAAGTCAAGTATATCCGCAAGCGTGCCTGTATGCCTGCTGTATCTCGATCGCACGTCAATGCTGTTCGCCGGTTCAATCGCTTTTACACGCGGGAGGTGGGCGCTTTGCGCAAGAACTTCCTTGAGACGCCGTGGTCGCTGGCGGAGATGCGGGTGCTGTTCGAGATTGCGAATGGCGGTGAGGTGACGGCTAGCGATGTCGGCAAGGCGCTGGATCTGGATGCGGCTTATCTGAGCCGGATGTTGGCGAAGTTCGAGAGGGACGGATTGCTGACGCGCGTGCGGTCCAAGGTGGATGCGCGGGTGGCGTTCCTCAAGCTGTCGGCCAAGGGCAGGAAGCAGTTTGCGGCGGCGAATGAACGGCAGGTGGCGCAGACGACGGGGATGCTGGCGAAGCTGAAGCCGGCGGAGCGGCAGCGGCTTGTCAGCGCGATGGGGGAGATCGAGGCGCTGCTGGGCGAGCCTGTCGCGGCTGAGCGGAAGATTGCGCTGCGCGATCTGGGGCCGGGCGATCTCGGCTGGATCGTCGAGCGGCATGGCGTGATCTATGGCGAGGAGTATGGCTGGCGCGGGTCTTTCGAGGGGATGTGCGCGGGTATTGTTTCGGGCTTTGCCAAGACCTTCGATCCGAAGCTGGAGAAGGGGTGGATCGCGGAAGTGGATGGCGTGCGGGCGGGATGCGCCTTGCTGGTGCGCGATGATCCTTCTGCGAAGAAGGCGGATGTGGCGCGTATTCGGTTGGTGTTGCTGGAGCCGTCTGCGCGCGGGCTTGGGTTGGGGCGGCAGCTGATTGAGGCGTGTGTGAACTTCGCACGAGACGCGGGCTACCGGCGCGTGACGCTGTGGACGCACAAGGAGCTGACGGCGGCGCGGGCGATCTATGCCAAGCTGGGCTTTGTGAAGACGGGCGAGGAGAGCCATGACGACTGGCATGGCAAGGCGACGTCGGAGTTCTGGGACCTGGAGCTGTAGGCCGTCCCGCTTCATCGCAGGTCCGGTTTCGAGGCTCACGTCGAGATCAGGCGCGCCGTCTGGAAGCGCGCCTGACCGGGACCGTTTCAGCTAGGTCGCTGGCGTCACCATGACCGGCGCTTCCGGCGTGGCCGGCAAGTCGATAATCAGCTTCTCGTCGACAGTCTTGATGTCGCCCGTTCCTTCTTCGATCGAAGAACGGCTGATCTTCAGTACGACACGTGAAGCCGACTCCTCGACGACTTCCCAGGAATTGAAATCGCCAAGCATGTAGACACGCGTCCAGCCGTCAGGCGGCGTGAAGGCGGCGATATAAGTGTAGAGACCATTGATCGCCGGATCGCCGCCAGAGGTGGAGAAGATCTTGAAGTCCGTTTCATCGATGTGGTGAACGTCGGTGACCCATGCTTCAGGCATGTGCTCGTCTTCCGCTTCGATTGCCTTGGCCGGGCCGGACGGCTTTGCGGGCTCGACGGGTGCTTTTGCGGCTGGCGCGTCGGCGGCCGCCTGCTCGGCCGGCTTGGCGGGATCTTCTGCGGCAGGCTGACAGGCAGCCAGCGCAAGCGCGGCGGCGAGAATGGCGGTTTTCATGATCGTCCCCTGGGTTGTCCTTCCCATTTAGCCGACGCCGCCCGGTTTGATCCATGGGGCTTTCGGGGCTATATCCCGCCCATGGCTGGAGCCGCCCCATACAAGCCGGTGATCGGCGCCCTGTTGAAGGGCTACAAGATGACGCTGTCGCCGGCGTTCGTCGCGATGGGCGTGCGCTGCCGGCATGAGCCGTCCTGCGCGGAATACTGCGCGGAATGCGTGTCGAAGCATGGCGTCTGGGCAGGCGCGTGGATGGGTCTGGCGCGGTTTGCCCGCTGCCGCCCCGGAGGATCGCACGGGTTGGACCCGGCGCCGACCCTAACTAGCACCGGCGCGCGGTGGTTCACCCCCTGGCGCTATGGCGTCTGGAGCGTGGACCGGTCCGAAACCGCCCGCCCTACTCATTAAGTTACGCGTTCCCGGACGGAAAACCGCCTACACTTTTCCTGGGAACGCTTGGCCAGGACCAACTTCAAAATCATTACCGGACGGCGGGTTCAAAGACCCGGCGAAGTGCTTTATCCGTCCGCGGAACACGAAAGTTAGTCCCATGATCAACGTATCCTTCCCCGATGGCTCGAAGCGCGAATACCCGGATGGGTCGACGCCGCTGTCGATCGCGGAGGCCATCTCCAAATCCCTCGCCAAGCGGTCGGTGATCGCCAAGGTGGACGGGCAGCTGTTCGACATGAAGCGGCCGCTGCCGGGCGATGTTGCGCTCGAACTGCTGGACATCAACGCGAAGGAGTCGCTGGACCTGATCCGGCACGATGCTTCGCACGTGATGGCGCAGGCGGTGCAGGAGCTGTTCCCCGGCACGCAGGTGACGATCGGGCCGACGGTTGAAGACGGGTTCTACTACGACTTCGCACGCAAGGAGCCGTTCTCGACGGATGACTTCGCGAAGATCGAAGCGAAGATGAAGGAGATCGTGGATCGCGATCTGCCGATCAATCGCGAAGTGTGGGGCAAGGACGAGGCGATCGCGCACTTCAAGGGAATTGGCGAGGACTACAAGGCGCAGATCATCGACGACATCATTCCGCCGGGCGAGGCGATCACGCTGTATGCGCATGGCGACCAGTGGAGCGATCTGTGCCGCGGGCCGCACTTGCCGTCGACGGGCAAGCTGCCGAAGGCGTTCAAGCTGATGAAGCTGGCCGGCGCATACTGGCGCGGCGACAGCAACAACGAGATGCTTCAGCGCATGTACGGCACGGCGTGGGCGAACGAGAAGGATCTCGACGCCTATCTGAAGCGCCTCGAGGAAGCCGAGAAGCGCGACCACCGGAAGGTGGGTCGTGAGCTCGACCTCTTCCACATGCAGGAAGAAGGCAGGGGGATGGTGTTCTGGCATCCCAAGGGCCTGACGCTGTGGCGCACGGTGGAGAGCTATGTCCGCCGGCGTCTTGATGCAGCTGATTATATCGAAGTGCGCACGCCGCAGGTTCTGGATCGCAAGTTCTGGGAACAGTCGGGCCACTGGGAGAAGTATCGCGACAACATGTTCGTCGCCGAGACGGCAGAGGACGAAGTCCTGTCGCTGAAGCCGATGAACTGCCCGGGCCACGTGCAGATCTTCAAGCAGGGGCAGAAGTCGTATCGCGACCTGCCGATGCGCATGGCGGAGTTTGGCGCCTGCCACCGCTATGAGCCTTCGGGCGCGCTGCATGGCCTGATGCGCGTGCGTGCGTTTACGCAGGACGATGCGCATATCTTCTGCCGCGAGGACCAGATCGAGAGCGAGACGGAGCGCTTCATCAAGCTCGCCTATTCGATCCATGAGGATTTCGGGCTGGTGACGGATCACGTGAATCTCGCGACGCGGCCTGAGCTGCGCGCGGGCAGCGACGAGTTCTGGGACAAGGCCGAGCAGCAGATGATGTCTGCGGCACGGGCCGCAGGCGTTGAGCCTGTGATTGCCGAGGGCGATGGCGCTTTCTATGCGCCCAAGCTCGACTTCGTCATCAAGGATGCGATCGGTCGTGAATGGACGATCGGCACGATCCAGCTCGATTATGTTCTGCCTGATCGTCTCGATGCCGAATACGTCGGCGAGGATGGCGGCAAGCATCGCCCCGTGATGTTGCACCGCGCGATCCTGGGTTCGTTGGAACGCTTCATCGGCGTTCTGATCGAGCATTATGCGGGCGCGTTCCCGATGTGGCTTGCGCCGGTGCAGGTGGTTGTGGCGACGATCTCGGAGTCGGCGACGGACTATGCGAAGGAAGCGGTTGCCGAACTGAAGGCTGCCGGCATTCGTGCGGAGCTCGACACGCGCAACGAGAAGATCAACTACAAGGTCCGGGAACATTCGCTGCAGAAGGTTCCCGTGATTGCAGTTGTCGGCGCCAAGGAAGCGGAAGAGCGCAAGCTGGCGCTTCGCCGGTTTGGTTCGCAGGCGAACGAAGTCGTGTTGCTCGACGACGCGAAGAAATTCCTTGTCGATGAGGCCCTGCCGCCGGATCTCAAGCGCGCAAAGGCGGCCGGGTGACCGCTACCCGCCACATCGAGGATCAGGCGCGCGTGTTGAGCGTGCGCCTGCGTCTTGGCCTGACTGACCTTGCTGCGATCCAGCAATGGGCCGGTCAGGCGATCCTCGAGGATGGCGGGGCGCATCCTGATCTCACTGATCTCTGTCTGGCGACCAATGCGGGCGAGCGGATTACGCTGCGTCTATTGTCAGGCGTTGGCGGGGCGGTGACGGGGCTCGATGCGATGCGGGCGTTCGGGTCGATCAGGATCGACGAACAGTCGCAGGACGAGTTGAGCCGGATTGTGCATGCACTCGATCATGTGACGAAGGATATTGTCGAGGCGGGTGGCGAGATACCGGCTGTGTTGAAGCCAGCGCAAACGCTGGCTGCAGATTTCCATGAGGCGCGCACGCGTGGTGGTGAAGCGCTGGCCGATGTCGAGGCCGAGGTACGCGAAGTGCTGCATGCCGTGAAGGAGTTCGCGGCGGAGTTGCCGGTTGATCCGCCGAAGAAAGTCGAGGCGGCGAAGGTCAGCACCGTGTCGGCGCTGGTGGTCAGCTACAATACGGGTGAGGTGCTGTTCGATTGCCTTGCAGCGTTGCATGCCGATGTGGCGATCAGCCAGATCGTGCTGGTGAACAATGGCAATCCGGTTGAGGTGCTGGAGCGCGTCGAAGACGCGTATGGCGCCAATGGCCGGATGAAGATCGTGGGCGGCGGCGTGAACCGCGGCTTTGCGGCGGGCGTGAACTTTGGCGCCAGCCAAGCATCGGGCGACTGGTTCCTGATCGTGAATCCGGATGCGGTGCTGCAGCCGGGATCGGTGGAGGCGTTGCAGGCGGCGCTGGCTGGGGCGGCGGACCCGGCGATTGCGGGCGGACGCATATTCGGCGCGGACGGCAAAGAGCAGCGTGGCGGACGTCGTCGTCGGCTGACGATGCGATCTGCAGCGGCGACCTTCCTCGGAATGGGCTGGCTCAAGGCATTCAATCCGGGGTTCGTGAATATCAACCGGAATGACGAGCCAGCGCCGAGCGGTCCTGTGTCAATGGATGCGGTGAGCGGGGCGCTGATGCTTATCGCGCGCAACAGCTTCGAGCGGCTGGGTGGGTTTGACGAGGGTTACTTCCTGCATGTCGAGGATCTCGACATTTGCAGGCGGGCGGAGGCGGATGGCGGGTCGGTGATCTATACGCCGTTGGCGTCGGCGCTGCATGAGGGTGGGTCGAGCGATGCGCCGGCGATCGAGGTCGAGCGCCACAAGGGCGCGGGGCTCAATCGCTATTTCCGCAAGTTCGCCGAGACGCCGGGCGAGAAGTTCGCGGCGGGCGTGCTGGGCCCGCTGATCGGCTTGCTGCTGGCGCTGCGTGCGCGGGTGCGCAGGCGCTAACGCCCCGGTTCAATATCTCCAGGCCTAGCGATCGAGTTCCGTGTCCTCGTCTGCTTCATCGCTGCCGGGACGCAGATCGGGCGCGGTCTCGCCTGACGGGCAGCCGCTGGGTTCGATCACGGCGGCGACGAGTACGGATGGGTCGCCGTTGGAGTAGTTGAACGCATAGCGGCGGGCGAAGCGGATGCAGCGGTCGGCAGCGGCGGCGTTCTTGACCAGCGTGTCGAGGGCCTTCTTGCCGGCATCGTCGCCGACATTGATCAGCCAGGCGGGGCGGTTGTCGTCGGCGATCGACGGGATGTCGGTCGAGGTTTCGGTTTCGAGCGTGATCTTGTTGCCGAGTTCGAAGACGAGGCTGGGTTCGGCGAACGAGACGGCGCGGACGATCTTGGGCGCCCGGCCGGTGCAGCCTGAGGCGCGCCATTGTTGCGAGCCTTCGGGCAGCGCGCAGATTTCCTTCAGCGCTGAGAGGGAGGCGTTGGTGGCGAGCATCCAGGACTGGTTCGGCAGGACGACGGCGCGGTAGCCGATGCCGCCGACGGCCGAGCAGGCGATCAGGCCGGCGATGAGGCCGAGCGGGTTCTTCTTGACCAGCGCGTAGATCGTGCCGCCTGCGGCGGCGAGGATCAGGAGCGTGGGCCACAGCCAGAGGCCGGTTGAGTTCCACGCTGCTTCCCATGTCGCTGCGACGCGATCGGCGAGGGGGCCGAAGTCGGAGGCGGCGTCGGCGCGGATGGCGTCCAGCACCCAGGGGGTGGGGAGGGCGGCCAGGAGGAGGGTCACGGCGCCGAAGAGAGCGACGGAGAGCCAGCGGCCCTGTTTCCAGCTGTTGGTGGAGAACCAGTGATCCGCCGCCGCACCGGCCATCAAGGCCAGCGCCGGATACATAGGTAGGGTGTAGTGGACGAGTTTGGTAGGCGCGAGCTCGAACACGATCCAGCTCGGCAGGAACCAGCAGACAAGGAAGCGCCAGGCGGCGGCTTCGCGATCTTCCCATGCCTGCGAGGCGGCGGTGCGGCCGTCGGCGGAGGCGTCGCCCGCCTTCTTGCGCGGGAAGACCTTGGTGATCGCCAGCCAGATGCCGGGGATCAGGAGGAGCGTGCCGGGCCAGAAGAGGAGTGGCAGGGCTGCGGTGTGCATGCCCGGCGGGCCGCTGTGGCCTTCGGCCGCTTCGACCAGTTTCGGGGCGAGGTCGACGCGCACGGCTTCGGAGAGGAACTCGCCCTGCGTCGCGATCTGCACGGCGACGTACCAGGGGATGGTGATGATGCAGAACAGGCTGATGCCAACCCAGTAGAGCAGCGGTTTGGCCCAGGCGTATTTCCGCTCCCACAGCATCAGCGCGCCGATGGTGGCGAAGCAGACGAGCGGCGCGATCGGTCCCTTCAGCAATACGCCGAAGGACAGGCACACCCAGAACAGGACGCCGAGCCATTTGCTGGTGTTGCCGTTTCGCATGTGGGCGAGGGCGGCCATGCCCATGACGAGTATCCCGCACTGGGCGGCGTCGGTCTTGGCGATGTTGGCCTCGGTGGTCAGCAACAGTGTGGTGCCGAGGATCAGGGCGCCGATGAAGGCGGCGCGGCGGTTGAACAGGGCGGCGCCGCCCCACAGGGTTCCGATGGCGGCCAGCATGGCGCCAAGCATGGACGGGATGCGGTAGTCGGCGATGTTGCGCTCGGCCGCGCCAGAGGTCGCACCGACGGCGGCAGACTGGAACCAGTGGATCGCGACGGGTTTCTTGTTCCGCAGATCGTTATGATAGCGGATGACCACGAAGTCCCCCGACTCCAGCATCTCGGACGAGGCTTCGGCAAAGCGGCCTTCGTCGCGGTCGAGCGTCGGCAGGGAGAACAGGCCGGGCAGGGCCAGCAGGAAGACGAGGCCCGCAAGGACGGCATACGCCCAGCGGGTTTCGATCATACGGTCGAACGAGGCCATCACGCGGGGGAATACCTTTGATTCGGTTTGGCCATGGGAATCCTGGTTCCATGGCCGGAACGGGGCGGACCATACCGGCTCTTTCTACGGGCGTCGCCGGGTTTTGTTCTCCTGCGGCGGGAACGTTCTCAACAGGGTGTTCCCACGGTTACACACCAGCCCTCGCAACCTTCCCCGTTGGCGGCTATAGGAATTGTCATGGACGCACGGGTGCAAACGGAACGAATGATGACCTCTGCCGAGGGACGCCCTGAATTCAGCGTCGTTGCGCCTGTTCGCAATGAAGCGGCCAATGTCGAGGCGCTGATTCAGGAAATTTCGCAGGCGCTTGGCGGCCGTGCGTTCGAGATCATCTTTGTCGATGACTCCTCGCAAGATGACACGCGTGCAAGGTTGTTTGCGCTGAAGTCCAAGATTCCGAATCTGCGGGTGCTGGGGCATCGCAAGAATGCGGGGCAGAGCCGGGCGATCCGCACGGGTGTGCTGGCGGCAAAGGGTGCGGTGATCCTGACGCTGGATGGCGACGGGCAGAATGATCCGGCTGATCTGGGCGGGCTTCTGGGCCAGCTCAACCGGGCCGATGCGCCGGGCGAGCTGGCGCTGGTTCAGGGCCGCCGCGAGAAGCGGATCGACTCAGGCTGGAAGAAATTCGGGTCGCGGTTGGCCAACAATGTCCGCCGCTCGATCCTGAAGGACAAGAATTCCGATAGCGGCTGCGGCGTGCGGGCGTTCAAGCGCGACGCCTATCTGCAGCTTCCCTATTTCGACCACATGCACCGCTATCTGCCGGCGCTGATGCAGTCTGAGGGATTTATGGTCGAGGAACGGGCAGTCGGGCACCGGGCGCGGCAGCACGGACAATCCAACTACACGAATTTCGGCCGGCTGGCGGATGCCATGTCGGACATGCGGGGCGTGATGTGGCTGCGCAAACGCCGGCGTTCGCCGGGTGGCGTGGACGAAATCTAGCTTTGAGTCGGGAGCTTTCCAGCGCGCCACAAGGCTGTCGGAGAGCGGGCGGAGGGCTTTCAATTGGCCTGGTTTTTGGGTACCGCTCTGGGTGCTGAAGCTATGGACAAGCGCGCCAGCCGTCGGGGCGGTCGCGCTGGCGGGCCGAACAGGGGATCACCAATGCGCGTAATCTTCGGGATTTTCCCGCTGCTGGCCATACCGGTCATCATCTACAACATGATGGCGCTGACCTCGAACGGGGCAGATGTGGACGGCGTGTCGGCGATGGCGATTTCGCTGGCTGACCCCAAGCTCGGCATGGCGGTATTCGGGTCCTGGCGCGTGACCTCGGGCGACATCCTGATCATTCTTTCGATGGGCTTCTTCTTCATCGAGATCCTGAAATCGACCTCTACCGGCTCCTCGACCATCGCGAACCATGCGGTGTCGATGCTGGTGTTCATCGTCTGCCTGATCGAATTCCTGCTGCTGAAGAACTTCCAGACTTCGGTGTTCTTCATCCTGACTGTCATGACGCTGCTGGATGTTCTGGCCGGCGTGGTGGTGACGATCATTTCGGCGCGGCGCGACTTCACGGTTGGCGACGGGGTTCCGCGCTAGCACCATTGCCCTGTTTGGGCGTGGCATTTGGCGGCTTGCCCGCGAGGGCGGCGTGCTTCACGGTTTGACTCTGTAGAGAGTGAAGTCGCATGGGCATTTTCTTTGATCAGGACTGGTTCGACGACCGGCTGAAATCGGCTGGCCTGACGCAGGCTGCGATGGCGCAGGCGGCGGGCATGACGATCGACGAGATCGACATGGTGTTCCGCGACCAGCGCGAACTCGAAGCGCCTGAAGTGCATGCGATTGCGCGCATTCTTTCCGCTGATCCGCGTGAGGTTGCGAACCGGGCAGGGGTTGCCGATCCGGGCGTCGCGCCCAAGCCCGTGATGCGGGCCGAGCGCATGAGCGGTGGCTTGCAGGCGCCGGAGTTCGTGGTGACGCGCGAGGTGATCGCGGGGATACACGAGCGGATGGATCGGCTTGAACGGCTGATCGAGATGGTGATCCAGAAGGTGGATCGGCTGCGGTAGTTGTTGCGCGCGTTGCGCGGGCAGTCGGCAATCGAGCGCGGATTTCAAACATCGTGGTGCAGCGGGCGCCGTGTAGGGTGCATCTTGATGCACCGGGGGTCGGTCGCGGTGCATCAAGATGCACCCTACGTCCCGTCGTGGCGCGATTGCTCGTTGGGACCAGCTTTCGCTGTCCGTGATGCGTGGTGTCGTCCCTCCCGAACAGGGAGTTGGGGCGCGCGATGGTCTGCGCCGTGGGTCGTGCCAGTGCCGCATTGCTGCGGCGGTTGCGCGTGATCATCACGCGCCCCGGCATTGGCCGTTCTTCCCGGTGATG
>DAINAT010000085.1:0-15679 GCA_036733305.1 Hyphomonadaceae bacterium
ATGTCAGCAGGCCGTCCGAGCTCGGCCGGGCCACTGTGTAGTAGCTGGCGGTGTTGGCGTAGCTCTCGACGGCGCCCTGCCCGTTATTGAATACGTAGCTGTAGGAGACCGTGTAGGTCTGGCCTGCCACGATGGAGATCGGAGACGTCAGCGTGCCGACCTGCCAGCCCGTAGCGCCGGCGGCTGATGTCACCGTGACGGTGCCGATCTTCACGCCCGACGAGTTCCAGAGCGACAGTGCGCGCACGTCTGTGTCGTCTGCATCCGCAGCGCCACGATAGTATTGAAGCGCGGTGATCTGACCGGCCTGGGTCGCCGTGAACTTCGTACCGAGTTCGTAGTTCGTCGGATCAGTTGCGCCTGATTCGAAACCTGCCGGCGTAACGTTGGAAGCCATCAGACGCGAAACCGCAGTTTCGGCCACATCCGTCACCGTGACTGTTACGGCTTTGGTGACCGGGGCTGCGATGTTGTCCGAAGCGCTGACGATGATGTCATAGACGTTGTTCGCGCCCGTATCCGTGGGAGCTTCGTAGTTCGGAGCCGTGACGAAGGCCAGCGCGCCGGTCGATGCATTGATCGTGAATTTGGCTGCGTCAGCGCCGCCGGAGATCGCGTAGGTGATCGGGTTGCTTTGCGCATCGGTCGCCGTGACCGACCCAACAGCTGTGGTGTTTTCAGCGATAGTGTAGTTGCCCGATGTGATCGTGGGGGCCGTGTTGCCCGCCTCAGAAACGTCGGTGACTGTGACGGTCACAGCCTTGATCGAAGTCGCGGCGCCATCGGAAGCGCTGACAGTGATGTCATAGACGTTGTTGGCGCCAACGTCCGTCGGGGCTTCGTAATTCGGAGCCGTCAGGAAGAAGAGAGCGCCCGTCGTCGCATTGATGGTGAACTTGGCCGCATCAACGCCGCCGGAGATGGCATAGGTGATCGGGTTGCTCTCTGCATCCGTCGCCGTAACGGTTCCAACGGACAATCCGTTCTCGGCGACGGTGTAGTTACCCGACGTGATTGAGGGAGCAGTGTTGTTGGCGCCCACGGGCTGGAACAGCACGTCGACGAAGTAGTTGGCTGCGTTCCAGCTTTCCGTCGGCCGCGCAACGGAACTTCCATAAGCGAATACGCCAGCGCTGACCGGCGCGCTGATGACGCCGTAGGGGTCCGTAAAGGCGCCGTTCGCCAGACCGTCAAACGACACTTCCCGCGAGGACGCGAAGAAGCCAGCCGTCGAAAGGTAGTTGTTCGTCGTGCGGTATGAGACCGTGTATTCCTGCCCTGTGACGAGCGCGACGGGGCTCGAGAAATTCGCGACCTGCCAGCCCGTCTGTCCGGGCGTCGACGTGAACGTTACCGTGCCGAGCAGTGCGCCCGAGGACGACCACAGATGACCCTGGCGGACATCGGTGTCGCTCGCATCGTTGGCGTCTCGATAGTAGCGCAGACCCGAAACAGATCCCGCCTGGCCGACCGAGAACTTCATCCCGAGCTCGACCGCAGTATTGTCATTATATAGCGTCGTTCCAGTCGCGGGCGCCGACCCGAACAGCGAAACAACGGCCGGGAAAACCGGAGCGGTGACCGTCACCGTGTCCTGCGCCAGAATCATGTTGGTCATGTTCAGGCTGTCGTCGATGGCGCGCGCCTTGATCGTGTACACGCCCTGCGCTGTCGGCGTCCAGGAGAAGGACCAATTCGTTGTGCCGCTCGCAACGCGCCAGGTGGCGCCGTTGTCGACTGAAACTTCAACAGCGGCCACTTTGCCGTCATCCGCCGTTGTTGTGGTTCCGTTGAGGTCTGCGGCCGTGCCCGTGATCGTGAGCGTCTGATGCGCACCGACGCTATCCGGCAGATTGCCGATCGCCACGGTTGCAGCGACAAAATCGGACGATGCAGTTGCGCGAACCAGCCCTTGCGAGGCCAGGATCGAATTGGAAACCGCGGGCTGAATGCCCATGTCGGCGAACATGTTCACCGTGAACTGTTGCAGATCCGTGTTGGCGATGTTTGCGCCGTACGGTGTGCTGTCATGCTGGTCGCTGAGACCCCAGGACCAGAAGACGGTTCCCGCGCCGAACACCAACGCGCCGCTTTCGGCGCGATAGAGAGACAGGTTGTGCGTAGCCACACCCGGTGCGGTCGTCATGCCCTGATCGAGCAGGATGCCACTCCACGAAAGAGTGGTTTCGGAGAGCTTGATCAGACCAGCCGGACGGGTTTCGTCGCTGGGCGAGATATCCCACTCATAACCGATAATGCCGGGTGCGATGCCTGTCGCGGGGACATTGGTATCGCGCCAGACCCGCAGGTTGGCGAATGCCGCGGGAACCTCAAGGGCGCCGCCAAATTCCCCTGTGCCATCCGGCGCGAACAGCTGGCCAGTCAGCATCGTCTCGACACAGGCACACTCTGAGAGCATCCCCGTTATCGTTTCAGGCAGTCCGCCCGAGATGTAATTGCCGCTGGCGTCCTTGGCGCCCACGAAGCGCATGTCGCGCCAGGTGCCCGTCCAGATGTTGGTGGGGTCAAGATCGACATAGTCTTCCGGGCCGGCGTTCGGATTGGCGACAGCCAACGTCTCCTTGTAGCAAACCAGCGTGCGATACTCGGTGCCGTCAGCGGAGATGCTCGTTTCCCAGCGCGTCTTCCAGTAAACTTCGTTCCCGCTCCAGAACAGAATGTTGACGCCCGCGTCGCGAGCGTCTTCCACGTTCGATCGCTGGGCGCTCGACCAGTACTCGTCATGGCCGACGGAAATGAAGGCCTTGTAGTTCTGAAGGTAGTCGGGACCCAGGCGATCCGTATCGACGCCGGAGATATAGGAGACGTCGTAACCCTGCTGCTCGAGGAAGTAGATGGCAGCGTAATCTGCGCCGTAAAGGTAGTCGTGTGCGCCAGCATAGGCTCCCACGCCGTCGCGCGTCACGAACGGGCGGTTATAACTGACGGCATAGGCCCGATCAGGAGCATTCGAGCTGGCGCCCGGAATCGGATCATGATTCACCAGTCCGGCAGAGTCGCCGTAAAGGTTCGTGGCGCCATCCGGGGAGCCGAGACCGCCCGTCCAGCCGTTGTAGGCCTGCCAAGTCGTATCCGACGTTTGGAGCACGATGTCCGCATCGAGGCCGTCGTTCCTGACGATGAACGGAATCTGGTTGGTCTGACCCGCAATCGGATTACCGTTGCTGTCGAGCATTTGCAGGCGGGCGATATAAACGCCTGAAACGGCGCTGGCCGGAACGTTCCAGCTATCCGTCACCGTCCAGTTGCCGGCATCCACAAGTCCCAGATCGGCATTGTAAAGCGGCAGGGCCTGGTCAACACCGTTCGTGTTTGTCCACTCGGTGACTTCGCGTGCGCCGGAGCCGCCGTAATAGCCAAGGCGGAAAATCTCGACCTTGTAATCCTTGCCCGCTCCGCCATCGAGATTGATCTTGAAATCAATCTTGGCGCCCGCGTTGACACTCATGTCAGTCGCAAAGCCTTCGATCTGGGCGCTGCTGGCGACGTCCCAGTAGCTCTTGTCAGCGACGCCGTCGGTGCGCGCGTTCTCGAGGAGGATGCGGTTGCTTGTCATGATTGAACGCCAGTCTGGGAGGAGGCTTTGATTGTGGGCGAAATGGTTGGGCTACCTTTGGCCGGGCCAATAGGCAGCTGGACACGGCGTGCCGGCGTCCAATCGTGAATCAGGCAGCTATCGAGCGCCGCGCGCATGGCATCGACATTCATGCCGGTCCCGATGAAGACGAGCAGTTGCTTGCGATCGCCAAAGGGCGCCGTCCAGTCGTTGTAGATGCGCGCCAGAGCGGCTGGGTCTTTCGGCCAGGTCTGACGCGGCGCTGCGGCCCACCAGATTCCGTGGGAATTGAACGAGGTCATCGCGCCCGCGAGGCTGAACTCGAGCGCCAGGTTCGGTTGGCTCGTGACCCAGAAGTGCCCCTTGGCGCGGATGACGCCCGGCAAATTGCTCGTCAGGAGCTGACGGATACGGTCGGGATCGAACGGCGCGCGTGCGCGATAGGTGAAGGAAGAAATTCCATACGTGTCGGACTCCGGCTGATGCTCGGAGAAGTTATGAAGCTCCTGGAACCAGCGCGCCTTTTTGCGGGCTTGCTCGAAATCAAAAAGTCCGGTGCCGAGCACGGTGGACAGGGGAATGCTGGAATTGTCCGTTGCAACGAGCCGGGCGCTGGGGTTGAGCGTCTGGATGATGCGACGCGCGGCTTCGACGCGCTCGGACCCGGCATCGGAAATCTTGTTCAGCACGATCACATCGGCAAATTCGATCTGGTCGACAAGAAGCTCGACCAAGGTGCGCGGGTCATCCCCGTCACGCGCCTCACCACGATCGCGCAGAGCTTCGCGGCCATGATAGTCGCGCGCCAATGTCATGGCGTCCACTACGGTAACCATAGTATCGAGGCGGGCGACGTCGCTAAGGGACGCGCCATCTTCCGACCGGAAATCAAACGTTGCAGCGACCGGAAGCGGTTCAGAAATACCCGTCGATTCGATCACCAGCTCGTCGAACCGTCCCGTTTCGGCAAGCCGGCGGACTTCGCGCAGCAGATCCTCACGCAGCGTGCAGCAGATGCAGCCATTGGTCATTTCGACCAGCGTTTCATCCGTGCGGCTGAGAGACGACGTTTCCTTGCGGATAAGGTCGGCGTCGATGTTAACGTCCGACATGTCGTTAACGATGACCGCGACGCGCCGACCTTCACGGTTATTGAGAATGTGGTTCAGAAGGGTGGTTTTCCCTGCCCCCAGGAACCCCGAAAGGACGGTGACCGGGAGACGGCCCGACGTGCTGACGTTAACGACGGGATGCGCCGTTGCAGCCGCATCGGCATCGATACGCTCGTCTCGCAATGTGTCGCCAAGCATTTGGGTCCACCCCACCTTCGCATGAATCGTCGGAGATCAGCTCGACGCCATGCAACAGCGAGGCCAATTTTAATACAAAGCGGCAGGCGCTTCGAACGAACTCTCCAAAAAGGCGAAATACTTGAGCGGTACGCTACCCCAGCGTTTCCCCTCCAATTCAAGTACTCGCCCAACTGGGACATTCCCGCCGCACCGCCCGTGGGTAACGAAAAATCAACCCACGAATTCAACCTAAAGGGGAATTTTGGGGGCCAGTTTTGCCCGCCTGTCGCGCTGCGTTATGGAGGCGCGTGACGCATCTCTTCGCCACGACCATTCCAGTCGAAGCTTCAGGCGATCCAGTCTGCCAATTCCGGCCTCTTTCCCGGCTTCAGCCAGGAAGTAGGTGCGCAGAGCAAACAACGGGCAAGACGTTCAAGTCCCACCCGTTGCGCCTGCCAAACCTACTGCTCTCGGAAGCTCTTCCAGAAGGCCTGCGACATAGGCTCGGTCAGGTATTGGAGCGCCGTGCGCTTGCGGGTCGGTATGATGACTTCCGCCGGGATGCCGGGACGGATTTCGCTTCCCGCCTCCGCCGTCGGCCCAAGAGCCCGCGCGAGTTCATCCGCGCTCACGGTCACTTCGATCCTGAAGAAGGATGTTCCTGACTGGGGATCGATGATCCGGTCAGCTGACATTTTCTCGACGACGCCATGCAGTGCCGAGGCTTGACGTCCTCCGACGCCGACCAGTTTGACCTGCGCCTTCGCGCCTATGAAAATGTCATCACCATTTTCCGGCGGCGCGGAAGCCTCGATCACAAGGGCCTTGCCCGTCGGTACGATGTCCATGACGTGTGCGTGCGGCTCGATAACGCCGCCCACGGTGAATGCAGTAAGAGCGACTACGTTTCCTGACGCCGGCGCGCGCAGACGCGTGCGGCCGAGCTGAGCCACGATGCCATGATACTTGGGTGCTATATCGGACAGCTGGGTATCAACTTCGCGAAGCTCGCCCGCGCGGTCCACGCGAATTTCGGCCGACAGAGATACGATCTCACCTTGAGCCTCGCTTATCGCTGCCTGAGTACCGGATCTGTCGGAGTCAATTCGGCCCACATCGCCCTGGAGCTTTGCCAGCTGCCGCTCAAGCTCGCGGAGACGGCCAACGGTCGCAAGCCCTTTGGCTTGCAGCGGGGCCAATCTCGCGATCTCGTCGGACAATGAGGCAACCTGCTCCTGAAGAGCCTGTTTCTCGCGGTCAAAGCCCGGCAAACGCGCGTTAAGTTGCTCGACCTTGTGACGAAGAATCACGGCGCGCGCCGATTTCGAAGCCGAGCGTGCAGAAAGCTCCCTGCGCTGGCGCTCAAGAATTGATTGCGCGGTGGCCTTGTCGTCTTCATCAAGCGTGGACCACCTAGCCGGGGCCGCGATGATCGTAAGCCCGGAATCCTCCGCCAGAAGTCGGGCGCGTTGTGCTTCCAGTTCGATGAGACGGCCGCCCATCGCGCGCTCCTGGGCCTTCAGCTCGGTGTCATCGAGCTCAAGAACGATATCGCCTTCCCGAACGATTGAACCTTCGCTGACATGAAGAGCGCGAACGATGCCGCCGTCGAGATGCTGCACGGCTTGCCGATGCCCGGCGACGATGATCTGGCCATTTGCCACGACCGCAGCGTCGAGCGGCGTCAGCGCGGCCCAGCCAAGGAAGCCGACAAAAAACAGGCTGGCGACGGCTGCGCCGCGTGTGATTTCGGGCCACGGACTGTCGAGTGAATCTTCAGCCCGCCAGAAGCGCCGCATGAATGTTGAAGTCATGTTCTCGCTCATGTTCTCACGCCGCTCCGCCAACGATGCGACGCGCTTCTACCGGACGAATGGATGCATTCTTCAGTTCAGAAAGAACCTGCTCGCGCGGTCCGAATTTTTCGACCTGACCATCCCGCAGGACGAGAAGCTTGTCCGCCACACCGAGCACACCCGAACGGTGAGTCATGATGATAACGCAAGCGCCACGAGCCTTTGCGAGCTTGAGCGTCGCGACAAGCGACGCGTCGCCTTCGGAGTCGAGGTGGGCATTGGGCTCGTCGAGGACGATAATACCGGGCTCGCCATACAGCGCCCGCGCCAACGCCACGCGTTGCGCCTGACCTGCCGAAACTCCCTCGCCGCGAAGACCAAGCATCGAGTTATACCCTTGCGGGAAACGCTGGATCATCTCGTGAGCGCCGGCGACCTGCGCAGCGGGGACAACGCCCTTGCCTGCTTCCGGATCAGCGCTGAACCGGCAGATATTCTCGCCGATCGTTCCGGCAAACAGGACCGAATCCTGAGGCAGGTAGCCGAGATGGGCGCCCAGATCATCTGCATCCCAGTCAGCGATGTTGGCCCCATCAACCCGAATGGTTCCGGCGGTGGGAATCTGCGCGCCGACCAGAGCACGCGCCAGGGTCGATTTGCCTGCGCCCGAGGGACCGATCACCCCGAGAATCTCGCCAGCCGCCACCGAGAAGCTGACATCGGCCAACAGCAGCCTGTCCTGCCCGGGCGCCCGGACGGTGATGCCTTCAGCGCTGAGGCTGCTTTTGGGAGCCGGCAAGGCCTGGCGGGGCGTTTCGTCAGCCGAGCCATCCAACACGCCGATGATTGCTGTTTTTGCGGCGCGGGCGAGCGTTATCTGACGCCAGCTCCCGACGATCTGCTCGATAGGCGCCAGCGCACGGCCCGTCAGAATTGAAGCGGCAATGAGGGCGCCGCCAGAGATTTCTTCGCGAACGGCGAGATAGGCGCCAACGCCAAGGCTGGCCGATTGAAGCACCATTCTCAACAAGCGGATCATGCCTGCATAGCGGCCCGCAACGAAGTGATTGCGCGCTTCCGACTGGTTCAGACGGCTGCGCTCCGCAATCAGGCGACCCGACATCGCGCCTCTCATTCCAAGCGCGCGGATCGTACCCCTGCTGACATGGTTCATCTCCGCCGACGCGTAGGCGGCCGGCATCTTTGCGGCTGCTTCCGCCGTATGCTTGCGGGTGGCGCGCTCGCCGAGCAGCGCAAGACCGACAAGCAACATCGCGCCGCCCAGGATCAGCGACCCCAGCAGCGGATGAAATCCGAAAGCGACGATGACGAACAAGGGCGCGAACGGCAGGTCCATCATACCGGTCGTGCCGGGTCCCTGCATGTACTGGCGATAGGTATCGAACTCCCGAAGGATCTGCGCGTTGCGAGCGTCCACCCGATCGCGCGTCTCGAACCCTGCCCTGACAAGTTTCGGACTCAGGACCTGATCAAGACGAAGCGCAGCGCGGGAGAGCAAGCGTTGCCGGCTGCCTTCCAGATAGGAATGCACGATGAGGGCGAACACGACGAGGGCGCTGAGGAAGAACAGCGTGAGCAGCCCGCGCGAAGTGAGAACGCGGTCATAGACCTGCATCATGTAGATCGATGGCGACAGGTAGAGGATCGCGATCAATGCGGAAAATATCCGGGCCGCCCGGTAGTGCGGACTACACACCTTCAGGGCGTCGGCAAACGCCTGCTCCCCGCGCGAACCGCGCGTGGAATTGCCGTCCCAACCAAAACGATGTGCGAGGCTCAACTGCGTTTCCTTCCGCTTTTCGGCTCGATTTCGAGGTCGATTGCGATCGTCAGACGTGTGAACTGAAGCCAGATTCAACCGAGTAACGGTCCGGGGATGCAACCTTGATGCCGTGAGCCGGGGAATTCGGCGGCAACCACTCCCGCGTTAAGCGATTCACGAATGGAGACCGGGAATTAACCAACTCCGCGTGCCTCGAAGCGGGCCACCGGGCCGTGTTCAGGTCACCCCATACAGCATGGTTAACGATAAGTTGCACAGGCAAGCGCCTGATCGGAGAGGCGCGTGCGCTTCAAGGTCATCAGTTAAGACTTTCCGGCCGGGACGGCTGGCAACTCGAAACCGGGACAAGGGCGCACTTGCCGTTCGGGCAACTCCCTGTATTGATCCGCCCGCGACAGGTTCCTCTCAAGAGGATTCAAAGGGAACCGGGTTAAGGCCCGGGCTGCCCCCGCAACTGTAAGCGGCGAGCCGCGCACCATCAGCCACTGGGACGTCCCCTCGGGACTACCGGGAAGGCGGTGCGCCAAGCGACGACCCGCGAGCCAGGAGACCTGCCTGTTGCAGTCGTCTTTCGACGGTCCGGGGATGGGCCGCTCGAGCGGAGTATTCCGATTGGCGACGTCTTTGACCGTGCTTCGGCGCGGCGGCGACGCCGTGTTCGTGGACGGTCTCCAACATTGTGGAGACGTCATATGAGACTGCATTCGAAGACTTCCTGGATCACGCTGGCGGCGTGTGCCGCTTTCGCGCCGTCCGCCCTGGCCCAGACCGATGACCCCGACCGCGACATCATTGTCGTCACGGGTTCGGCCACGCCGGTGGAATACGAAAAGCTTGGTCAGACGCTGACCGTCATCACCCGCGATCTGATCGATGATCAAGGCTATACCTATGTCGCCGACGTGCTGCGCCAGGTTCCCGGCGTCGCCGTAAGCCAGAGCGGCGGAGGTGGCGCTCTGGCGCAGGTCCGCACGCGCGGATCGGAAGGCAACCACACCCTCGCCCTTCTCGACGGCATCGACATCTCTAGCCCCGATACGGGTGAGACGGACTTCTCGTCCTTGCTGTCGGGCGATCTCGAACGCATCGAGGTTCTGCGTGGGCCGCAATCCGGATTGTACGGATCGAATGCGCTTGCTGGCGTGGTCAACCTGATCTCGCGTCGCGACATTGATGGCGGCTATGTTGGCGTCAGCGCCGAGGGCGGCTCGTTCGGCACGCTGCAGCTGCAAGGCAATGCCGGCTTCGGCAACGGCGACGATTATGCCGCGATCGGCTTCCATGCGTTGAACAGCGATGGCTACGACATTTCTCCGGACACCACCGCACAGGGCGTTCCGGGCGTTGGCGTCGGCGGCAGGGCTGGCGACAAGGAAGGCAACAGCACCGCCACGGTCTATCTGCGCGGCGGCAAAGCCATCAATGATACTTTCCGCGTCGACGGCATCATGCGCTATCTCAAGAAAGACGCAGGCCTTGATGGTCAGGCCTACAACGATCCGATCCCCGGCCAGACCTATGATGACGCCACCGAAACGCATCAGAAGCAGTTTCTGGCTGGCGCATCCGCGACACTCGACCTGCTCGACGGAAAGTGGCTGACAACGGCGTCCGCTTCCTATCTTGACGAAGAGCGCCGGTCGGCTTTCACGAACTTCCCCTTCCTGCTTCCGGGACAAGCTCCAACCGCTGACGATCTCGACGACCCAGCCTCACCAAGCGGAGCGGATGCATCGCGCACGAAGTTCACCCTTGAATCGACCTACGAGTTCGGCGCTCCTGGCTTCGTCAACTATGTGACCGGCTTCATCGCGAGCAAGAAAGAGACCTATGGCGACCCGTTCACCACGCGCGATGAATCACGCGAACTGATCGGCATTGGCGGGCAGTATCGCGGCGAGTTTGCCGAACAGTTCTATGTCTTCGCGACCGTCCGTCACGACGACAACGATGCCTTCGACGATGCCGATACATATAGCGTTGCAGGCTCATGGGTTATTCCGGGGACCGGCACACGCCCGCACGCCAGCTACGGAACGGGCGTCACCAACCCGACCTTCTTCGAGCAGTTCGGCTTCAGCCCGGCGACCTTCACCGGCAATCCCGATCTCGTGCCGGAAGAATCGAAGGGCTGGGACATCGGCGTTGAGCAGACGCTCTTCAACGGTATGGCTGTGGTCGATCTGACCTATTTCGAAGCAAAGCTCGAACACGAAATCTACACCACGTACGGCCCTGCTCCCGACTATTTTGCGACGTCGGCGAACCGGGCGAGCAAGTCAGATCGCTCGGGCTGGGAAGCCAGCTTCAACGTCCGCCCGACCGCCGACATCGACATTGTGGGCTCCTACACCAAACTCGATGCGACCCAGGGGGCCAACACGGAAATTCGCCGTCCTGAACACCAGGGGGCGATCGACGCCGGCTGGCGCATCGGCGGCGGCCCGGTGAAGCTCAATCTGGGCGTGACCTACAACGGCGAAATGCTCGACACTGATTTCGGCACCTTCCTCGACACTCGCGTCGATCCCTATACGCTGGTCCGGTTCGGCGCGGCGTGGCAGGTAAACGACACGGTCGAGCTTTACGGTCGCGTCGAGAACCTGACCGACGAAGATTATCAGGAAGTGATAGGCTTCAAGGGCGCCCCGCAGGCATTCTACATCGGCATCAGATTCCGCGAGGAAACGAATCGATGAAATCGAGCTGCCACATGAGCCGCCGAACTGCTTGGCGCACACACGTGGCCGCTTTTGCTTTGAGCCTTTTCGCCTTTTGCGGGATGGCTGACATCACGAGAGCTGCGGACGCACAAGCGCGTCCGCAGCGTATCGTGTCGATGAATCTCTGTACCGACGAACTACTCATGCGCATGGTCGATCCATCGCGCATCGCCTCGATCACATATCTTTCGCAGCAGCCGATCAACGCCCCCCTCGGCCTTAATGCGATCGCTTCCGGGCTGAAGACAAACCACGGGCTCGCCGAAGAGATCCTGATGCAGGAGCCCGACCTGATTCTGGCGGGCCGCTTCACGTCCACAACCGCGGTGAGCCTGCTGCGCAAACTCGGCTTCAATATTGTTGTTTTCGACCCTGAGAACACGCTCGACGACATGCGCACGAATATCCGCAAGCTTGGGGAAGTCGTTGGCGAAACCGCGCGCGCCGAAAAAGTCATCGCGAACTTCGACGCGCGGCTTGCTGAGCTCCAGTCACAGATCCCGCCTGGAGAAAGACCCGTGTTCGCCGACATCGGCGTCAACAACTTCATCGCAGGTGAGAACACACTCTATACCCATGTCGTCAACGCCAGCGGTTATCGCACGCTTGGCCAGGCGCTGGGTTTCGACGGCTTCCGCAACGTGCCGCTGGAGGAGGTTCTATCCGTGCAACCCGCGCTCATCTCCACCGCGACGCCGTGGACCAGTCCGCCCTCCATGTCGACCATGGCGCTGCGCCACCCGGCGCTGCGTGCAATGGTGGAAAGCACACCGCAAGTCACCATCCCCGAACGCTATACGACCTGCGGAGCGCCAAGCGTTCTTGGGGCCGTCGAGATCCTGGTCGCTGCGCGCAAGGCGGCGGCTGCACAGGTGGCCGAATGAAGTCACCTGTCTCCTACACGCTGCTGATCGCAGGCCTCGCCTTGCTCGTCGGCCTTCTGGCTTTCGTCTCGATGATCGTCGGCCCATCGACGGCCGGCACGTTCGAGCTTTTTGACATGATGGCCCATGGGAAGGCGGATACCGCATGGATGATCATGCGCGAAGTGCGCCTGCCCCGTACCGCTCTCGCCATGCTGGTTGGCATGACACTCGGCATGGCTGGGGCGGCGCTGCAGGGCTTCCTGCGCAATCCGCTCGCCGACCCGGGCGTCATTGGCGTGTCGCCGGCAGCTTCGCTAGGCGCCGTGCTCGCACTCTACACAGGCATCTCCACGCTGATACCTCTCGCACTGCCCTTGATGGGTATTCTGGGGGCGTTGCTTTGCGCCTTGCTGCTGCAAGGCCTCGCGCGGCGTGGCGGCGTGCTGACGCTTGTTCTGGCGGGTGTTGCCGTATCAAGCCTGTGCGCTGCGATGATGTCGCTCGCGCTCAATCTTTCACCGAATCCATACGCCGCAGCCGAGATCATGTTCTGGCTGATGGGCTCGGTGACGGACCGCAGCATGGATCACCTCCTGCTCGCAGGACCGTTGATGGTTCTTGGATGGCTTCTGCTGGCCGCATCCGTGCGCGCACTTGACGCTCTCAGCCTCGGTGAGGAAGCGGCCGCGGGGTTGGGCGTCAATCTTGGCCGTACCCGCATGCTTGTTATCACTGGCACCGCGATCAGTGTCGGCGCAGGAACGGCTGTCACGGGCGGCATCGGCTTCATCGGTCTCGTCGTGCCTCACCTGCTTCGTCCCCTGGTCGGACACACGCCCAGCCGGCTTCTGCTGGCGAGCGCGCTCGGCGGCGGCGCTCTTCTGCTGGCGGCGGATATTCTCGTTCGCGTTGTCATGCTGGGGCCTGAACTGAAGCTCGGCGTACTGACCGCCCTGATCGGCGCACCCTTCTTCCTCTGGCTGATCTTCCGCGCGCGGACGGAGCTTGAGTCGTGAAGCTCGAAGCAAAAAGTGTCAGCGTTTCGATCCGTAGCCGCGAACTGGTGTCGCGTGCGTCTCTCCACATATCCGGCGGCGAACTCGTCGGACTGATCGGACCCAACGGCGCGGGAAAATCCACGCTGCTGCGCGCGATACTCGGCATCACCGAAAAATCTGCCGGCGACATTATGCTCGACGGCAAGGACTTTCTCGCCCTGCCCGGCAGCGAGCGTGCGCGGGCCGTCGCATTCCTGCCTCAGGAACGGCGCGTCGAATGGCGCCTGCCCGCCCATGACATCGTCATGCTTGGCCGATATCCCCACCAGACCGGTTTCGGCGGCCCCACACCCGAAGATCGTGCGGCGGTCGATCGCGCGCTTGAAGCGGTCGATGGCAATGGCCTGCGCGACCGTCCCGTCGCTGTCCTTTCCGGGGGCGAGCGCACGCGCATCCTGCTGGCGCGGGCATTGGCCGTCGAAGCCCCGTTGCTACTGGTCGATGAGCCCATCGCTGCCCTCGACCCCTATCACCAGCTCCATGTCATGGAGATCCTGCGCGAACGGGCCAGAAACGGCTGCGGTGTGCTGGCCGTGATCCACGATCTCGCCCTCGCCGAGCGCTTCATGGACCGCCTTGTCCTGATGGATTCCGGCCGCATCGTCGCCGATGCCGCCCCAGCCTCGGTTCTCACGCCTGAGCGACTTGCGACGGTCTATCGTATCGCCGGAACACCTCCCCGGCGGCTTCCGTAAGCGTCAAGTAGCACAATCGTTATCCGCGAACCCAGCAATCGCGCGCTAAGGGAAGCTGGCTGCCGTTGAAATTTGGCATGAAAACCCGTAGTAATCACAATTACAGGTCCTGAAGAGCCTTCCCGGGAGAATAAGAATGAAACGTGTTCTGCTCGCTTCAACAATGGCGTTGGCCATTGCGGGCGTTGCGACGGTAATCGGCGTCTCCGCCATTGCCGCCCCTGCCCCGTCAATCACGGTTTCGGTGCCCGAGCGGGCCGACAACTTTCAGCTGACCGACCACACCCGGCTGGCCCACGAGCTTCACTACTTCAAGGACGCCAAGGCGATCGTCCTGATGAGCCAGATCAATGGCTCGGACGTGTCGCGCAAATCGGCTAGCGAGCTTGAGAAGCTGAAGGCCGCCTACAAGGACCAGGGCGTCCTCTTCTACATGATCAACTCGAAGGACTCGCGCGATGCCGCAGCCGTCGAGGCGAAAGCCCAGAGCTTTGACATACCGATCCTCGTGGACGAGCTGCAGCTTGTCGGCGAGTCGCTGGGCGTGCAACGCGAAGGCGAGATCTTCGTCGTTGACCCGAAAAGCGGCTTCAAGATCGCCTATCACGGCCCGCTCGCGCAGACCGCTGCGGCTATCGACTCCGTGGTCGCCGGCAAGGCTGTCGCCAACGCACGCGTTGAAGTGAAATCCGGCGCGACCATCGCCTTCCCGGAACGCGCCAAATCCGCCGAGTTCAAGAACATCTCGTACTCGAAGGACGTGACCGCCATCCTGCAGGACAAGTGCGTGACCTGCCACCAGAAGGGCGGCATCGCCCCCTTCGCGATGGACAGCTATGATGTCGTGAAAACGATGGCGCCGATGATCCGCGAGTCGGTGCGCGCGGAACGGATGCCTCCCTACTTCGCCGACCCGCATATCGGCCACTTCCAGAACGACCAGGGCCTGACGGCCGCGCAGACCAAGACCCTGATCCACTGGATCGAAGCTGGCGCGCCGCGCGGCACGGGCGAGGACTTCCTCAAGACCAAGGCTGGCGAAGCTCCGGAATGGCCGACTTACCTCGGCAAACCCGACGTGATCGTTGATCTGCCTGCGTTCAACGTGCCGGCCGCCGGCATCGTGGAATACCAGAACCAGAAGGTCCCGAACCCGTTCACCGAGGACACCTGGCTGCGCGCGATCTCGATCAAGCCGGGTGACCGCACCGTCCTGCACCACGTCGTGTCGAACCACGTGCCGGATCCGAAACTGCCCAAATCCAAGATCCCGGGCGGTTCGGTCGGCTCGTACACGCCGGGCGCCGAAGCCCAGCTCATCGCCAAGGACGCGGGCGCTCCCGTGCCGGGCGGCGGCAAGCTGAACTTCCAGATGCACTACACAACGACGGGCAAGGCCTCGACCGACAAGACGCAGGTCGGCTTCTACACGCTGAAAGCGCCGCCGAAGTACATCAAGCGCTCCACCGTGGTCTTCGACTTCGGCTTGCAGATTCCGGCTGGCGAAGCCCGCCACAAGGAAGTCGCCTACATCACGACGCCGGCGGACATGTACATCTACACCCTGTATCCGCACTCGCATTACCGCGGCTACCACGTCGAGCTGATGCAGAAGGATGCCGACGGCAAGGAGTCGATGCTTCTCAGCCTGCCGAAGTACGACTTCAACTGGCAGCGCGATTACGATCCGATTGAGCCGATCCTCATCAAGAAAGGCACCAAGCTGATTGCGACCTGGGTGTTCGACAACTCGACGAACAACAAGAAGCTCAACGCCTCGAACAAGGATAGCGAAGGTTCGCCCATCGCCTCCTACAACGACGTGGTCCGCACCGGCGAGCAGTCGCACCAGGAGATGATGTACTTCC
>DAINAT010000086.1:0-15505 GCA_036733305.1 Hyphomonadaceae bacterium
GATGATATTTCTTCTCCGCGCCCCAGTCGCGCAGCATGCGGACCTTGCGGTTGATTTCGGCGTGCGGGGTGACGGTCATGCCGCCTTCGCCCGCGGCGCCCATGTTCTTGCCCGGATAGAACGAGAAGCCGGTGGCGTCGCCGAAGGAGCCGGCGCGCTTGCCGTTGTATTCGGCGCCGTGAGCCTGGGCTGCGTCTTCCAGCACGAACAGGTTGTGCTTCTTCGCGATCGCCATGATCGGCTCCATGTCGGCCATCTGGCCGAACAGGTGAACCGGGACGATAGCCTTGGTGCGCGGCGTGATGGCGGCTTCGATCGCGGCCGGGTCCATCGTGAAGGTGACGGGGTCGATGTCCACGAACACCGGTTTTGCGCCCGTGTAGTGGATGGCCGAGGCCGAGGCGATGAAGGTGAAGGGGACCGTGATCACTTCGTCGCCCGGGCCGACGCCGGCGGCGAGAAGAGCAAGGTGCAGGGCGGACGTGCCGTTGTTGACGCCGGCGGCGAAGTTCGTGCCGGCATAAACTGCGAAGTCTTTCTCGAGCGCGGCGACTTCCGGCCCAAGCGTGAAGGCGCACGATTCCATCGTGCCGATCAGGGCGGCGTCAATCTCCGCCTTGATGGAGTGGTACTGTGCTTTGAGATCGACGAACGGGACGCCCATGGTGGCCTAGCTCACTTGCTCGATTTACGGGGGAGGTGGATGGTTTCGCCGCGGCCCCGCATGGAGGCAGTGGCGGCTTCGATCAGCTCGACCATGCGGAACCCGAACTCGCCATTCGAGATCGGGGTCTTGCCGGTGCGGATGCAGTCGACGAAGTGCTTGCCCTCGACGAGCAGCGCTTCGGAGCCGTCGACTTTCGGCGCCCACATGTCGCCGGCGCGATAGCCGACGCGCATTTCGTTGATCTTTGCCGGGTCATCCGTGAACGATACGCCCTTGTCGTAGATTTTCAGTTTCTCGGACGGTTGAAGTTCGTCGAAAGTGATCATCTTTTCGGTGCCGCCGATCAGGATTGAGCGCACTTTGACGGGCGCCAGCCACGAGACGTTAACGTGGGCGATGAAGCCGGTTTCATAGAACAGAGTGATGAAGGCCAGGTTTTCCGGCGTTCCCGGGTAGTGATTGATGCCCGAGGCGGAAACGGCGACGGGGTGCTGCTCGAACACGTAGTCCAGGATCGAGAAGTCGTGGACGGCGAGGTCCGCGATCACGTTAACGTCTCGCTGGAAGAGGCCGAGATTGATGCGGGTTGAGTCGTAGTAGAGCGTCTTGCCGAGATCGCCGTTCTGGACCATCTCGCGCATCTTCTTCACCGGGCCGGTGTAAACGAAAGTGTGGTCGACGTGCAGGGTGAGGCCACGCTTGTTGGCTTCCTCGATCAGCGCGCGGGCCTGCATAGAGGTTTCCGTCATCGGCTTTTCGAGCCAGACGTGCTTGCCGGCTTTCAGGGCGGCCATGGCGAGCGAGAAGTGGGTCGAGACCGGGGTCGCGATGGCGACGGCGTCGATTTCCGGGTCGCGGATCATCGCCTGCGCGTCGGTCGTGACGTTCGTGGCGGGGAAGCGCTTCTTGACGACTTCCAGCGATTTCGGGTTCAGGTCGGCGACGGTGTGGACGCGGGCGTCCGAGAGTTCCGCGAAGTTGCGGACCAGGTTGGGGCCCCAGTAGCCGTAGCCGATGACGCCGATGTTCAGGGTCTCGCGCTTCGGTTCGACGCGCGGGCCCGACAGGACCTCGGTCGCCGGACCGTTTGCGGCGATCGTCTTTTTGCGGGGTTTGGCCGCTTTCTTTTCAGTATTGGCGGTCATTAGCCCACTACCTTTTCAACAACGCCATTCAAAGCTTGAGTTTTCTTGTCGGCCGCCATGGTGCGGACATCGCCCAGCACCTTGGCCGGGCAACCCGCGACGACCGCGAAATCGGGAACGTCTTTCGTCACCACCGCGCCGGCCGCGATCAGGGCGCCTTCGCCGATCGTGATGCCGCAGACGATGGTTGCGTTTGAGCCGATGGAGACCTGACGCTTCACGCGCGTCAGTTCGAGGGTCCAGTCAGCGTCAGACTGCGGCGAGCCATCCGGGTTGGTGGCGCGCGGGAAGCGGTCATTGGTAAACATGACGCCGTGGCCGATGAAGCACTCGTCCTCGATCGTCACGCCTTCGCAGACGAAGGTGTGCGAGGAAATCTTGCAGCGTTCGCCGATGAAGGCGCCCTTCTGGATCTCGACAAAGGCGCCGATGCGCGAGCCGTCACCGACCTCGCACCCGTAAAGGTTCACCAGGGTCGGATGGAAGATGGTTACCTTCCCATGCAGCTTCACGCTGTCCGAAATTGGCATTTGATGGTCTCCAAGCGTCCGTTTGCGGTTACGGTCAGCAAGGAAAGGGCCGGGTTCCGCCCGGAGCCGATTGAGGTGCGGCGCCGCAATTCCCCCGTCGCGCGATCAATTTTATGGTTAACGGCCCTTAACCCTTGGGAAAGGCACGGCACAGCCTTTTCGCCTGATGTGCGAAACCGAGACGCACCAAGCGCCTGGAAGGGGAATCCGGGGATCGACCGGACCCCGGGGGCAGGCCAGCCCGAGAGCCTACTGAATCCGTTCCGCGCGGTAACCCAGCGGCTCCAGCATGGCGATGACGCTATCCTTGCCGATCAGGTGGGCCGCGCCAACGGCGATCAGGAATGTGCCCGTCTCCGATTTCATCAGGGCGTCGATTTCAGGCGTCCAGTTGGCGTTCCGGTGCTTCAGCAGAGCATCATACAGTTCCGGAATGACGGCGAGGTCGTCGTCGATCAGCAGCCGGGTGAGCGCATCGACATCACCGGCCTTCCACGCGTTAACCAGATTGCCCAGCTCCTCGGTCGCGCTGTCGATCTGCTCGATGCCTCCGGTAAGGAAGCGCACCTGAACATTCTCGGGCAGGGTGGCGAATGAGGCCATCTGCTCCTCGATCGTCTCCAGGAAGCGGATCTCCTTGCCCTCGGCTTCAGCCGCAGGCCGCAGCACGCTTTCAACGCCGGACGTCACATCATATCCGGCGCGGCGAACCACCGCTTCGCTGATGACGATGCCGGCATACCAGGGGCGCATCGATTCCAGTGCGATCAGCGGCAGATCAAGCTTGGCGAGCGCAGCCTTGAGCTTTTCGAGGTCTTCAAGGCTCAACCGATCGGACAGGCGCTGCGACGGTTCATACTTGCCGAGCCGTTCCACGATCTCGCGGAACATCATCGGATCGCCCTCGGTATCAGTTTCGAAGTAAACAGCCTTCGCTTCCTCCATCGCCTTGTCGACGGCCGGCGAATGCCAGGTCAGCGTCGGCGGCAGGACGTGGACGGTGCCGAACATGTAAACGGTGGTGTCGGCGTCCGAGATCTTCCAGATGGCCGGCTTCGGCGGGGCTTCGACCTGCGGCGTTGCGGTCTGGGCGGCCGGCTTCTCATCGCTGCAAGCCGTCAAAGTCGCAAAGGCAAGGACGGCAGCTTTCCAGTAAGTCATCGCGCAATCCAGTTGGCGGCCCGGCCCGGGCGCGTCGTTATAACTCGCAGATCGCGCAGGCGCCGTCACGCCGTCAAATTCATGGGTTTCGGGGAAGGCTGGCGCACTCGACAGGAGTCGAACCTGTGACCTCTGCCTTCGGAGGGCAGCGCTCTATCCAGCTGAGCTACGAGTGCAAGCTGGCCCCTCATGTATCAGAGGGGCCGAAAAGGCAAGGTTCCGGGGTGTTAGCCTTTCAAACCCAGCTGCGTCTTCAGTTTCGCGATGTCCTCCAGCCACGGAGCCGGGCTGGAGTCGCTGGGCATGCGCCAGTCGCCGCGCGGGGAAAGGGCGCCGCCGGAGGTGACTTTGGGGCCATTCGGTACTGCGGAACGCTTGAACTGGCTGGTCTGGAAGAAGCGCTTTGCGAACACCTCAAGCCATTTGACGATGGTCGGCATGTCGTAGGCGACGCGATCCTTGCCAGCCGTATGCGCGGGCCACTGGCCGGTCTTGGCGTCGCCCCAGGCTGCATGTGCAAGGAAGGCGATACGTGAAGGGGATGCTCCCCAGCGGATCGTCTGGTTCAGGAAGAAGTCGTGCAGGTTGTAGGGGCCGATCGTGTCTTCGGTTGATTGGATCTTGCCGTCCGCGCCCGCCGGGACCAATTCCGGCGAGATTTCCTGATCCAGAATGGCGCGCATCACGTCTGATGCGCTTGGCGAGTAGAGTCCGCTCGCGGCGCTCCAGCGGATCAGGTGCTGGATCAGCGTTTTCGCCACTGCGCTGTTGACGTTGTAATGACTCATGTGATCGCCGACGCCATAGGTGCACCAGCCGAGGGCAAGCTCCGACAGATCGCCCGTGCCGACAACCATCCCGCCTTCCTTGTTGGCGAGACGGAAGAGGTAGTCGGTGCGCAGGCCGGCCTGCACGTTTTCGAAGGTGATGTCGTAGATTTTTTTGCCCTTGGCGTAGGGATGTTCGAGATCGGCGAGCATCTGGTTCGCCATCGGCTTGATGTCGACTTCTCGGGCGTCGATGCCCAGCTCCTTCATCAAGGCGTGAGCCTTGGACTTTGTACCTTCCGTGGTCGCAAAGCCGGGCATGGTGACGCCGATGATGTTGGCGCGCTTGGCGCCCATCAGGTCGAATGCACGCACGGTTACGAGCAGCGCCTGGGTCGAGTCGAGTCCGCCCGAAATGCCGATCACTGCTTTCTTTATTCCGGAGGCTTCGAGGCGGCGGCGCAGCCCCTGAACCTGTATGTTGTAGGCTTCGAAGCAATCCTGATCGAGCAGGGCCTCGTCATCCGGCACGAACGGGAAGCGGTCGATCTTGCGCGTGAGCTGTAGCTTTGCCGTACGATCGGGCGCGGCGGTGAAGCTGATCCGGCGGCGTTTCAGGTTTGCTTTGTGGTTGCGTGCGGTATCGCGGAATGTGCCATTCCGGATGCGATCCTGCGCAATGCGAGCGACATCAATGTCTGCAACGAGCAGGGCAGATTGATCGGCAAAGCGATCGGACTCCGCGATCTTGCTGCCCAGCTCATAGACCGCGAGCTGACCATCCCACGCCGTATCTGTCGTGGATTCGCCGTAGCCCGCTGCAGAATAAATGTAGCCACATGCGGTGCGCGCGGATTGCGATATGCAGAGCATGTCGCGCTCGGCTGCCTTGCCGATCGTGATGTTGGATGCAGACAGGTTGGCGATGATGTTGGCCCCTGCCAGCGCTGCAAAGGTCGAGGGCGGAACCGGCGCCCACATGTCTTCACAAATCTCGACGGCCAGCGTGAAGCCGTCCACGTCGCTTGCTTCGAAGGAAAGATCAGCGCCGAAGGGAACAGTCTCGCCCGCCAGCACGATCTGATCGACGACCGCGTCAGTCGACATGGCGAACTGACGCTTCTCATAGAACTCGCGATAGTTTGGCAGATAGGTCTTGGGCACGACGCCAAGGATCGCGCCGCGATGGATCACGACCGCACAGCCGTGTACGCCCGACCCAACCTGAATGGGCGCGCCGACAACAACAACCGGCGCCAATGACCGACTGGCATCTTTTACCTTCGCGATGGCTTCCAGAACGGACGCGAGCAGGGTGGATTGGAGGTGTAGATCGTCGATCGTGTAACCAGACAGACCCAGTTCCGGGAATACAATCAGAGCGGCGCCAGCCTTGTCGGCCTTACGCATCAGCTCGATCGTCTCGCGCGCGTTCGAGGCGGGATCAGCCAGGTGAACCCGCGGGCTGGCCGCAGCCGTCCGTACGAAGCCGTGCGCGTAGATGTTGTTGAACTCGGCCATCTCTTAAGCGCTTATCATCGCCCGTATCGCGTCTCAATGCAGGCTATACGCTGTCAGAGGTAATTATCCGGAAACTGCCTTTCCAGATTTGCCGGTTACACGTGAATTTGCCCAATCGGACGGGCAGTTTGGGAGCCAAAGGTTAATGGACGTCGACGTCCTCGTCATAGGTGCAGGGGTAATCGGCCTTGCCGCGGCTGCCGAGTTCGCACGTTCCGGCCACGAGGTGGTCGTGCTGGAAGCTGCGGGCGCCATCGGCACGCAGACATCATCCCGCAATTCCGAAGTCATCCACGCCGGCATGTATTATCCCTCCGGTAGTCTGCGTCATCGCCTGTGCGTGGCGGGCAGGCGCAAGCTTTATACCTATCTCGAGGCGCGGGGTGTGCCTTACCAGAAACGCGGCAAGCTGATCGTCGCAACGTCAGACGAGGAGGCGCGCAAGATCGAAGCGGTCCACGCGACGGGCCTTCAAAACGGTGTCGAAAATCTTGAGCTGATATCAGGCGCGAAGGCGATGGCGTGGGAGCCCGAGCTGTCGTGTGCAGCGGCGCTATGGTCGCCAGAAACGGGCGTCGTCGATAGCCATGGCTACATGCTCGCCCTGCAGGGAGAAATCGAAGACCATGGCGGCGTGATCGCCTTCAACACGTCGGTGGAACGGATCGAACACTTGGGGCAGGGCGGTTACAAGGTGATCACTGGCGGTGCAGATGCCGGTGCTATTTCCTGCCAGAGGTTGATCAATAGCGCCGGACTTTACGCGCAGAGCATTGCACACAGCATCGAAGGCTATGATGGCGCTCTGATTCCGAAGCGAGTGCTGGCGAAGGGCAACTACTTCGGTTGCGCGACAAAGCCCGTCTTCACGCGTCTCATTTATCCCGCCCCCGTTGATGGGGGTCTCGGCGTGCACGTGACGCTCGATCTTGCCGGGCGGATGCGTTTCGGGCCAGACGTGGAATGGCTATCAACGTCCGATCCCGCCGAAATCGATTACCGCGTAGATCCGCGCCGGTCGGCTTTATTTTATGACGCCATACGCCGTTATTGGCCCGGCCTGCCGGACGATGCGATCACGCCTGATTATTCGGGCTGTCGTCCAAAGCTTTCCGGCCCTGGCGAGCCTACACAAGACTTCCGCATTGATGGTCCCGAGCTGCACGGCCATGCAGGTCTCTTAAACCTGTTCGGAATTGAATCACCCGGTCTAACCAGCTCGTTGGCTATTGCTGAAGAGGTTCGCCGGCGGCTCGCCAATTAGGTTTGGTCGCTGACCCGCAGCACTTCGGCAAAGGCCAGAAACACGTGGTAAAGTGTCGATGCAGGGGCGTTGCCGGGAACCGGCTTTCCATTTGCATCGACCAGATCGATCCATGTGGCCGGAAGCGTGCGGCCAAGATAGCGGTCGAATAGCAGGGCGGCGGAGGATTCGATTGTGGCCGACGGGTCAACGCCATCCAGTTCGTAGAGAGCGATCGCCGCCTTGATCCGCTCCGTGTTTGGCCAGGTGCGCGAAGCGCGATCTATCGGCAAGCCGTCATCGCGTACGCTATTGAACGTTATCTTGCTCGCGGGATCAACGCCGTGCGTCTCGGCGAAATTCGCAAGCGCCCGGATTTGCGGAGCGAGTTGCAAGCCAAGTTGCTTGCGGCAGGCATTGAGTATCCATGACCATTCAAGCTGGTGACCCGGCTCGATAATCCGGCCGTCGTCGCCGGGTGCGCGCGCGAGATCTTCGGTGAAATACTCGGCGAGCGTCTGCGATTGCGTATCGAAGAAGCGCGACGTGAACACGCTCACGATCTTCTTCGCGAGATCTGCAAAACGATCTTCGCCGGTTGCCTCAAAGGCTGCGAGGCAAGCTTCGGTCAGGTGCATGTGTGGGTTTTGCTGACGCCAACCCGTGGGTGGCAGCTCATGCCAGAAGCCTTCGCCACCTGCGACACGCATATGGCCTTCGATATAGTCGAGCGCGCGATGCATCCACTCTTTCGAGGTGGCGTCGCCGCTGGCGCGGTAATGCCACGACAATGCAAACAGAACGAAGGCATGGTCGTAGAGATCGGGCGTTGGATCAAGCGGCGCGCCTTCGCGCGTCAGTTTGCGGGCAAAGCCATTGTCCGGTCCGTTCCACGCCTTGTTGATCAGGTAGTCCACGCCATGCCGGGCAAGCTCCAGTCCTGGTTTGAACCCCAGCAGATATCCGTGTGAGAAAACGTAGATCTGGCGCGCCGTGACGCGCGTGCGCTTGAATGCGATCTGTGCATCGCGTCCATCAGGCGTCACTTGCTCGACATAGCCGCCAAGTTCGTGATCGACCCCATGCGCGGCCCACCAGGGCAGGGTCGTGTCGAGCATCCACTTGTGGATGGTGTCGCGGTAAGGCAGCGCCACGTGGGTCTCCGTTACTCGTTCAGGAGCTTACGGAAATAAGCGATCGTTTCCTTGAGGCCGTCCTCGAGCTGAACCTTCGGCTCCCAGCCGAGGATATTCTTGGCCTTGGTAATGTCGGGTTTGCGCTGCTTGGGGTCATCCGAAGGTAGCGGCATGCGGACAAGCTTGGAGTTCGAGCCGACCAGCTTGAGCACTGTCTCGGCCAGTTCGATCATCGTGAACTCGCCCGGGTTGCCGATATTGATGGGGCCGGTGACGTCATCGCCCGTATCCATCAGGCGAATCATGCCCTCGATCAGATCATCGACATAGCAGAACGAGCGCGTTTGCAGGCCATCGCCATAAATGGTGATGTCCTTGCCCTGAAGCGCCTGCACGATGAAATTCGACACCACGCGCCCGTCATTCGGGTGCATACGCGGGCCGTAGGTATTGAAGATCCGCATAACCTTGATGCGCAGCTTGTGCTGGCGGTGATAATCGAAGAACAGCGTTTCGGCGCAGCGCTTGCCCTCGTCGTAGCAGGAGCGCGTGCCGATCGGGTTGACGTTGCCCCAGTATTCTTCCGGCTGTGGGTGCACAGACGGATCACCATAGACTTCCGAGGTTGAAGCCTGGAGGATCTTCGCGCCAACGCGCTTGGCAAGGCCGAGCATGTTGATCGCGCCATGGACAGACGTCTTCGTCGTCTGCACCGGATCGTGCTGGTAGTGGATCGGGCTGGCGGGGCAAGCGAGGTTCCAGATCTGATCGACCTCCACGAACAGCGGCAGCGTCACATCATGGCGCAGGAACTCGAATTTCGGGTTGCCGTGGAGGTGGGCGACGTTGCGCTTCTGCCCTGTGAAAAGGTTGTCGACGCACAGCACATCCTGTCCGCGGGCGATCAAGCGGTCGGAGAGGTGCGAGCCGAGGAAGCCCGAACCGCCGGTTACCAGCGCGCGGTTCTCTAGAAGTGAGCTGGATCTGGTCATCTTGTCCCCGTGTTCCCGGTGTGAACTGCCGTAGTTCTACGGCCGTCCCACGCTGGAATAGTTGATCCCGCGGCGTTTCATGTCTGCGGGTTGATAGACGTTGCGCAGGTCCACGACGGTTGGCGTCTTGAGCAGCTTCTTCACGCGGTCGAGATCGAGGGCGCGGAACTGGTCCCACTCGGTGATCAGCACCATGATGTCTGCGCCGTCGATGGCATGGTACGGACCATCGCAGAAATCGACGTCGGTGAGAAGCTTGGCGGCTTCGTGCATGCTTTCCGGATCGTACGCCTTGATGCGTGCGCCGGCTGCCTGCAGGGCGGGGATGATGTCGAGCGAGGGCGCGTCGCGCATGTCGTCGGTGTTGGGCTTGAAGGCGAGACCCAGCACGCCAATCGTCTTGCCCTTCACGCTGCCGCCAGCAGCCTTGATGACGCGATCGGCCATGGCTTTCTTGCGGGCTTCATTGACCTGCACGACCGTATCGACGATGCGGACCGGGCTGCCATTGTCATTGGCGGTCTTGGTGAGCGCCAGCGTGTCTTTCGGGAAGCATGAGCCGCCATAGCCGGGGCCGGCATGCAGGAACTTCTTGCCGATACGGTTGTCGAGACCGATGCCCTTCGAGACGTCCTGGACGTTGGCGCCGACCTTCTCGCAAAGGTCCGCCATCTCGTTGATGAAGGTGATCTTCACAGCCAGGAAGGCGTTGGCGGCGTACTTGATCAGCTCGGACGTACGGCGCTCCGTGAACAGGATCGGCGTCTCGTTGAGGAAGAGGGGACGATAGAGTTCGCGCATGCGCTCGCGCGCGTCTTCATTGTCGGTGCCGACAACGACGCGGTCCGGGCGCTTGAAGTCGGAGATGGCCGCGCCTTCGCGCAGGAATTCCGGGTTGGAGACCACAGCGAATTGGGCATTCGGGTTGGTCTTGCGGATGATCTCTTCAACCTCGTCGCCCGTACCAACCGGTACAGTCGACTTCGTCACCACGACGGTAAAGCCGTCCATGTGCTCGGCGATCTCTTTGGCCGCCGCATAGACGTAGGAGAGGTCCGCATGGCCATCGCCACGGCGCGAGGGCGTGCCTACGGCGATGAACACGGCATCAGCGCTCTTGATCGCCTCACGTGCATCGAGCGAGAACGACAACCGGCCTTCCTTGACGTTGGATGCGACCAGCTCAGCCAGACCCGGCTCGTAGATCGGCATGACGCCCTTCTCGAGGCGCTCGATCTTGCTCGGGTCCTTGTCCACGCAGATGACCGTATGGCCGAAGTCGGCAAAGCAGGCGCCAGACACCAGGCCAACATAACCGGCCCCGATCATCGTCACGCGCATAACGCATCCCTCTCAGGTCTGAACGCAAATCCCGTCCAGCATGGTTAGCGGTCCCGGTAGCGCTGAAGTCAAGTCGATTGCCGCAGCATATGCAGGGCTTAGACCGTGACTAGAATGCAGCTATGGAGACCGTGTTAACTGTTTACAGGCCGACGCGATCTTTCGATGATTTTCGTCGTGGATTGTCCATCGACCAGCGTCGCTCGCACGATCCGCCCGCCCCGGCTTAGCACAATGTCCGCACCGACGATCTGATCCTCGGTATAGTCGGCGCCCTTGATCAGGACATCGGGTTGCAGCTCGGTAATGACCTCAAGCGGCGTTTGCTCGCCAAAGAGTACGACCGCGTCGACCCCCCTGACCGCCGCCATCACAGCCGCCCGCGCGCCTTCAGCTTGCACCGGACGCTCCGGGCCTTTCAGCGCACTCACCGAGGCATCCGTGTTCAGCGCCACGATCAGCCGGTCGCAGGCCGCCGCCGCCTGACGCAGCAGCGACACATGCCCTGCATGCAGGATGTCGAAGCAACCATTGGTAAGGCCGACCGATAGGCCTTCGCGCGCCCATGTCTCGCGCAGCCGTTTTGCGTCGTTCAGGGATAGGGCGCCTGGTGCGCCGCCCAGTCCGCGCTGCCCCGCACCGATTTCGGCCAGCAACTCGGCCGGCGTCGCCGTTGCTGTGCCGCGTTTGGCAACCACGATTCCCGCCGCCACGTTTGCGATCTGCATGGCAACTTCCGGCGGCAACCCGCTCGCAACGCCCAGTGCGACCGCCGCCGCGACCGTGTCGCCCGCGCCGGAAACATCGAAGACTTCGCGCGCCTTCGCAGCCAGGTGCACCGGCTCAACCTCCAGCCGGAACAACGACATTCCGTGTTCGGATCGCGTCAGAAGGATCGCCGCGCCCGTCGTCGCCATGGCGATATCGCTCGCGGCACGGCATTCCGCATCCGACCCGCACACCGCATGCGTTGCAAGCTGTAACTCCTTGCGGTTTGGCGTGATGATCGACGCGCCGCGATATGCGCTCCAGTCATTGCGCTTTGGATCGACAATGACCGGGACGCCAGCAGTCTTGCCCGCTGCCATGATCGCGGCGAGCACGCGATCGGTCAGGGCGCCCTTGGCGTAGTCGGACACCATGATGACATCGCAATCGCCTGCTAGCAGGTCGACCGCTGTGATCAGCCGGTCCTCGGTCGCGCGCTCGATTGGTCCCGGGTTCTCCCGGTCGACCCGCACGATCTGGTGCTGGCTACCCATATAGCGTGTCTTGATGGTTGTCGGTCGGGTCGGCTCGGTCACCAGATGCGTTTCGATTGAGCTCGATAGCGCGGACAATGTGCCTGCCAGGGTCGAGGCAGCCGCATCAGCCCCGGTTACGCCAATCAGCATGGCCGTGCCGCCGAGGGCCGCCACGTTCGCCGCCACGTTCGCTGCGCCCCCGGCGGTCCAGCGTTCATCGCTCACTTGGATGATTGGCACAGGCGCTTCGTCCGAAACTCGGCTGACCCGTCCAGATACGTAATGGTCGACCATGACGTCGCCGACGACCAGAACCCGGCCACGCGAAAGTTGGACAATTTGATCGTGTGTGGGACTCACGCGCTCTTCCCGTTTTGCCAGCGCCCGGCTGGCTTCCGAGGTGTCTCTCTAAGCCAAACTCGACCACCGCGTCAGGTCTTTTGAGAGGTCGGCCAGGCTAAAATACACCCTGTTATGGCACGATATGATACTGATCTGTCTTGTCGCAGGTGCGCACTCAACTTGGGGCCCATTACATGGAATTGCGCTTGTCTTGGAAAACGAACGGTCTAGAGCGGTATCCAGCAATAGCGCCGGGAAAACTTGCCTATTCTGAGGACGTTTCGAAATAGCGTGAGCAGAAGTGTCCGCCTCGTCGAGGCGGTCTGGGACAATCTCGAATGGCACTGGAAAGCGTTTCCGCGCTGATCCTGGACGACAATGCGCATATGCGCGGACTGGTGCGGGTAATCCTCGCCAGCTTCGGCGTGCGCCGGATCGAAGAAGCCGCCGACACCAATGAAGCGGTGGCTCATGTCGCCGCCGGTTACATCGATATCGCCTTTGTGGACTTCAAGCTTGGGGGGCTCGACGGCCTCGATTTCTGCAGGCGGGTCCGGCTCGATCCGCATAGCGCAAGCCGTTATGTTCCAATCATCATGATCACTGCATATTCCGAGCGGAAGCGCGTGATCGACGCGATCAATGCGGGTGTCGATGAGTTCCTCGTCAAGCCTGTCCGGGCGGTCGACGTGGCCAATCGGATTAACGCGGTTATCGAACGCCGCCGCCCCTTCATCGAGGCCCAAGGCTATTTTGGCCCCGATCGCCGCCGCCGTCACGATCCGCGCTATCAGGGACCGTGGCGACGCGCAAACGACCCCGGCACGATTGATATCTGAGCACGAAAGTGCCTGGACCAGCCTTTGCGAGCGCTGAACCTTGCTTATCCATTGGCTAAACAGGAACTGTTGCGGCGTTGAGCATGTCTAGCTAACGTCCTGTCCACAAACGGCGGGTCTGCGGACATCGCGGCGGAGGGACTTGTATGGCTAAAGGAATAGGGCAGCTGCTTGCCCGTAAGTCGGTCGAGCAGATTCAGACCGAATACGGAGCGAGTGAGCTAAAAAAGACACTAGGCGCTCTAAACTTGGTCCTGCTGGGCATCGGCTGCATTATCGGCGCCGGTATCTTCGTGCGGACGGGTTCGGCTGCTGCACTTCACGCCGGCCCCGCAGTCATCCTGTCCTTCGTCATCGCCGGTGTGATCTGCGCGCTTGCCGGCCTCTGCTACGCCGAACTCGCGTCGGCCCTGCCGGTTTCCGGTTCAGCCTATACCTATTCCTACGCGACTCTCGGCGAAGGCGCTGCCTGGCTGATGGGTGCTTTGCTTCTGCTTGAATACGGCTTGGCGGCGTCCGTCGTCGCTGTGGGCTGGGCGGGGTATGTCGTCAGCTTGTTGGCGGATTTCGGGATAGTCATTCCAGCGACATTATCTGCGCCGTTCGGTCATGCGGTCACGCTCCCTGATGGAACGACGGCTGCTGCCGTCATGAACCTGCCGGCTGCGCTCGTCGTGCTGGCGCTCACCGTCCTGCTCGTCGTCGGCATCTCGGAATCGGCGAAGTTCAACAACATCATCGTCGCTATCAAGATGACCACGATTATTGCGGTCATCCTGATCGGTGGTTTCTTCGTGCTGACTCACTTCTCGGAAACGTCGCAGAACTGGGTGCCGTTCATCCCGGAAAACGAAGGCCCGGGTAAGTACGGCTTTGACGGCGTGGCGCGAGCCGCATCCATCGTGTTCTTCGCCTACATCGGCTTCGAGGCTGTCTCGACCGCTGGCCAGGAAGCCAAGAACCCCAAGCGCGACCTGCCGATCGGCATCATCGGCTCGCTCGTAGTCTGCACCGTTCTCTACATGCTCGTCTCCTGGGTTCTGACCATGATGGTCAACTACAAGGAGCTGAACGTGCCGGACCCGGTCGCCGTGGCGGTCAACGCGCTCGGGCCGGAGTGGAGCATCTTCGCGAAGATCGTGAAGGTTGGCGCCATCACGGGTCTCACTTCGGTGATCCTCGTTCTGATGTATGGCCAAACCCGCATCTTCTACACGATGGCGCGCGACGGCCTGCTGCCCAAGCCGTTCGCGAAAGTGCACTCGAAGTTCAAGACGCCGTGGATCAACACGCTACTGGTCGGCGTCCTTGTCGCCGGCGCTGCTGCGATCTTCGACATCAACACGCTGGGTGACCTTACCTCGGTCGGAACGCTGGCCGCCTTCGCGGTGGTCTGCCTGACGGTCATGTTCCTGCGCAAAACGCAGCCGAACCTGCCGCGCGGCTTCAAGGTTCCGCTTTACCCGGTCCTGCCGATCCTCGGCATCGTGTCGTGCATCTGGCTCATCACCACCGTGGAAGCACGCGTGCTGATGTTCTTCGCCTGGTTCATGGCTGGGTCCGTGGTCGTCTACTTTGCTTACGGCATGTGGAACTCCAATCTGGCCAAGGGCGTCATCGTCCGTGGCCACGAACCGGGTCCGCAGGAATTCGAAACGCCTGATCCGAAGAACCCGCAGGGCTAGTCCCGCGAGGTCTTTCTGACAGACCGAACAACAGGCGGCGCTCTCCAAAGGGGGGGCGCCGTTTTGTTTGTGGCCTCTCTTCGTTTGTGAGCCCTTTTCGTTTGCGAGCATTGCGTTGAGGGCAGGGGCTGCTATCCCCGCCGGGACCTTTTAAGGGAGCACGCAACATGGCGGTCGAAGCAGTCATCTGGGATTTCGGTGGCGTGTTCACGACCTCGCCGTTTGATGCTTTCAACCGCTATGAGCGCGAACGCGGTCTGCCGAACGATATCATCCGCCAGATCAATTCGGTGAACCCGAACACCAACGCCTGGGCCAGGATCGAGCGCTCGGAAGTTGACGCCGCCACGTTCGATACTCTCTTCGCGGAGGAGGCGAAGGCTATCGGTTACGACATTCGCGGTGCGGACGTGCTGGCGCTGCTTTCGGGCGATTTGCGCCCGGCCGTGGTCGCCGCTTTCTTTGCCTGCAAGGCGCGCTTCAAGGTTGGCTGCATCACCAACAATGCGCCCACTGGCAAGGGCGCCGGCATGTCGTCCTCAAGCGACAAGGCAAAGCAGGTCGCCGAAGTCTTCGCTCAGTTCGACCACGTCATCGAAAGTTCCAAGGCCGGTGTGCGCAAGCCCGATCCGCGTATCTACCAGATGATGTGCGATGCGCTGAACGTGAAGCCGCAGACGTGCGTGTATCTCGACGATCTCGGTATCAACCTGAAGCCCGCTCGCGAGATGGGAATGCACACCATCAAGGTCACGTCCGAGGGGCAGCTCCTCGAAGACCTTTCCCGGGCCGTCGGCCTCGCCTTCTAGGCGCACGCATTCGATCAAGCGACACGTGCAGCGTATTGCACTCTCGCCTGCATATGATTGCATGGTGTGGATCGGATAGTTGA